>NZ_JAHBCZ010000010.1:0-109617 GCF_019956035.1 Pseudomonas sp. A-RE-22
TGCGCTTCCGATCTCTCGTTAGCGGGAGGCGAATTCTACAGCGTTACTCGCTGCTGTCAACACCTCTTTTTCACCGCTTTCGACCGAGAAGATCGAACCGCTGATAGAGCCAAACAACACCGCTCTATCTGCTCCTTCCGGGCGTCGATGAACTGAAGCCCAACACCTTCGAAACTTACTTAACTCATTGAATCTCAAGGAGTTTTCCGTTTCGACTGCGCCGGAAGTGGGGCGAATTATAGACTTCCAGAATCTGCCGTCAACCCCTAATTACGCTTTTGTTGCAGAAGGAACTTTCCTACCCAGCAAACGCGGGATCCGACGCATAACCGGCGGGACTCTCAGCATCAACAGTACAGCCCCTATAAAGGCGTATATCGCCCACTCCTTCAGATCTGCCCGCACGATCCACAGCATATGCAACAACCCAAGCCCCAGGATCAGATAAACCAGGCGGTGCAATTTCTTCCAGCGCACGCCAAGCCGCCGCTGACTGTAGCGATTGGATGTGACCGCCAGCGCCAGCAGGCCGAGAAAGCCAAGCGCCCCGACAATAATGTAAGGCCGCTTGCTCAACTCGACGCCCAGCTGCGACCAGTCGAACCCCAATATGAACGCCGCATACCCGCTCAAATGCAGCACCACATAAGTAAAGCACCACAACCCCAACTGCCGCCTGACCGCAATCCACCCTGCCCATCCCGTCAGCTTTTGCAGCGGCGTCATGCTCAAGGTGATCAACAACAGGATCAACGTGCCCAACCCGAGCCGATCCACCAGCACCTTGCCCGGGTCAGGACCCAGCGAGTTCATCAAGGCCTCGTAAAGCCAGAACAAGGGCCAGATCGCCGCCGCGATGAAGACGCCGATTCGCCAGACTGGAAAACGCATCAGTAGTCCTTCCTCAGGTCCATCCCTGCATATAAAGAAGCGACTTCATCCTGATAGCCGTTGAACATCAACGTATCGCGAACATTGGGACTGAACAGCCCGCTCGGTAAACGACGCTCATGCGCCTGGGTCCACCGCGGATGATCGACCGTCGGATTGACGTTGGCATAGAAACCGTATTCGTCAGACGCGATGCTCTGCCAAGTCGTCTTCGGCTGCTCACTCACCAGACTGATACGCACGATGGACTTCACACTTTTGAAACCGTATTTCCATGGGACCACTAGCCGCAGCGGCGCGCCATTCTGGTTCGGCAACTCCCGTCCGTACATTCCCACCGCCAGGATAGCCAACGGATTCATGGCCTCATCCAATCGCAAGCCTTCGACATATGGCCAGTTGATCAAGGCGAAACCGGAACGCTGCCCCGGCATGACCTTGGGATCCTGCAGGGTTTCGAAGCGGATGTACTTGGCCTTGGAGGTCGGCTCGACCTGCTTGAGCAATGCAGAGATGGGGAAGCCAATCCACGGAATAACCATCGACCAGGCCTCGACACAGCGCAATCGATAGATACGCTCTTCCAGTTGATAAGGCTTCATGAAGTCTTCCAACCCGTAGCGTCCCGGCTTGCCCACCTCCCCGTCCACGACCACGCTCCAGGGCTCGGTCTTCAACGACCCGGCATTGGCTGCCGGGTCTCCCTTGTCGGTTCCGAACTCATAGAAGTTGTTGTAATGGGTCGCGTCCTTGAACGGCGTGATGGGCTCATTCTTGACCGTGACCGCGCCCCATTGGACTGAAGGCAGTTTCTCGGCAAACCAGGACGGCGCCTTGCCGGGCTCGACATCGGCATACCGCGCCGCATCGGCAGCACTGGCCCATTGAGGCAAGCCGCTGACGGCGAGGCCAGCCAGGGTTGCACCGAGCATTTGTCGACGGGATAGATAGAGGGATTCGGGCGTGACGTCCGATTCACGGCAGTCGGACGACTTGGGGATCTTGATCAGCATGACAACTCCGCAGTATTGGAGGGCAGGTGCACCAATAGACTGCGGAGTATGGGGGAAATTACATTAAGGCAACGTTTAGCGTCGGCGAAGACGCAACAAGTATTGCACCGGTCCGGAGGCGGCATAGCCCAGGAACACCAACAACAGGATACGCGGCGGATCACTGAACACCACTGCGAACACCAGCACCACCGCCAGAATCGCCACGAACGGCACACGGCCCTTCAGATCCAGCTCCTTGAAGCTGTTGTACTTGATATTACTGACCATCAACATCCCGGCCGCCGCAACCAGCAACGCCACCAGGAACGACATTTTCGACCCCTGGATGCCGTAGTCGCTGAATGCCCAGACAACACCTGCCACGACACCCGCCGCAGCCGGACTGGCCAGGCCGATGAAGTAACGTTTGTCAGCCTTGCCAACCTGGGTGTTGAAACGAGCCAGGCGCAACGCCGCCCCCGCCACATAGATAAAGGCAACCATCCAGCCGACCTTGCCCATGTCCCCCAGCGCCCAACCGAACGCCAGCAAGGCGGGAGCGACGCCAAAAGCGACCATGTCGGACAGCGAATCATATTCGGCGCCAAACGCACTCTGGGTATTGGTCATGCGAGCCACGCGCCCGTCCAGGCCATCGAGCACCATGGCGACGAAGATCGCAATGGCGGCGAACGCGAAGTAACGGCTCGCCCCTGCGCTATCGCCAGCGCTCAAGGCAGCCTGGGCACTCATGGAGCTGATGATGGAATAGAAACCGGCGAACAGGTTCGCGGTGGTGAACAGGTTCGGCAACAGATAGATGCCACGATGCCGGACCTTACGGCCTTCAGCGTCATGGCCTTCTTCGACGTGCTCATCGATGGGCAACAGGCTTTCGGCGTCAGGAGCCTGGTTTGGCTCGTCGGGACGTTCGCTCATGGACAATACCTTGCAACGGTGTGAAAAAATTCGACAGATGTCTGGGACGACGGTTCGGCCGCAAACGATGCAGCTTTATACCAGAAGCCACCGCCCAAACGAAAAAACGCGGCCGAGGCCGCGTTTTTCGATCAAGTTCGCGACTTAGTTCTTGGCTTTGTCGACGATCTTGTTGGCACCGATCCACGGCATCATCGAGCGCAGTTGCTCGCCGATGATTTCGATACCGTGAGCGGCATTGTTGCGACGCTTGGCGGTCATCGAAGGATAGCCGGTAGCGCCTTCGCTGATGAACATCTTGGCGTATTCGCCGTCCTGAATACGTTTCAGGGCGTTGCGCATGGCCTGACGGGATTCGGCGTTGATGACTTCCGGACCGGTCACGTACTCGCCGTATTCGGCGTTGTTGGAGATCGAGTAGTTCATGTTGGCGATACCGCCTTCATACATGAGGTCAACGATCAGCTTCAGTTCGTGCAGGCACTCGAAGTAGGCCATTTCCGGCGCGTAGCCAGCTTCAACCAGGGTTTCGAAACCGGCCTTGACCAGCTCGACGGTACCGCCGCACAGAACGGCTTGCTCGCCGAAC
Organism: Pseudomonas sp. A-RE-22; assembly: GCF_019956035.1. Taxonomy (NCBI): domain Bacteria; kingdom Pseudomonadati; phylum Pseudomonadota; class Gammaproteobacteria; order Pseudomonadales; family Pseudomonadaceae; genus Pseudomonas; species Pseudomonas sp. A-RE-22. Next base: position 3,415 of record NZ_JAHBCZ010000010.1, read on the forward strand.
AGGTCGGTTTCGGTTTCGTCCTTGAAGGTGGTTTCGATGATGCCGGTACGGCCGCCACCCACGCCAGCAGCGTAGGACAGGGCCACGTTCTTGGCGTTGCCGGACGCATCCTGGTAGATCGCGATCAGGTCAGGGATACCGCCGCCTTTCACGAACTCGGAACGCACGGTGTGACCCGGGGCCTTCGGCGCGATCATGATCACGTCGAGGTCGGCACGTGGCACAACCTGGTTGTAGTGGATCGCGAAACCGTGGGAGAAGGCCAGGGTGGCGCCTTTCTTGATGTTCGGTTCGATTTCGTTCTTGTACAGCGCCGATTGGAACTCGTCCGGGGTCAGGATCATGACCAGGTCGGCCGCAGCAACGGCAGAAGCCACGTCGGTCACTTTCAGGCCATGGGCCTCGGCCTTGGCAACGGTGGCCGAGCCTTTACGCAGGCCGACAGTCACGTCAACGCCGGAATCTTTCAGGTTGCACGCTTGGGCGTGACCTTGGGAGCCGTAGCCGATGATGGCGACTTTCTTGCCCTGGATGATCGACAGGTCGCAGTCTTTATCGTAGAAAACTTTCATGAATTTCCCCTATATCCGGCCGTTCAGGCCATTCGCTAATTTGGTTAGATGCTCAGTACTTTGTCGCCACGGGCAATCCCGGTGACGCCACTGCGTACGGTTTCCAGAATCGAGGCAGTGCCGATCGATTGAATGAAGCTGTCGAGCTTGTCGCTGGTACCGGTCAACTGAACGGTATAGACGCTGGCGCTGACATCGACGATCTGCCCACGATAAATATCGGTAGTGCGTTTGATCTCGGCGCGCTGGGCGCCGGTGGCCTTGACCTTGACCAGCATCAGTTCACGCTCGATGTGAGCGCTTTCCGACAGGTCCACCAGCTTGACCACCTCGATCAGCTTGTTCAGGTTCTTGGTGATCTGCTCGATGATTTCATCGTGCCCTACGGTGGTCAGCGTCAGACGCGACAGGGTCGGATCTTCGGTTGGCGCCACGGTCAGGCTTTCGATGTTGTAGTTGCGCTGCGAGAACAGGCCCACAACACGAGACAGCGCACCTGGTTCGTTTTCCAGAAGCAGGGAAATAATATGTCGCATGATTAGGTACGCTCCGTCTTGCTCAGCCACATATCGCGCATGGAGCCGTCTTTGATCTGCATCGGGTAGACGTGCTCGCTGGTGTCGACCGCAATATCGATCACCACCAGGCGATCCTTCATGGCGAACGCTTCCTCCATCTTCGACTTCAAATCCTTCGATTCGGTGATGCGCACGCCAACGTGACCGTAGGCCTCTGCCAGCTTGACGAAATCAGGCAACGATTCCATGTACGAGTGCGAGTGACGGCTGCCGTAGCTCATGTCCTGCCACTGGCGAACCATCCCCAACACGCCGTTGTTCAGGATCACGATCTTCACCGGCAAACCGTATTGCAGGCAGGTGGACAGTTCCTGGATGTTCATCTGGATGCTGCCTTCGCCCGTGACGCAGGCGACATCAGCCTCTGGAAAGCTTAACTTGATGCCCATGGCCGCCGGAAAACCGAAGCCCATGGTGCCCAGGCCGCCAGAGTTGATCCAGCGATTGGGCTTGTCGAACTTGTAGTACTGCGCAGCGAACATCTGGTGCTGGCCCACGTCGGAGGTCACAAAGGCATCGCCCTTGGTCACTTCGCACAGGGTTTCGATCACGGTCTGCGGCTTGATCACGCTGCCGTCACCCTTGTCATAAGGGAACAGGCCGCGATCGCCGCGCCATTCATCAACCTGCTTCCACCAACTGGCCACGGATTCCTTGTTTGGAACCTCGCCGATTTCCTTGAGGATGGCGACCATTTCGGTCAGCACGCTCTCTACAGGACCGACAATCGGCACGTCTGCCTTGATGGTCTTGGAGATGGACGCCGGGTCGATGTCGATGTGGATGATCTTGGCGTTCGGGCAGAATTTCGCCGGACCATTGATGACGCGGTCGTCGAAACGTGCGCCGACCGCCAGGATCACATCGGCGTGGTGCATCGCCAGGTTGGCGGTGTAGCTGCCGTGCATGCCGAGCATACCGATGAACTGACGGTCGGTGCCCGGGAACGCGCCCAGGCCCATCAGCGTATTGGTGACCGGCAGGTTGAGCATTTTCGCCAGTTCGGTCAGCGGCGCGGAGCCACCACCGAGGATCACGCCACCACCGGAGTACAGCACAGGGCGCTTGGCTGCCAGGAGCATTTCGGCTGCCTTGCGGATTTGCCCGGAGTGGCCGCGCACGGCCGGGCTGTAGGAACGCAGCTTGGCTTTTTTCGGGAAGATGTATTCGAACTTCTCGGCCGGGTTGGTCATGTCTTTCGGAACATCGACCACGACCGGGCCCGGACGACCGGATTCTGCCAGGTAGAAGGCCTTCTTCATGACTTCCGGGATTTCCGACGCGTGCTTGATCATGAAGCTGTGCTTCACGATCGGCCGGGAGATACCGATCATGTCGGTTTCCTGGAATGCGTCGGTACCCACCATGGTGCTGGGCACCTGGCCGGAAATGATCACCATCGGGATGGAGTCCATGTACGCGGTGGCGATACCGGTGATGGCGTTCGTGGCGCCTGGACCGGAAGTCACCAGTACCACGCCGGCCTTGCCGGTGGCACGGGCATAGCCGTCAGCCATATGGGTGGCGGCCTGCTCGTGACGAACCAGGATATGGGTCACTTCCGGTTCTTTGAACAGGGCATCATAGACATGAAGAAGAGCACCACCGGGGTACCCGTAGATATATTTGACGCCTTCGTCACGCAAAAAGCGGACGAGCATCTCACCGCCAGATAAAAGCTCCACGTTGTTCACCTCTAAAACGCCAGAATACCGACCCACAAGAAAGGGACGGGTCTTAATAGGTTTACTTCTCGGCAGAGCATGAGCGACGGTGGTCGCCGACTACGTCAGCACTGACTGAGCAAGTATTGGGATCGTCCCAAGTGTTGCGGGCCTTTCCCACCCAGCGCGAGGTAACGCGTTGCGGGTGTAACAGGTCGGCGCGGATGTGCGCCTCATGATCTGCTGAGTGGGTCTGCTTCTGGCAGTCCCTCTACAGCGGACTTTGGATTCTTCTGTTTCGCCTCCTTCAAGTCAAGTCGTCTATGTGTTTTATTCGAAGTAAGCGCATGAGAACGCAAGAAAAAACCTTTAAACGGCAACTGTGTTAGCTTCAATTGCGCAACCCATGACAAGGAAACAGCATGCGAATGATCTTCTTGACGGCCAGCCTGCTGGTTGGCCTGAGCCCGATGTGCATGGCCGGTCAGGTCTACAAATGGGTGGACGCCCAAGGCGTTACCCACTTCGGCGCCCAGCCGCCCGAAGGCACGGAGGCCACGACCGTGATCAAGTCCGCCCCGCCGCCCGCCAAACCGGCGGCACCGCCGTCTGGCGGAGTCATTGGCGACCAGAAGGCCATCGACCAACAGGTCAAGAAACAGATTGCCGAGCAGGAAGCCCAACTCAAGGCGTTCTGCGAACAGGCCCGGACCAATCTGGCGCAATTGCAGAACAACCCCAGGGTGCGCGAAGACGTAGAGGGGGAAATGCGTCGCCTCACCGAAGAAGAGCGGCGCCAGCGGATCGACGAGACCCGCAAGCAAATCGAGGAGAATTGTCAGTAATGCCGGTCAGCCGGCGTTGCTGATCAACTGATCGAACTGCGCCAGCAGCCGCTGCAACTCGATGCCCTGCCCTGGCCGCTGGGCATAGACCATCTCGGCCATGGCAAGGATGCCCGAGGCGTTGGGCAGCGGCAGGTCGTTTTCCAGGATGGCTTTCATCCTGGGCAGGAAGATCCATTGCAGCCATTGCTCGAAGTCCAGGGTGTCGACCGCGAACGGCTCGACACTGGCCAGTGCCTGCGCCGAAGGCGAAACATCGCTCCACCAGCCCTGGACCCGCAGTTCCCGCTCGATCAACAACAACTGATCGGCGATTTGAGGAAAACGCGTATCCATCAAAGCGAAACCTTGGCCTTCTGACGGGCCAATGCCGCGCCAGCGGAATCGCCCTGTTTCTCACGGGCCTGGGCGATCAACTCCCACAGGCTGGCCTGAAGTGCCGGGCGACCACTGGAGAATGTCAGGCCACGACGGGCCAGCTGTTCGGCTTGCGGCGCATCGCCCTGGGCCATGCGCACCTGGGCCAGGCGATAAAGCACCTGGGGTTCGCGCGGCGCGACACGCTGGGCACGCTCCAGGCTGGAAGACGCACCGTTGAGGTCACCACCGGCCTGTTGCTGTTGCGCCGTGGTCAACAGGGCCAGAACCGGGCCGTCGAGCTGTTCATCGGCGGACAGACCACCGGCTCCTGCCGATGGAATGCTGCTCGGCGTCGAAGGCATGCTGTAGCTGCCCTGGTCGATCGGCGAGGTTTCGATTGGCCCGGGGGTGATCGGGCCCGGCGTGATCGGCGTGCTGCTGATCGGCGCCGAGGTCGTCGCGCCGCCACCAGGCACCATCACGACGACACCGGTGTCGCCCTGCGGGATTGCCTGGACCTGGCCCTGCGCCGGCCGCTTCACTGTCGTTTGACGGAAACCGCCATTGGCCGAGACCCGCTCGCTGTTGGAAACAGCGGTGCCGGAATCAACGACCGGAATCGAACCGCGTTGTACGGTAGAGCAACCACTGAGCAAAGCCACGGCCGTTACCGCTGGAATCAACCACTTGTTCACTTGAAACCCTCTTTGCTTAATTCATCCAGTCCTTGACCCAATCCATCACCGATTCGGCGGGATTCGTGCCGCCACAGGCTGCACCGGGTGGCGGTTCGCTGCCGCGAATATACGGCATCTGCACGGCGCCCGGGCAATTGGCATCGGAGCCTTGCCCCGTGCGCGAATCAACCCACGCCTGGACGATGTTGTCCGGTTGCGGCATGTCCAGCGGCAACGGGTCGGCCTTGCGCATGAAGCTGGTCCAGACCTGCAGCGCACCGGTGGCACCGGTGAACGGGGTCTTGCCATTGTCATCACGTCCGAGCCAGACCACCGCCAGCAGGTCCTGGCTGAAGCCGGCAAACCAGCTGTCGCGCGAGTCGTTACTGGTACCGGTCTTGCCCGCCAGGGTCAGGGTCCGGGGCAGCACGTTATAGACCGAGCTGCCGGTGCCTTCACGCATGACCCGCTGCATCGCGCTCTGGATCAGGTAAATGGAGGCCGGATCGAAACGCTGCTGGACCTGGAACGGATAACGCTTGAGCGGTTCGCCATCGGCGGTCAGCACGCTGCGGATCCCGCGCATCGGCGTATTGAAGCCGCCGTTGGCCAGCGTCTGGTACATGGCCGCCACTTCGATCGGCGTAAGGCCACCGGCCCCCAGCAACATCGATGGGAACGCCGGGAATTCGCGACTAACCCCCAGGCGCGCCAGGGTCTTGAGTACGTTCGGCACGCCGACTTCCAGCCCGAGGCGAGCCGTCGACAGGTTGTAGGAATGCGCCAGCCCCTGGTACAGGAACACTGTGCCGTGGGAACGACGATCATAGTTCTGCGGTTTCCAGACCTGGCCATCGGCGCCCTTGACCGAGAAGGTCTCATCCGACAGCCAACTGGTCAGCGTGTATTGGCTCGGCTTTTCCAGGGCGGTGAGGTACACCGCCGGCTTGATCAGCGAGCCAATCGGACGCACCGCATCCAGCGCTCGGTTGAAACCGGCGAAACTGGCCTGCCGGCTGCCGATCATGGCCTGGACTTCACCGGTTTCCGGGTTGGTCACCACCATGGCCGCTTCAACTTCGTCGGCGCCCTTGCGCCCACCCAGCCGCTTGAAAGTGTCCTCGACCGAGGCTTCAGCCTTCATCTGCAGGATCGGATCGAAACTGGTGAAGATGCGCAGGCCTTCTTCGGTCAAGTCTTCGTCGCGGTAGTCTTCCCGCAGCTGACGCTTGACCAGATCCATGAAGCCGGGGAAGGAGCTGTCCGCCAGGCTGCCGCGCTTGGTCACGCCCAACGGCATCTTTTTCGCCGCTTCGACTTGCTCGGCCGTCGCCACACCCTGTTGTTGCAGCAGGTCGAGCACCAGGTTGCGCCGTTCGAGGGCGCGTTCCGGATTACGACGCGGGTTGTAGGAAGACGGTCCCTTGACCATGCCCACCAGCAACGCCACCTGATGCAACTTGAGTTCGGACAGCGGTTGGCTGAAGAAGAACTGGCTGGCGAGGCCGAAACCGTGCACCGCCCGTTGACCGTCCTGACCGATAAATACCTCGTTGAGGTACGCCTCCAGGATCTCCTGCTTGTCGTAGTGCAGCTCCAGCAACAACGCCATCATGGCTTCGGTGAGCTTGCGGGTCAGGCTGCGTTCGTTGGTCAGGTAGAAGTTCTTGACCAACTGTTGGGTCAGGGTACTGCCGCCCTGGCGCATGTGGCCCGAGGAGGTATTGACCCAGATGGCCCGGGCAATCGACTTGGGCGAGACGCCGAAGTGATGGTAGAAGTCGCGGTCTTCGACGGCGATCAGCGTATCGAGCAGGAACGGCGGCACCTGGTCGATCTTGATCAGGATCCGGTCTTCGAGGTTCTTGGGGTACAGGCCACCAATGAGCAGCGGCTCAAGGCGCACCACCGACAGGCTTGCGTTGTTGGCGCCGGTCAGCGCAGCGACATAATCGCCGGAAAAACGCACCCGCACCGGTTGTGCCTGCTCCATGCCTTCATAGAACTGAAAGCCACGGGTGTTGAGGTCGATGGTATTGCCATTGACCGAGGCCGCACCCGGACCATTGGCCACGCTTTCACGGCGATAACCCAAGGCATCGAGCTCGGTCAGGAAATCATCCTTGCTCAGCTTCTGTCCGACGAACAGCTCCAACGGCCGGGCATAGACCTTGGCCGGAATGGTCCAGCGCTTTCCGGAGAACTTCTCCTGGACCACGGCATCGAGATAGACCGCAAAACCGGCGAGCACGACGAGGCCCACCAGGCTGAGTTTAAGGGCCCAGCCCAGCCAGGGCCGCAGGCGGCTGGCGGGTGGTTTCTTGGGGGTACGGGGGGATCGGGTACGAGTCATGGCGGCGGATTATACGCACTTTGCCTCGGTTCAACATGAGCCCTCCACGCGGTTTGCGTTAGCGCGGCTTGCGGCCATAATGACGGCCTTGAATTTTTCCAGTCTATGAAGGACCGCCCGTGAGCCAATCCCTGATCGCTGCCCTGCAAAACCCGGCCCTCTACCCACATCCCGTCGAAGGGTTCCAGGTCATCGAGACCCACATTTCCTGGGTATTGCTCACTGGGCCATACGCCTACAAATTCAAAAAGCCGGTCAACTTCGGCTTCCTCGACTTCACCAGCCTCGAGGCGCGCAAGCACTTCTGTGGTGAGGAGTTACGCCTCAACCAGCGCCTGACCCAGGACCTGTACCTGGACGTCCTGCCGATTACCGGCAGCGCCGAAGCGCCACAGCTGGGTGGCGACGGCCCGGCCATCGAGTACGCCCTGAAGATGCGTCAGTTCCCGCAGAGCGAACTGCTCAGCACGCTGCAAGCCAACGGCGAACTGACCACCGCGCACATCGACGAGATGGCCGCGCAGATCGCCCAGTTCCATCTCTCCACGCCCAAGGTGCCCGCCGAAAACGACGCCGGCACCCCGCAAAGCGTGATGGCACCGGTGCTGCAGAACTTCGAACAGATCCGCCCGTTCCTCAACGACAAGGCCGACCTGTTGCAACTCGAAGCCCTGCAAGCCTGGGCCGAGAGCAGCTTCGAACGCCTCAAGCCGCTGTTCACCCAACGCAAAGCCGAAGGTTTCATCCGCGAATGCCACGGTGATATCCACCTGGGCAACGCCACCGTGATCGACGGCAAGGTGGTGATTTTCGACTGCATCGAGTTCAACGAACCGTTCCGTTTCACCGACGTCTACGCCGACACCGCATTCCTGGCGATGGACCTGGAGGACCGAGGCCTGAAATCGCTGGCACGGCGCTTCGTCAGCCAGTACCTGGAACTGACCGGTGACTACCAGGGCCTGGAGCTGCTGAACTTCTATAAAGCCTATCGTGCCCTGGTCCGGGCAAAAGTCGTGTTGTTCAGCATGCCGGCCGAAGCCGATCCGGTGCAGCGCGCCACCACCCTGCGCCAGTACCGCAACTACGCCAACCTGGCGGAAAGCTACAGCACCATTCCTTCGCGCTTCCTGGCCATCACCCACGGCGTCTCGGCCGTTGGCAAAAGCCATGTCGCGATGCGCCTGGTAGAGGCGCTGGGCGCCATTCGCCTGCGTTCGGACGTGGAGCGCAAGCGTCTGTTCGGCCAGCAACAAGTACCCAACGATCCAGAGGCCGGCATCTATAGCAGTGACGCCAGCAGCGCTACCTACGCCCGCCTGCATGAAATCGCCGCGGTGATCCTGCGCGCCGGCTTCCCGGTAGTGATCGATGCCACTTACCTCAAGCGCGATCAACGCGACGCAGCGGCGAAAATCGCCGAGGCCACCGGTGCTCCGTTCCTGATTCTCGACTGCGACGCGCCGCAAGCGGTCATCGAAAGCCGCCTGGCACAGCGTCAGGCCGACCAGAAAGACCCCTCCGATGCGAACCTGGCGGTCATTGCCGCACAACAATCCAGCCGCGAAGCCCTGACCCCGGCGGAAATTCTCTGCAGCAAACGGGTCCAAACCAATGAAAGCGGCACACTCGACATCGTGGTCGCGCAGATCCGTCAGCGCCTGCCAGGCCTGTAGATATTTTTTCGGCCGTGAAGCGATGCCCGGCTTCACGGCCGTCAAATAGTGGCACTATACTGGCGTCATAAAACCAACAGGTGATATGAAATGAGCCTTCCCAAGCTTCTCAATACCCCGCTATATGCCTTGCTGCGCAAAGACGATATCGCCGGGTTCAACAACGAACGCCCACAAGGCCCGGTCGACATGCGTGGCGGCGACTTTCGAGGCCTTGATCTGCGGGAACTGAATGCGGACGACGTTGACTTCAGCGACGCCTACTTCCGCTCCGCCGATCTGCGTGGCATCGATTTTCGCAAGTCGTCACTGGAAGGCGCGAGCCTGGCCCACGCGCAAATCTCCGGTGCCTACTTCCCGCCGGAACTGTCTGCGGACGAGATCCTGATGTCGATGAACTTCGGCACCCGGTTGCGCTACCGCACTCGCTGAACCTGTTTGAAGCGGGTCGGCCAACGAGCGGACCTGCCACAGGCTGAACGGATCTCCAGCGCCCCCGCTTGCGCTGGAGCATATAGTTTGCAGCCTTTCCCACCCCATCGTGCGTAATGCATTAGAAGCTTTTGCGTCGAATCCGACCAAACAATCACGCTTTTCCTACTGACCGCTACACTGCTCAGAAGCTTGCCCACTGCACCAGTCGGCCGTCGCAAGGAGGCTCGATGAATGATGAACTGCAACACCTGAAGAATCTGGGCAAGACATCAGCCCAGTGGCTGCACGCTGTGGGCATCCACAGCGCATCCGATCTACGCCGGCTCGGCGCGGTGGACGCCTATCGCGCCGTACGCACGCGCGGCTTCCGGGCTTCCAAGGTGTTGCTGTACGCCATCGAGGGCGCGTTGATGGATGTGCATTGGAATGACATTCCCGCCGAGCGCAAAGAAGCCCTGAATAAACAGCTGGACGCCATTTCGACGCGCCACAAGGCCTGACGCCCTTTCGTTTCCTGCACGGACCCTGACCGCGAGGTTATTTCGGCGAATCGCAAAACAATGTTTGACATGGTAATGAGAATCGCTATGATTACCACATCCGGTCGCGAGACTGGTCGATATTTGAACAGCCCTTGGTTCGGACTCTCAGATATCTCCTCATCAGGCTAATCACGGTTATTTGACCCGGCTTTTGCCGGGTCTTTTTTTGCCTGTAGAAAATCACTTTCCGACGTGTTCACGCATCTGCGCACAGTAATCCTGTGGCGGCATGGCCGGCGTGTACCACACGTAATCCGCCATGGCCGACGTCACCTCACTGCCCTCCTCGGCCAGCATCAGGACGATCGGTGCCTCGCTGGCGCCAAGATCCAGCGCATGCAGCGGCACACCAACATCCTTTCGCGCATGCCAGGCACCGGCGAACAACAATGCCGGTGTCGGCGCTTGCAGCAGGCGTTCGGCCATGCGTCGGTCACGCTGTTGCTGCACGGCCAGCATCGCCGGCATTTGCGACTCTGGCAGCAAACCGCAGTGGGATTCACGGATTTGCCCCAACAATTCGTCCTTCACAGTGACTGCATTGGAGCGAGCGCCCATCAAGCCCGGTGCTTGTCGATAGAAGCGCTGAATCTCGGCGGCGTCCAGATTGGCGGCCAACAGCGGATAGCGTTGCGCCAGGGCAAACTCGACGACGGGGCCATACAGGCTCCAATCCCAGCCGGGCGACCAGCCCAGTGCGCCGGGCAGGTCCTTCGGCAAGGCGGGTAACTGGCGGACCGAATCAACGCGTGGCTGCTGGGCGGGGGTGAGCATTTCCAGCAACAGACTGCCCTGGGCCCGCTGCCCGGCCAGGGCCTGGAGCAGCCAGACCTGCAGCGCGTGGTGATCGCGATTGTCGTGCCGCTCCCCCACCACCACCCGAGGCGCCTTGGCCAAGCGTTCAACCAATGCCTGGGGCGTCACGGCCTGGCCATTGTGCAAATCACGGATTCGTCCGCCGAGTGGGGGCGGTGCGATGCTCTGACACGCCGTCAGTACACTCAATGCCAGAATCAGAAGCAGGCGCACGTCCATATCCTCCAGGGTGCCCTCAGCGGGCAATGATCAATGGATGCCCACGCTCCGGATGGTCTTGCACCAGCACGTCCAAGCCAAACACCGCCTTGAGCGGTTCCGGGCGCAGCACATGCCGGGGCGTGTCCAGGGCCACCGGCCGACCGGACGCGAGCAGCAACAGGCGATCACAGTAACGCGCCGCCAGGTTCAGGTCATGCAGGATCACCAGCACGGCAGCGCCGCGACTGGCGAATTCACGCACCGCCAGGAGGATGGTGTGCTGGTGCAGCGGATCGAGCATCGAGGTCGGCTCGTCCAGCAACAGGGTTTGCCCCGCTTCACCTGGCCACAACTGCGCCAACACCCGCGCCAGGTGCACCCGCTGACGTTCACCGCCGGACAACGCCAGGTAACTGCGACCGTGCAGATGCGCGGCGTCTGCCGCTTGCAGCGCCGCGGCGACGACTTGCTCATCGCGCACTCGACCACTCTGGTGCGGCAGGCGCCCCATGCCGACGACCTCCTCGACACGAAAGGCGAAATCCAGGGTCGAGGACTGCGGCAAGACCGCCAGGCACCGGGCGCGCTCGGCACCCTGCCACTGGGCCAATGGCCGGTCATCGAGCCAGACCTGCCCCTGGGCCGGGCGCAGTTCGCCGCACAGCCCCGCCAACAAAGTACTTTTACCTGCGCCGTTGGGCCCAAGCACTCCGAGCACTTCGCCAGGGTTGAGTTCGAGATCGACGTCCGCCAGCACCGTCTTGCGGCCACGTTGAATGTGCAGGTTCTGCGCTCGCAGCATCAGGCGCGCCCTCGCACCAATAGATAAAGGAAGAACGGCGCGCCTATGAAGGCCGTGACAATGCCGATCGGCAATTCCGCAGGGGCCAGGGCCAGGCGCGCCACCAGGTCGGCGAACAACAGCAGGCTGGCACCCGCCAACACCGAAGCGGGCAGCAACACACGGTGGTCGGGGCCCGCCACCAGGCGCACCAGATGCGGCACTACCAGCCCGACAAAGCCGATCATGCCCGCCGCCGCCACCGCCGCGCCAACCCCCATGGCCGTACAAAACACCAGTTCACGCTTGAGGCTTTCGACGTTAACGCCCAGGTGGGCAGCCTCGGACTCCCCTAGCAACAGTGCATTGAGCGCCCGGGCCCGCCGTGGTAGCCAGAGCGCCACGCCGACGCTGACCAGCAACAGCGGCCACAACCGCGCATAGCTGGCGCCGTTGAGACTGCCCAGGTTCCAGAACGTCAGGGTGCGCAGGGTCGCGTCGTCCGCCAGGTAGGTGAACAGGCCGACGGCCGAACCGGACAGCGCGGTCAGGGCAATACCGGCCAGGAGCATGGTCGCGACATGGGTCTGGCCGTTGCGTCGCCCGAGACGATAGACCAGCGCCGTAACGCCGAGCCCGCCAAGAAATGCACACAACGACAGCACGTAGGGGCCAAAGGCTTCGGGCAACCCACCCAGCGCCGAGCCACCGACAATGGCGAACGCGGCGCCCAGTGCCGCACCGCTGGACACACCCACCAGCCCCGGGTCCGCCAGTGGGTTGCGAAACAACCCCTGCATCGCCACACCGGACAACGCCAACACCCCGCCCACCGCCAACCCCAGCAAGGTACGCGGCAAGCGGATCTGGCCAAGGATCAGTTCGGCCTGCTCCAGGCCATCGGCGGCCACCGGCAAGCCCAACAGACGCAAGGCAGCGCGCAAGGTGTCGAGCAACGGCAAACTTACCGGCCCCAGGGCCAGGGACAGCCAGGTTGCCAGCAGACACAGCAGGCCCAGGCCAATGAACAAGGTACCTGGCTTGACCAACGAGGTCATGGCGCCGTGGCCGACGCAGCCGGATAAAAGCCTGCCGTCAGTGTCATCAGGCTTTGTGGCAACCGCGGGCCCAAGCCGCCTACCAGCAGCGTCGGATCAAGCTCCATGACGCGCCCGTCCCTGGCGGCCCGGGTCGAAGAAAGAATCGGGTTTTCCCTGAACAACGCCGCACGCGCTTCTTCACCGCTCAAGGCACGGTCAGCAAAGACCAGAACTTGCGGATTCAGGCTGGCCAGGGTTTCCACGGAAAAAGACTTGTAGCCGCTGTGGGTCGCCAGGTTGTGACCGCCGGCCTGCTGTAACAACCAATCAGCGGAAGTGCCCTTGCCCGCAACCAGTGGTTTGCCGCCGGAACTACCCACCAACAGCAATACGCCGGGAGCCTTTTGCTTGCGCTGGGCTTCGGTCACCCGGGCCTGTTGCTGGGTGAGTTGTTTTTGATAAAGGTCGAACAACCGCGCCGCCTCGGCCTCGGCCCCCAGCAGTTTTCCCAGGTGCCGCAAATTGCCCTGCAGGGCCGGCAGGTCTGGTGTGGCCGAGAACAGTTCGACCTGCACACCGGCGCTGCGAATTTGCGCCAGCACGGGCGGTGGCCCCATTTCCTCAGTGCCCACCAGGATCTGCGGACGCAGGCTCAGCACGCCCTCCGCCGACAGCTGTCGCTGATAGCCAACACTGGGCAAGGCCCGCAAGGATTCAGGATGCTGGCTGGTGGAGTCCACGCCCACCAGCTTCGATTCGCCCCCCAGCGCACTGACCCACTCCGACACGGCGCCGCCGGCACTGACCCAGCGTTGCGGCAATTGAGCCGCGCTGGCCCCCTGGTTGACCAACAGTGCGACACAGAGCGCAACAACGCGGATATTCAGGCGCATCGGGCAGCTTCCTCAAAGAAGTTTTTCACAGGACCGGGCATGGCCAAGTATCCTCAGCCTCCTGCGAAGAAGGCGCCATTTGATAATTGTTTTCATTTGACCGTCAAGCGTGGATCTTTTGCCACACGAAACCTTGTGGGAGCGAGCTTGCTCGCGATAGCGGCGAGTCAGTCACCGAGATGTTGAATGTGCCGCCGTCATCGCGAGCAAGCTCGCTCCCACAGTGGATTCACTCCGACAAATATTGAGACACACATGAAGTTTCTTTGTACCGCCGCCCAATTGCCCGACAACGGCAGTCGCGGTTTCGACCTCGATGGGCGCAAGGTGCTGGCCGTGCGGCGTGCCGGCCAAGTGTATGCCTATCTCAACCGCTGCCCGCACCGGGGCGTACCGCTGGAATGGCAACCCGACCAGTTCCTCGACCCCAGCGCCACTCTGATCCAGTGCGCCACTCACGGCGCGCTGTTCCTGATAGAAAGCGGCGAATGCGTGGCGGGCCCCTGCGCCGGTCAGTTCCTGGCTGCGCTAGACAGCCGGGAGGACGAGCAAGGCATCTGGGTCGAGCTCTAGCAATACCGGCAACGCACGGTCCACCCACATCTGCTCGGATGTCAGCGTGACCCCATAGGCCAGCACCTCCACACCCGCCGCCACCGCATCACGCAAGGCCGCGGCGTACACCGGGTCGATTTCCTGTGCCGGGCGCACCGCTTCGATGCCGCTCAGGTTCACACAATACAGCTGCACCGCTCGCACACCTTCCCGGGCCAGGCAGGCGAGTTCCCTCAGGTGTTTGGCCCCGCGCAGGGTCACCGCATCGGGAAACGCCGCCACATTCGTGCCATCGAACCCCAGCGTGACACTTTTGACTTCGACCCAGGCCGAGCCTTGATCGTAGTCCAGGCGAAAATCGATACGGCTGTTTTCCACCCCATAAGCCACTTCCCGCTTGAGCCCGGTAAACCCTTTCAGTTCGCTGATGACCCCGGAGCGCAAGGCTTCTTCGACCAAGGCGTTGGCCCGCGCGGTATTGATGCAGGCGAGCCGCCCTTGAGGGGTTTCGCCGATTTCCCAGGTGCCGGGCAACTTGCGCTTGGGGTCGCTGGAGCGACTGAACCAGACACGCGCGCCTTCAGCCATGCAATTGAGCATCGAGCCGGTGTTGGGGCAGTGAATAGTGAGAAGTTCGCCGTGAACGGTCTCGATATCGGCGAGAAAACGCTTGTAACGTCGAATCAAGCGACCCTCTTCCAACGCAGGGGAAAAATGCATCAGCCTTGCCAGCTCCGTAGTCCGCGTTCGATTCGTGCCACCGCTTCCTGTAGCCGCGGCAGGCTCTGGGTGTAGGCGAAACGCACGTGGTGACCGGCCTGATGGCGGCCGAAATCCAGGCCCGGTGTAAAGGCCACGTGTTCGGTCTCCAGGAAGTGCTGGCAGAACGCAAAGGCATCGCCGCCGAACGCACTGATATCGGCATAGAGGTAAAACGCCCCTTCCGGCTCCACCGCAATACCGAAGCCCAACTCACGCAAGGCCGGCAGTAGAAAGTCACGGCGCCGCGCAAACTCGGCCCGTCGCTGCTCGAAGATCTCGATGGTCGCCGGCTCGAAACAGGCCAGGGCGGCGTACTGGGCCATGCTCGGCGCACTGATGTAGAGGTTCTGCGCGAGCTTTTCCAGCTCGCCGACAGCCGCCGAAGGGGCCACCAGCCAGCCAAGTCGCCAGCCGGTCATGCCGAAATACTTGGAAAAACTGTTAAGGACAAAGGCATCGTCATCGACTTCCAGCACGCTGGCGGCGTCGGTGCCGTAGGTCAGGCCGTGATAGATCTCGTCCACCACCAGATGGCCGTTGTGGCCCTTGGTGGCCTTGGACAGTCCCGCCAGCTCGTCCCGGGTGAGAATCGTCCCGGTCGGGTTGGCCGGTGAGGCCACCAACGCACCGACGCTGTCCTGATCCCAATAGCGGTTCACCAGGTCTGGCGTCAATTGGTAACGCACATCCGGCCCCACCGGCACCAATTGCGCCGCCCCTTCGACCAGGCGCAGGAAATGACGGTTGCACGGATAACCGGGGTCGGCCAGCAGCCAATGCTTGCCTGGGTCCACCAGCAAGGCGCTGGCCAGCAACAACGCGCCGGACCCGCCCGGAGTCACGAGGATGCGCCGGGGGGCAATCTCCACCCCATAGCGCTGAGCGTAGAAACCGGCGATGGCCTCGCGCAGCTCGGGAATGCCACGGGCCGCGGTGTAGCGGGTCTTGCCCGCCGCCAGCGCGGCCTGGCCGGCCTGGATGATTGGCTCGGCGGTGGTGAAGTCCGGTTCGCCGATCTCCAGATGGATGACGTCATGCCCGGCGGCCTGCAGTTCGTTGGCACGGGCCAGCAACGCCATCACATGGAAAGGTTCGATGGCGCGGCTGCGCGCACTGTAGGGCTGAGCCATTGGCCTTCCTTCAGGGGGAAAAAGAACCGATTCTACCCAACTCTCCAGCCAAGTCAGAAACAACTGCGGGAACGCGCGCGAACCGTAAGTGGTCTGAGCCCGTGAATTGCAGGAAATGACTCCCGCGATTGGCCCAGGCTTGACTAGAATCAAGCATTGAGCAGGTTTAAATCCCCACCGAAGCGAACCCGGCCACGTTTTACAAGCCCCGGCCACCGCAGGCTCGACAACCGGGAGTAGCGCGGCCCGATTTGATCTGGTAAGTTCGCCCGCTTGCAGCCGCAGGGCCGGCAGGTGTCGGTGATGGAGCAATCCTGCGTAGTGGATTACAAGAGTAGAGGCGGTCCATTCATGCCCACCCAAGCAAAGCAAAATCAAAATCAAACGCTCAGCGGGTTTGAGCCGTACGTCCCGCAAGCTGGCGAAGAGTACATGGGCGCCCCCATGCGCGCGCACTTCACCAAGATCCTGAACAAGTGGAAACAGGACTTGATGCAGGAAGTCGACCGCACCGTGGATCACATGAAAGACGAAGCGGCCAACTTCCCCGACCCGGCCGACCGTGCCAGTCAGGAAGAAGAGTTCAGCCTCGAACTGCGCGCCCGTGATCGCGAGCGCAAGCTCATCAAGAAAATCGACAAGACCCTGCAGTTGATCGAAGACGAAGAATACGGTTGGTGCGAGTCCTGCGGCATCGAGATCGGCATTCGCCGCCTGGAAGCCCGCCCGACAGCCGATCTGTGCATCGACTGCAAGACCCTGGCGGAAATCAAGGAAAAACAGGTCGGCAAGTAACTGCCGGGGCTGTCACCGAAACGGAGCGTTCATACGCTCCGTTTTTTGTTTCCGATACTTTCAATATCCCTGTGGGAGCGAGCTTGCTCGCGATAGCAGTGGGTCAGCCAGCGTTGATGTGACAGATACACCGCTATCGCGAGCAAGCTCGCTCCCACAGGGGGATATGCTTCGGCATCAAGATTTGTATTCCTACCGCTCAGACTCAGTAACATTCGCCTTATGACTGCCACCGCCCCCTACATCGGCCGCTTCGCCCCTACCCCCAGCGGCTACTTGCACTTCGGTTCACTAGTCGCCGCACTGGCGTCGTACCTGGATGCCCGCGCCATGGGCGGGCGTTGGTTGCTGCGCATGGAAGACCTCGACCCGCCCCGGGAGGAGCCGGGGGCGCAAGCGGCGATTCTCAAGGCACTGGAAAGCTACGGGTTCGAATGGGACGGCGAGATGGTTCGCCAGAGCGAGCGCCATGACGCCTACGATCAGGTCATCAACCGGCTGTTCAGCCAGGGCCTGGCCTACGCCTGCATCTGTTCGCGCAAGCAACTGGAGGCGTACCAGGGCATTTATCCGGGGTTGTGCCGCAACGCCGGGCACGACACCGAGGACGCCGCCATCCGCCTGCGCGTCCCCGAACTTGAGTACCACTTCACCGACCGGGTCCAGGGCGAGTTCCGCCAGCACCTGCGCCGTGAGGTCGGCGACTTCGTGATACGCCGCCGCGACGGGCTCTACGCCTATCAATTGGCCGTGGTCCTGGACGACGCCTGGCAAGGGGTGACCGATATCGTGCGCGGCGCCGACCTGCTGGACTCCACGCCGCGCCAGCTCTACCTGCAAGAACTGCTCGGCTTGCCGCAACCGCGTTACCTGCACGTGCCGCTGATCACCCAGCCCGACGGGCACAAGCTCGGTAAATCCTACCGCTCACCGCCCCTGGCAGCCGATCAGGCCACGCCACTGCTGTTACGGGCGTTGCGCGCGCTGGGCCAGCAACCGGGCCTCGAACTGGTCGATGCCAGCCCACGGGAACTGCTGGCTTGGGGCATTCGCCACTGGGATGCAGGCAAGATCCCGCGCACACTGAGCCTGCCCGAAGCGCAAATGCGTTGACGGCCCTTGCAGCTTGGCGCCCATCCGTTACCATCGCCGCACGTTTTTTGGGCACGCGCATAAATTAGAGAGGCCGGGATGTATATCTATCGCTTGGTCCTGCTCCTGGTAGTGGGGATTTATCTGTTCTCCCCGGCCATCATGGATTGGTGGATCGATGCCACGGGTGCCTGGTATCGGCCGTATCTGCTCTGGCTGATCCTGATTGTCGTGACCTTCATCCTGCAGAGCCAAAAAGATGCCGATGAGCTTTAGCCTGACCCAGATGGTCCTGATCAGCGCCGCCTACCTGGCAGTGCTGTTCGGCGTAGCCTGGATCAGCGAACGAGGCATGATCCCCCGGGCGATCATCCGCCACCCGTTGACCTACACCCTGTCGCTGGGTGTCTATGCCAGCGCATGGGCGTTCTATGGCACGGTCGGGCTGGCCTATCAGTACGGCTATGGTTTCCTCTCCAGTTACCTCGGCGTATCGGGCGCGTTCCTGCTGGCGCCGGTGTTGCTCTATCCGATCCTGAAAATCACCCGCACCTACCAACTGTCGTCGCTGGCCGACCTGTTCGCCTTTCGCTTTCGCAGCACCTGGGCCGGCGCGCTGACCACGATCTTCATGCTGGTCGGGGTACTGCCGCTGCTGGCCCTGCAGATCCAGGCCGTGGCCGACTCCATCAGCATACTGACCCGCGAGCCGGTGCAGCACCGGGTGGCGCTGAGCTTCTGCGTACTGATCATCCTGTTCACGATTTTCTTTGGTTCCCGACACATCGCCACACGGGAAAAACACGAAGGCCTGGTGTTCGCCATCGCTTTCGAATCAGTGATCAAGCTGATTGCCATCGGTGGTGTCGGTCTCTATGCCCTGTACGGCGTGTTCGACGGCCCACAACAGCTGGAAGTGTGGCTGCTGCAGAACCAGACAGCCCTCGCCGCCCTGCATACGCCCTTGCAGGAAGGCCCATGGCGCACGCTGTTGCTGGTGTTCTTCGCATCGGCCATCGTGATGCCGCACATGTACCACATGACCTTTACCGAAAACCTCAACCCGCGCTCGCTGGTAAGCGCCAGTTGGGGCCTGCCGCTGTTCCTGCTGCTGATGAGCCTGGCGGTACCGCTGATCCTCTGGGCCGGCTTGAAGCTGGGCGCCAGTACCAATCCGGAATACTTCACCCTGGGTATCGGCATCGCCGCCAACAGCAAGGCCCTGGCGTTGCTGGCCTATGTCGGCGGCCTGTCGGCGGCCAGCGGCTTGATCATCGTCACCACGCTGGCATTGTCGGGCATGGCCCTCAACCACCTGGTGCTGCCGCTCTACCAGCCACCGGCCGAAGGCAATATCTACCGCTGGCTGAAATGGACACGGCGGGCGCTGATCGTCGCGATCATCATGGCCGGCTACGGTTTTTACCTGATGCTGGGTGAGGGACAGGACCTGGCCAACCTGGGCATCGTCGCCTTCGTTGCCACCTTGCAGTTCCTGCCCGGCGTGCTGTCGGTGCTGTATTGGCCGACCGCCAACCGCCGTGGCTTCATCGCCGGCCTGTTGGCAGGGATCCTGGTGTGGCTGGTCGCGATGCTGTTGCCGCTGATGGGCAACCTGCAGGGCTTCTATATTCCGCTGCTGAACATGATCTACGTGCTCGACGACACCAGTTGGCATATGGCGGCCATCGCCTCTTTGGCGGCGAACGTGCTGATGTTCACCCTGATCTCGCTGTTCACCAACGCCAGCAGCGAAGAGGCCAGCGCCGCCGAAGCCTGCGCGGTGGACAACGTCCGCCGCCCGCAGCGCCGCGAGCTGCACGCCGCCTCGCCCCAGGAATTCGCCACGCAACTGGCCAAGCCCTTGGGCGCCAAGGCCGCGCAAAAGGAAGTCGAACAGGCCCTGCGCGACCTCTACCTGCCCTTCGATGAACGTCGCCCGTATGCTCTGCGTCGCCTGCGGGACCGGATCGAGGCCAACCTGTCCGGCCTGATGGGCCCCAGCGTGGCCCAGGACATGGTCGAGACATTCCTGCCCTACAAGGCCGGCGGCGAGAACTACGTCACCGAAGACATCCACTTCATCGAAAGCCGCCTCGAGGATTACCATTCGCGCCTCACCGGCCTTGCCGCCGAATTGGACGCCTTGCGCCGTTACCATCGCCAGACCCTGCAGGAACTGCCGATGGGTGTGTGCTCCCTGGCCAAGGACCAGGAAATCCTGATGTGGAACAAGGCCATGGAAGAACTGACCGGGATCGCGGCCCAGCGCGTGGTCGGTTCACGCCTGAGCACCCTGGGCGAGCCGTGGAAAGGCTTGCTGCAAGGCTTCATCGACCTGCCGGACGAGCACCTGCACAAACAGCACCTGGCCCTCGACGGCCAGACCCGTTGGCTGAACCTGCACAAGGCGGCGATCGACGAGCCGTTGGCGCCGGGTAACAGCGGCCTGGTGCTGCTGGTCGAAGACCTGACCGATACCCAGATGCTCGAAGACAAGCTGGTCCACTCCGAACGACTGGCAAGCATCGGCCGGCTGGCCGCCGGGGTGGCCCACGAAATCGGCAACCCGATCACCGGCATCGCCTGCCTGGCGCAGAACCTTCGCGAAGAGCGCGAGGACGACGGCGAGCTGACGGAAATCAGCGGCCAGATCCTCGAACAGACCAAGCGCGTGTCGCGCATCGTCCAATCGCTGATGAGCTTCGCCCATGCCGGCGGTCACCAGCACAATGACGAGCCCGTCTGTCTGGCCGAAGTGGCCCAGGATGCCATTGGTCTGCTGGCGCTCAACCGGCGCAATTTCGAGGTGCAATTCTTCAACCTGTGCGATCCGGACCATTGGGTCGATGGCGACCCCCAGCGGCTCGCGCAGGTGTTGATCAACCTGCTATCCAACGCGCGGGACGCCTCACCGGCCGGCAGCGCGGTGCGGGTCAAGAGTGAAGCCTTCGAACACACGGTCGACCTGATCGTCGAAGACGAAGGCAGCGGTATCCCACAGAACATCATGGACCGATTGTTCGAACCTTTCTTCACCACCAAGGATCCTGGCGAAGGCACCGGTCTGGGCCTCGCACTGGTCTATTCCATCGTTGAAGAGCATTATGGACAAATCACCATCGACAGCCCGGCCGATGTACAAAGCCAACGCGGCACCCGTATCCGGGTGACCTTGCCGCGTCATGTCGAAGCGACGTCCGCTGTGAACTGAGACCGTCGAGAGAATCGAATCAATGCCGCACATTTTGATCGTCGAAGACGAAACAATTATCCGCTCCGCCTTGCGCCGCCTGCTGGAACGCAACCAGTACCAGGTCAGCGAAGCCGGTTCAGTGCAGGAAGCACAAGAACGTTTCAGCATTCCCACGTTTGACCTGATCGTCAGCGACCTGCGCCTGCCTGGCGCCCCGGGTACCGAGCTGATCAAGCTCGGCCAGGGCACACCCGTGCTGATCATGACCAGTTACGCCAGCCTGCGCTCGGCGGTCGACTCCATGAAAATGGGTGCGGTGGACTACATCGCCAAACCGTTCGACCACGACGAGATGCTCCAGGCCGTGGCCCGCATCCTGCGTGACCGACAGACGGCGACCAGTAACCCGGCGGAACCCGCCGGCAAGGCCAGTGCCTCGGCGAAAGCCGGCGCCAGCAACAATAATGGCGAAATTGGCATCATCGGTTCCTGCCCGCCCATGCAGGACCTGTACAGCAAGATCCGCAAGGTGGCACCGACCGACTCCAATGTCCTGGTCCAGGGCGAGTCCGGTACCGGCAAGGAGCTGGTAGCCCGTGCCCTGCACAATCTGTCACGCCGGGCCAAGGCGCCGATGATCTCGGTGAACTGCGCGGCGATCCCGGAAAGCCTGATCGAGTCCGAACTGTTCGGTCATGAGAAAGGTGCGTTCACCGGCGCCAGCGCCGGGCGCGCAGGCTTGGTGGAAGCGGCGGACGGCGGCACGCTGTTCCTCGATGAAATCGGCGAGTTGCCGCTGGAAGCCCAGGCGCGGTTGCTGCGGGTGCTTCAGGAAGGCGAAATCCGCCGGGTCGGCTCGGTGCAGTCGCAAAAAGTCGACGTCCGCCTGATCGCGGCTACCCACCGTGACCTCAAGAGCCTGGCGAAGATCGGCCAGTTCCGCGAAGACTTGTATTACCGCTTGCACGTGATCGCCTTGAAGCTGCCCGCCCTGCGCGAGCGTGGCGCGGACGTCAATGAAATCGCCCAGGCATTCCTGGCTCGCCAGAGCGCGCGGGTCAACCGCACCGACCTCAAGTTCGCCCCGGACGCCGAGCAGGCCATTCGTCATTACGCCTGGCCGGGTAACGTTCGCGAGCTGGAAAACGCGGTCGAGCGGGCGGTGATCCTGTGCGAGAGCCCGGAAATCTCGGCCGACCTGCTGGGCATCGACATTGAACTGAGTGACCTGGACGACGAAGAGTTCATCGGCCTGGCCCCGCAACAGGGCGGCGCTGCCAACAACAGCCACGAACCCACCGAAGACCTGTCCCTGGAGGATTACTTCCAGCATTTCGTCCTGGAACACCAGGACCACATGACCGAGACCGAACTGGCACGCAAGCTGGGCGTAAGCCGCAAGTGCCTGTGGGAACGTCGCCAGCGCCTGGGAATTCCACGGCGCAAGACCGGAGCGACCAGTGAAAGCTGAGGTGTGGGGGTAACACAGCTGAATGTGAAAAAACTGTTACCTCAGCTTTTTCACGTAACAGAAGCCGGGGTTTACGGTAACGAAACCCCGGCTTTTTTTCGCCCCGAAAAAATGGTTATAACCCTAGAACCCCCGGTTTCGCTGGGCCTCGCAAAAGTTGGCACGCACCCTGCTATAGCTTTGGTACAAGAACAATAACAAGCAATGCAAAAGACAATAAAAATAAGACGAATCGACTCACGCACAATAAAAACAAGACGGCGAGAGGCGCAGCTAACTGATTCTTTTGGAGAGGCGTTGTATTTGGGGCTTGCCCCACAACCAGGCCGAGAACAATAAAAACTGTCTCAAGACAGGTGCCTGAACTGGTTGGATCGATAGATCACTGCAACACAGCGACCAAAGCAATCCGTTTGCTCTTGGCTCCCGATTGGGAGGGTCACGAAGGGAAAACCTCGTGACGCGGGCACTCAACAAAAACAAGAAGCCCGAAACCAATAATAAAAATAGAGCACGTAACTAATTCTGGGGGAGCTTCGGCTCCCCTTGTGGTTTCTGTCGTTCCGCCTCCCCGCAGCCTACAAGGCTTGTCTCTGAAGCTTGCAGCTCTAAACTGCTCCGTCCTACACCATCCCTCGACTAAATGCTAGAATCTCGGCCCATCATGCGGTCATTCTTCGTTTTTGGCCGAATATTCCTTCAAACAGTGCATCCCATGCTGAAGAAGCTGTTCCAGTCATTCCGTTCTCCCTTGCGTCGTACGCAACACATTCGCAGCACGCCTGAAGTGCTCAACAGCGGCCAGCATTCACTGCAAAAGGCCCAGTTCAGCCGTTATGCGGTGAACATCGTCGAACGTTTGCAGAACGCCGGTTACCAGGCTTACCTGGTCGGTGGCTGCGTGCGCGACATGCTGCTCAACATCACCCCCAAGGATTTCGACGTCGCCACCAGCGCCACGCCGGAACAGATACGGGCCGAATTTCGCAATGCGCGGATCATTGGCCGGCGCTTCAAGCTGGTCCACATTCACTTCGGCCGCGAAATCATCGAAGTGGCGACCTTCCGCGCCAATCATCCGCAAAACGATGAAGAGGAAGACAGCAACCAGTCTTCCCGCAACGAGAGCGGGCGCATCCTGCGCGATAACGTCTACGGCACGCTGGAAGAAGATGCGCAACGCCGCGACTTCACCATCAACGCCCTGTATTACGATCCGGTCAGCGAGCGCATCCTCGATTACGCCAACGGCGTACACGACATTCGCAATCGCCTGATCCGCCTGATTGGCGACCCCAAGCAGCGCTACCAGGAAGACCCGGTGCGAATGCTGCGGGCCGTGCGTTTCGCCGCCAAGCTGGATTTCGGCATCGAAAAACACAGCGCCGTGCCGATTCGCGAACTGGCGCCGATGCTGCGGGAAATCCCTTCGGCGCGCCTGTTCGAGGAAGTGCTCAAGCTGTTCCTGTCGGGCAACGCCGCAGACACCTTCGAGATGCTGGTGGACCTGCAGTTGTTCGATCCGCTGTTCCCCGCCAGTGCCGAGGCCCTGGAGCACAACCCGACCTACACCCACACCTTGATCAGCGAAGCACTGATCAACACCGACCTGCGCATCAAGCAGAACAAGCCGGTGACGCCTGCGTTCCTGTTCGCCGCGCTGCTCTGGCCTGCCCTGCCGGCCCGGGTGTTGCGCCTGCAAGAGCGTGGCATGCCGCCGATCCCGGCGATGCAGGAAGCTGCCCACGAGCTGATCGCCGAACAGTGCCAGCGCATCGCCATTCCAAAACGCTTCACGATGCCGATCCGCGAGATCTGGGACATGCAGGAACGCCTGCCACGGCGCAGCGGCAAACGTGCCGACCTGCTGCTGGACAACCCGCGTTTCCGCGCTGGCTACGACTTCCTGCTGCTGCGTGAAAGCGCGGGCGAGCAGACCGATGGCCTGGGCGAATGGTGGACCGATTACCAGGACGCCAACGACAGCGAGCGCCGCGACATGATTCGCGAACTCAGCGGCAAGGATGAAGGCGCCAGCGGCCCGCGCAAGCGCCGTCGCAGCAGCGGTGCCAAGCGCAAGCGCGCCGGTGTACCGAGCGCATCGGGCGAGTAATCGATGGAACGCATCTACATCGGCATGGGCAGCAACCTGGCCGAACCCGCCGAACAATTGCGCAGTGCCATCCAGGCGCTGGCGCAATTGCCCGATACCCAACTGGTGGGGGTCTCGGCGTTTTATCAAAGCGATTCCCTGCTGCCCGGCCAGCCGCGCTACACCAACGCGGTGGCGGCGCTGGACAGCCGCCTGGCACCGCTGGACCTGCTCGATGCGCTGCAAGCCATCGAAACCGGGCAGGGTCGAGAACGCCTGGAACGCTGGGGCCCGCGCACCCTGGACCTGGATATTCTGCTGTTCGGCGATCGGCTGATCGACGAGCCTCGCCTCAAGGTCCCCCACTACCACATGCAGGCCCGGGCCTTCGTGCTGTACCCACTGGCCGAATTGGCGCCCGCCGACCTGCGCCTGGCCGATGGACGCTTGCTCAAGAACCTCCTCGCAGCGTGTCCATTCGCCGGTCTGGAACGCTTGCCTCCAAACTGATGCAAATCCCCTGTGGGAGCGAGCTTGCTCGCGATAGCGGTGTAGCAATCGACATTTATATTGACTGGCCCGCCGCCATCGCGAGCAAGCTCGCTCCCACAGGATCCGGGACCCGGCAGTCAGATCCGAAACACGCCTCTACGCTGAAACGCATCAGTAACCCCGGTAACACCCGGCGGTAACACATCCAATTGACTTCCCGAGAGCTCCTCACGACTATAGGCGTCCCGATGCCGCCAACGCGGCGTTTAAAGGGCGCAATCCAGGCCTTACAAGCACCACACATAGAGGGTGCGCCTGTATAGATGACGATTCATGCGCGTTACTCGCAGTAGCTCAAGAGCGCCTAATGAGGACTTTTTCATGCCAGCTATTACCCTGACCACGCTGCAAGGTCTCAAGCAAAAAGGTGAGAAAATCACCATGCTGACCTGCTATGACGCAACTTTCGCCCACGCCTGCAATGAGGCCGGTGTCGAAGTGTTGCTGGTGGGCGATTCCCTCGGCATGGTGCTGCAAGGTCACGACAGCACGCTGCCGGTGACCACCGCCGAGATGGCCTACCATGTGGCCGCCGTCAAACGCGGTAACACCGATGCACTGATTCTCGCCGACCTGCCATTCATGGCCTACGCCACCCTTGAACAAACCATGACCAACAGCGCCATGCTGATGCAGGCCGGTGCCCATATGGTCAAGGTCGAGGGCGCGTTGTGGCTGGCCGATTCGATTCGGCTGCTGGCCGAGCGGGGTATCCCAGTGTGCGCGCACATGGGACTGACCCCACAATCGGTCAATGTCCTCGGTGGCTACAAGGTCCAGGGCCGCAATGAGAACCAGGCGCGGCAGATGCGCGCCGATGCGATTGCGCTGGAGCAGGCTGGCGCGGCGATGTTGCTGCTCGAATGCGTGCCCAGCGAGTTGGCGGAAGAAATCACCCAGGCGGTGAAGATCCCGGTGATTGGGATCGGCGCCGGCCACGCCACCGACGGCCAAGTGCTGGTACTGCACGACATGCTCGGGCTGTCGATCACCGGTCGCGTGCCCAAGTTCGTGAAAGACTTCATGGCAGGGCAAACGTCCATCCAGGGTGCCCTGAGTGCCTATGTCGCTGAGGTCAAGGCCGCGACCTTCCCTGGCGCCGAGCACGGGTTTTCTGCATGAACACCGTCAAAACCGTACGCGAACTGCGGGCCGCCGTGGCCCGTGCCCGCGGCGAAGGCAAACGCATCGCCTTCGTGCCGACCATGGGCAACCTGCACAGCGGCCACGTGGCGCTGGTCACCAAGGCCGCGCAACGGGCCGACTTCGTGGTGGCGAGCATTTTCGTCAACCCCCTGCAATTCGGTGCCGGCGAAGACCTGGACAAATACCCCCGCACCCTGGCGGCCGACCAGGAGAAACTGCTCCAGGCCGGCTGCCATCTGTTGTTCGCGCCCAGCGTCGAGGAGATGTACCCCGACGGCATGGCCGGGCAGACCCGGGTCAGCGTCCCGCAATTGTCCGAAGGCTTGTGCGGCGCCAGCCGTCCAGGGCATTTCGAGGGTGTGGCGACGGTGGTCAGCAAGCTGTTCAACATGGTCCAGCCTGACCTGGCGGTGTTTGGCCAGAAAGACTACCAGCAACTGGCAGTGATCCGCGCACTGGTCCATGACCTGAACATGCCGATCCAGATTATCGGCGAGCCGACCGTTCGCGCCGAGGACGGCCTGGCGCTATCCTCGCGCAACGGCTTCCTCAGCCCGGATCAACGTGCCGTCGCGCCCGTGGTCTATCGCGTCCTGAGCCAGATCGCCGAGGCCATCAAACAGGGCCGACGAGATTTTCCGGCGCTGATCGGCGAGCAGCTCAAGCAACTCGAAGCCGCCGGCCTGCGTCCCGATTACCTGGAAATCCGTCACGCCAAGACCTTGCGCCCGGCATTGAGCGAGGACCGTGACCTGGTGATTCTGGTGGCGGCCTTCCTGGGCACCACGCGCCTGATCGACAACCTGCACCTGGACCTCGACATACCCGCCTAAGCATCACAAAACCCTGTGGGAGCGAGTTTGTTCGCGATAGCAATCTGTCAGCCAGCCTATCGGTCAACTGAGCCACCGCTATCGCGAGCAAGCTCGCTCCCACATGGGTCCTGCGGTGTTATTGCCGCCTCGGCAGGCTTCAGGCAGACTGCCCGCCGTTCGGACCCGACCAGAGGAAAAATTCATGCACGCCATCATGCTCAAGGCCAAGCTGCATCGCGCCGAAGTCACTCACGCAGTGCTCGATTACGAAGGCTCCTGCGCCATCGATGGTGAGTGGCTGGACCTGTCGGGGATTCGCGAGTACGAACAGATCCAGATCTACAACGTCGACAACGGTGAGCGCTTCACCACCTACGCCATCCGTGGCGAGGAAGGTTCGCGGATGATCTCGGTGAACGGCGCTGCAGCGCACAAGGCCAAGGTCGGTGATCGTGTCATCATCTGCGCCTATGCCCACTACAGCGAAGCCGAACTGGTCAACTTCAAGCCGCGCATGCTGTACATGGCGCCAGGCAACGAATTGAGCCACACCAGCAATGCCATTCCGGTCCAACTGGCCTGATCGAAACACCTGCGTCACCACTTTCCCCTGTGGGAGCGAGCTTGCTCGCGATGGCGGCGGGCCAGTTGATACAGATGCCGACTGACACACCGCTATCGCGAGCAAGCTCGCTCCCACAGTAAGCAATCTGCGTTTCCGTTTGTCGGACCTTTCCCACCCAGTTGTATAAAAAAGTACCGGGAACCGGTCAGACAAAGTCAAGACAGATCGCAACGCGAGGTTTACTGTATTCGCCCTGCGTCCGGCGATCATGTCGATGCAGTGTCCGGACGCCCACTTCGAGCCGCGCCGGAATTTTTAGTGTACAAAAGGTCGTTCAAGTAAAAAGGAAACCCGCAGCGATGGCGTATTACCGAACCCCTCATGACGTGACCGCTCTGCCAGCCTGGCAAGCGCTGAATGACCACCGCAAAGCCATGCAGGATTTCAGCATGCGCGAAGCGTTCAATGCCGATCCGCAGCGTTTTACTCAATTCACCCTGTCGAGCTGCGGCCTGTTTCTCGACTACTCGAAAAACCTGATCAACGCCCAGACCCGCGACCTGCTGGTGGGCCTGGCCAACGAAGTCGACCTCAAGGGCGCGATCAAGTCGCTGTTCGAAGGCGAAATCGTCAACGCCTCGGAAAACCGCCCTGCCCTGCACACCGCCCTGCGTCGGCCGGTGGGCGACAAGCTGCTGGTCAACGGCGTCAACGTGATGCCGGACGTGCACAAAGTGCTGAACCAGATCACCGACCTGGTGGGCCGCATTCACGACGGCCTGTGGCGCGGCTACACCGAAAAGCCCATCACCGACGTGGTGAACATCGGCATCGGTGGTTCTTTCCTCGGCCCGGAGCTGGTGTCCGAAGCGCTGTTGTCCTACGCGCAAAAAGGCGTTCGCTGCCACTACCTGGCGAACATCGACGGCAGTGAGTTCCATGAACTGACCATGAAGCTGCGCGCCGAGACCACGCTGTTCATCGTCTCGTCGAAATCCTTCAACACCCTCGAAACCCTGAAGAACGCCCAGGCCGCCCGCGCCTGGTACCTGGCCCAGGGTGGCTCAGAAGCGGAGCTGTATCGCCACTTCATCGCCGTATCGAGCAACAACGCCGCCGCCGTGGCCTTCGGCATCCGCGAAGAAAACATCTTCCCGATGTGGGACTGGGTCGGCGGGCGTTACTCGCTGTGGTCGGCCATCGGCCTGCCGATCGCCCTGGCCATCGGCATGTCGAACTTCAAGGAATTGCTCTCCGGGGCCTATTCCATGGACCAGCATTTCCAGAGCGCCCCGTTCGAACAGAACATGCCGGTGCTGCTGGCACTGCTGGGCGTGTGGTACGGCAACTTCTGGGGTGCGCAGAGCCATGCGATCCTGCCGTACGACCACTACCTGCGTAACATCACCAAGCATTTGCAGCAATTGGACATGGAATCCAACGGCAAGAGCGTGCGCCAGGACGGTACCCCGGTGTCGACCGACACGGGCCCGGTCATCTGGGGCGGCGTCGGCTGCAACGGTCAGCACGCTTACCACCAGTTGCTGCACCAGGGCACCCAGTTGATCCCGGCCGACTTCATCGTGCCGATCGTCAGCTTCAACCCGGTTTCCGATCATCACCAGTGGCTGTACGCCAACTGCCTGTCCCAGAGCCAGGCACTGATGCTCGGCAAGACCCGCGCCGAAGCCGAAGCCGAGCTGCGGGACAAGGGCGCCAGCGAAGAAGAGGTGCAGAAACTGGCCTCCCACAAGGTGATCCCGGGCAACCGTCCGAGCAACACCCTGGTAGTCGAACGCATCAGCCCGCGTCGCCTCGGCGCGCTGGTAGCGCTGTATGAACACAAGGTGTTCGTGCAGAGCGTGGTCTGGGGCATCAACGCCTTCGACCAATGGGGCGTGGAGCTGGGCAAGGAACTGGGTAAGGGCGTCTACAACCGCCTGGTGGGTAGTGAAGAAAGCCTGGCCGAAGATGCTTCGACCCAGGGCTTGATCAACTACTTTCGCGGACGCCACCGCGGCTGATCCCTGGGTTTGCATTCCCCCTGTGGGAGCGGGTCTTGTGGGAGCAAAGCTTGCTCGCGATAGCGGTCTGATATCAACCTATGCATTGAATGAGACGGCGTCATCGCGAGCAAGCTTTGCTCCCACGAGGCTCGCTCCCACAGTTGCTTTGTGCATGACTTGAACCCCCAGGCGACTGGGCGCATCTTTATGACTTGTCGCAAAACAAGAATAAGGAACCGTCATGTTCGATATCAGCCAGTACCCCCAAGCCGATGCCGTCCGCCGGGCTGCGCAACTGAGTCAGGACGAGTACACGCGGCTCTATAAAGAATCCATCGAACACCCCAGCGCCTTCTGGGCCGAGCAGGCCACGCGCTTTCTCGACTGGATGACGCCCTGGCAAACCGTCCAGCGCTATGACCTCAAGAACAGCGATGCGACCTGGTTCGCCGGTGGCAAGCTGAACGTCAGCGCCAATTGCATCGACCGTCACCTGCAAACGCGCGGCGACCAGACGGCAATCATCTGGGAAGGCGACAACCCCGCCGAATCGGCAGAAATCACCTACAAAAAACTTCACAACCATGTGTGCCGCCTGGCCAACGTGCTGAAAAGCCGTGGCGTGAAGAAAGGCGACCGGGTCTGCATCTACATGCCGATGATCCCCGAGGCCGCCTACGCCATGCTCGCCTGCACCCGCATCGGCGCCGTGCATTCGGTGGTGTTCGGCGGTTTCTCACCGGACTCGCTGCGCGACCGGATTCTCGACGCCGACTGCCGCACCGTGATCACGGCGGACGAAGGCGTGCGCGGCGGGCGCTTCGTACCGCTCAAGCGTAACGTCGACAAGGCCCTGGAAAGTTGCCCGAACGTCAGCACCGTGCTGGTGGTCGAGCGCACCCAGGGTGAGGTGGGCTGGGTTGAAGGCCGCGACCTGTGGTACCACCAGGCCATGCACGAGATGAGCGACGACTGCCCACCGGAACCGATGGACGCCGAAGACCCGTTGTTCATCCTCTACACCTCCGGCAGCACTGGCAAACCCAAGGGCGTGCTGCACACCACGGGCGGTTATCTGCTGCAAGCGGCGATGACGTTCAAGTACGTGCTCGATTACCGCGACAACGAAGTGTTCTGGTGCACCGCCGATGTCGGCTGGGTCACCGGCCACAGCTACATCGTCTATGGCCCGCTGGCCAATGGCGCCACCACGCTGATCTTCGAGGGCGTGCCGAGCTACCCGAGCAGTTCGCGCTTCTGGCAGGTGATCGACAAGCATCAGGTCAACATCTTCTACACCGCACCGACCGCCCTGCGCGCGCTGATGCGCGAAGGTGCCGGACCGTTGCAGGAAACGTCCCGCAAAAGCCTGCGACTGCTCGGCACCGTTGGTGAGCCGATCAACCCGGAGGCGTGGGAATGGTATTTCAACACGGTAGGCGAACAACGCTGCCCGATTGTCGACACCTGGTGGCAGACCGAGACCGGCGGCATCATGCTCAGCCCGTTGGTGAGCGCCCCACGGCTCAAGCCAGGCTGCGCCACCCGGCCGATGTTCGGCGTGCAACCGGTCTTGCTGGATGAAGTGGGCAAGGAAATCAGCGGTGCCGGCAGCGGCGTACTGGCGATCAAATCCAGTTGGCCCGGGCAGATTCGCAGCGTCTACGGCGATCATCAACGCATGGTCGACACCTACTTCAAACCCTACCCCGGCTATTACTTCACCGGCGACGGCGCGCGCCGCGACGAAGATGGCGACTACTGGATCACCGGGCGCATCGACGATGTGATCAACGTCTCCGGGCATCGCATCGGCACCGCCGAAATCGAAAGCGCCCTGGTGCTGCACGACAACATTGCCGAAGCGGCGGTCGTCGGTTATCCCCACGACCTCAAGGGCCAGGGCATCTATGCCTTTGTCACGCCGATGAACGGTGTGGACGCCAATGACGAGCTGAAGAAGGAATTGCTGGCCCACGTCAGCAAGGAAATCGGCAGCTTCGCCAAACCGGAACTGATCCAGTGGGCGCCGGCGTTACCCAAGACCCGTTCGGGCAAGATCATGCGGCGCATCCTGCGCAAGATCGCCTGCAACGAACTCGATAGCCTCGGCGATACCTCGACCCTGGCCGATCCAAGTGTGGTGGAGGGGCTGATCGACAAACGCCTCAATCGCTGAGGCTTCCCTGTGGGAGCGAGCTTGCTCGCTCCCACAGGGACCACGCCAGCCAGAACTGCTAAACTTCCGCGCCTCATTTCTCTAAGGCGCGCCCGGCATGTCTTCCTTGAATCAGGCGCTGCGCGCCGCCCTCGACCAGCGTCAGGAGCTGCTCGGCCAACTGCACCAGCAAGGCACCGACTGCTATCGCCTGTTCCATGGCAGCCAGGAAGGCACCCCCGGCCTGACCATCGACCGCTACGGCCCGCAACTGCTGGTACAGAGCTTCCATCAGTCGCTGGAGCGCGACGACCTGCTGCAACTGCATGCCATTGTCAACGAACGGCTGGGACTGGAGACTTTGTTGGTCTACAACGACCGCGCCCGGGGCAATTCGCGCGTCGACCGCCAGGACACCGTCTATCAGGCGGACGAGGCCGCCCTGCAAGACCTGGTCGGGCATGAATGGGGCTTGAATTATCGCGTACGCGGTCGCCATGCCGGGCAGGATCCACTGCTGTTTCTCGACCTGCGCAACGCCCGAGGCTGGGTCAAGGCACACAGCCGCAACAAAAGCGTGCTGAACCTGTTCGCCTACACCTGCGGCGTCGGCCTGAGCGCCGCGGCCGGTGGTGCGCGGGAAGTGTGCAACCTGGACTTCGCCGAAGGCAACCTGGCGGTGGGCCGCGAAAACGGCCTGCTCAACCCCGATTTGCCGCCGATGGAATTCGTGCAGTCGGATTACTTTCCGGCGATCCGCCAACTGGCCGGCCTGCCCATCAGCCAGCGGCGCGGGCAGAAACTGCCTAGCTACGTGCGCCTGGAACAACGCCAGTACGACCTGGTGCTGCTCGACCCACCGGCCTGGGCCAAAAGTGCGTTCGGCACCGTCGACCTGTTGCGCGACTACCAAAGCCTGCTGAAACCGGCGCTGCTCACCACCGCCGACAATGGCGTGCTGATCTGCTGCAACAACCTGGCAAAAGTGCCCATGGACGACTGGCGCGAGCAGGTGCTGCGTTGTGCGGAAAAAGCCGGTCGCCCGGTACGCGAGTGGAGCGTGCTGACGCCCGGCAGCGATTTCCCCTCCCGGGACCAGCAGCCGCCGCTCAAGACTTTGGTGCTCCAGCTCTAAGCCAGACTCAGAATTCTTACTCGAAAAACGGACAATTCTCATAAATCACAGTGGCTTCGGAACCGTAAACGCATGCCATACTCCAAGGCATTCCGAATTCACACCAAGATGAAGCCGCACATGCCCAAAGGATTGATTCGCGCCATCGGCGCTCTGTTGACCGCACTGGCCCTCTACAGCCTGTTGGGCTTTCTGATTTTGCCGGGCATCGCCTTGCGCATCGCCAACCAGCAATTGGCCACCCTTGCGACGGTACCGGCCCAGATCCAGCGCATCGAACTCAATCCCTTCAGCCTTGAAGTCACCCTATGGGGCCTGAATATCGGCGAACCAGGCAAGGAACAGGTCGGCTTCGAACGGCTGTACGCAAATTTGCAACTCGACAGCTTGTGGTCCGGCGCCCTGCACCTGGTCGACATCGAGCTGGACAAGCCCAAGACCGAAGTGATGTTCGCCAAGGACGGTCAGTTGAACCTACTGGGCCTGTTCAAGCTGCCGGCCAGCGAGCCGACGCCTGCCGACCCCGAGGCGAAGCCGTTTCCCCTGCGGGTTGACCGAATCAAGTTGGCCGGCGGCTATGTGCATTTCCAGGACCTGCGCCCCAGCGAGCCCATTGAGTTTCTCTACGACACCCTCGACTTCGAGCTGAAGAATCTCAGCACCCTGCCCGACGACAATGCCGACATGACCCTGGTGGCCATAGGTCCCAACGGCGGGCAGATCGACTGGACCGGTAATTTCAGCCTCACGCCGATTGCCTCCCAAGGCACGCTCAAAGTCACCGACGGCCAGATGAAAGCCTTTTGGCCCTACGTACGCGACGCCGTGCCGCTGGTGTTGGAAAACGGCGTCCTGAACCTCAGCACCGACTACAAGCTCAACCTGGCCAAGGGCACCGAACTGCTGCTCAACAACGTCGCGGTCAGCGTCGCGCCCTTCGCCATCAAGGCCCCCGATGGTCGTCCACTGGTGAAGCTCGAACGCCTGGACGTGAGCGAAACCACGGTGGACCTGGCCAAGCAGCAAGTCATCGTGGGCAAGATCCGCAGCCAGCAGCTGGAAACCTGGGCCGCTCGCGAGGCGGACGGGCAACTGGACTGGCAGAAACTCTTCGCCAGCCAACCGGCCAAACCGCAGGTCAAGGCTGAACCGGCATCCGCCCCGGCAGCGGCAGACTCGCCAAAAGCTGAACCGGCACCGCCCAACAAACCCTGGCAGGTGATGTTGAAGGACGTGCAGCTGCGCGACTATAAGGTGCACTTGGCTGACCGTCAGGCCCAGCCCGCCGTGGCACTGGAGGTCGGCCCGCTGAACCTCGACCTGCAGAACTACGACACCCTCAACGGCTCGCCCTTTACCCTCAAGCTGGACACCGGGATAGGCAAGCAGGGCAAGATCCTCGCCGACGGCGAGGTCAACCTGAACCCGATCACCGCCAAGCTCAAGGTCAAGACCCAGGACGTCGACCTGCGCGTCGCCCAGTCGTACATCAACCCGTTCATTCGCCTGGAGCTGCGCTCCGGGATGCTCGGCAGTGATCTGGCGGTCGACCTCAAAAGCACCGAACCGCTGGCATTTGCCGTCACCGGCCGCGCCCAGGTCGATCAGTTGCACACCCTCGACACGCTCAAGACCCGCGACTTCCTCAAGTGGCAGAGCCTGGTCCTCGAAGGCCTGAGTTACCAGCACGGTGACAGCCTGTCCATCGACAAGGTCAACCTGTTCCAGCCTTACGCGCGGTTCATGATCAACGACGACCGCACCACCAACATCGATGACCTGCTGATCCCGCAACCGGCCGACAGCGGCACCAAGAAAGCCGCGGCAAAACCGGCGTCCCAGGAAAAACCGCTGGGCATCCACATCGGCGGCATTGCCATCAATGACGGTTCGGCCAACTTCGCCGACTTCAGCCTGACGCCCAATTTCGCCACCGCCATCCAGCAGCTCAATGGCCAGATCGGCACCATCGACAGCCGCCAGGCCAAACCGGCCAGCGTCGACATCAAGGGCAAGGTCGACCGTTACGCGCCTGTCACCATCAAGGGGGCAGTCAACCCCTTCGACCCGATGGCCAGCCTCGACATCGCCACCAGTTTCAAACGGGTCGAGCTGACCACCCTGACGCCCTACTCCGGAAAGTTCGCCGGCTATCGCATCCGCAAGGGCCGGCTCAATCTCGACCTGCATTACCGGATCACCCAGGGCAAGCTCCAGGCAGAAAACAAAGTGGTGGTCGAGCAACTGCAACTGGGGGAAAAAGTCGACAGCCCGGACGCCGTGAGCCTGCCACTCAAATTGGCCGTCGCATTGCTGAAGGATTCCGACGGCAAGATTTCCAT
This sequence comes from Pseudomonas sp. A-RE-22, assembly GCF_019956035.1. Lineage (NCBI taxonomy): Bacteria > Pseudomonadati > Pseudomonadota > Gammaproteobacteria > Pseudomonadales > Pseudomonadaceae > Pseudomonas > Pseudomonas sp. A-RE-22. Next base: position 38,660 of record NZ_JAHBCZ010000010.1, read on the forward strand.
CGAACTACCGGTGTCCGGCGATCTCAACGACCCGCAATTCAGTGTCATGCCGATCATCTGGCAGACCCTGCGCAACCTGGTGGTACGAGCGGCCCAGGCACCGTTCAAGCTTATCGGTGGGCTGGTGGCCGGCGGCGGCTCGGAAGACCTGGGCAGCGTGGCGTTTGCGCCGGGCTCCAGCGACCTGAGCAAGGACAATGAAGGCGTGCTGCTCAAACTGTCCGAGGCCCTTGGCAAACGTCCGGAGCTGCGCCTGGAGATCGAAGGCACCGCCGCCGAAAGCAGCGATGGCCCACTGCTCGCCGCCCAGCGCCTGGAACGCGAATACCAGTACAACTACTACAAGATGCTGCAGCGTCGGGGCGACAAAGTTCCGGCCCAGGCCTCTCTGATCCAAGTGCCCGAGGACGAAAAGGCACCACTGCTCGAAGGCATCTACCGCACCCGCCTCAAGACCCAACCGCCCGCCGAATGGACGCAATTGGACAAAAAGGCGCGCATCGAGAAACTGCGTGAAGGCGTGATCAAGTTCTGGAGCGGCAGCGACGTGCTCTTGCGTCAACTGGGGCAGGAACGGGCCAGCAGCATCAAGGACTTCCTGGTGGACAAAGGCCAGTTGGCCGATGACCGCGTGTATTTCATCGACGCCAGCCTCGGCCAGGCCGAGAGCGATGGCCGGGTGATTACCCCGATGCATCTGGATGCCGAATAAGATGAAACCCTGGTTTGGGCTCTGCCTGGGTCTAGTACTGGCCGCCGGCCAGGCCGCGGCTGCCGACACGCTGCGTTGCGGCAGCCAGTTGATCAGCGTCGGTGACCGCTCCAGCGAAGTGCTGCAAAAGTGCGGGGAGCCAGCGGCGCGGGATGACCTGGGCTACAAGCGCAGTGTCAATCGCCGGGAGGAATACCCGGTGGAAGAATGGACCTACGGCCCCAACAGCGGCATGTATCAGTACCTGCGCTTCGAGGGGAATCGGCTGGTGCAGATCACCAGCAAGCGGGGGCGGTGAGCTTGTCCGCACAGATGTGTTGAATGTGCCGCCGCCATCGCGAGCAAGCTCGCTCCCACATTGTTTAGGGTGATCTCAAAATCCGTGTTCACCGCCGCCCCCGGTGGGAGCGAGCTTGCTCGCGATGGCGGCAACTCGGTTCTGACTCGTGTGTAAACGCTGACCCGCAGATTGATTCCCCAGAATAGAACAGGCCCCCGGCACGAATGCCGGGGGCCTGTAATGGCCACGTCCGTGTGGCCTTTCGCATGAACTCCAAAGCGACGGCAAACGTATATCCTGGCCCGCTTGCCGCGCCTTCTCCCAGTCCAGGCGAGAAGTCTTGGCCTTACTCGGCTTTCAGGCCGTCAGCCGATACGGCCTTGACGCCTTTGATTTTCTTGGCGATCGCCACAGCGGTGGTTTTCTGGGCTTCGGTCACGGCAACAGTGGAAGACAGCGACACAACGCCTTTGTTGGTTTCGACTTTGATGTCGGTACCTGGAATGCCTTTTTCGGTGACCAGGTCGGCTTTGACCTTGGTGGTGATCCAGGTATCAGAGGTGGCTTCCTTGGCCTCTGTCACTTCGCCCGCAGCCAGCATCATTGGCGCCTGAGTTGCTTGAGTGGTCTCGGCGAATGCGCTAGCCATGGTCAGGGTCAGAGCGGTAGCAGCGGCGGCAGTGATAGCGAACTTCTTCATACGAGTAACTCCTGTTTTTCTCAAAAACTGCCGGAGGTGCATCCCGGCAGGGTTATCAGGAGTAGTGCGAACGCTGTGCCAGCTTTTAAAAATTAATTAATTTCTTATAAATCAGCAAGTTAAGCGAAACGGCAATTTTCGTGATCATGCAAAATGCATGAAGCGGTGATTCTGGACATGCAACTTGCGGGTTTTTGGCCAATTTCTAAGCTCATGAATTGCGAAGGGTTTCTGTATCGAGGCAGTTCACTGCCTCGATACGTGCACTCAAATCATGGAGTCGTCGCTGCTGTACCTGTGCATCCAGCCGGCAGGAATTCCTGAGCGGCGGTGGCGCCGCAGGTCCAAACGCCTTGAGTAGAGCGCGTAAGGGTGATCACTTTGCCGAGTACCGGAGCAGGCGCATTCAAAAGGGTACACTTGATAGTGCCCCCTCCATTCGATGCTGTTCCTGCAGCCTCCAACGTGCAATTGCTGGTGGGCGATGTCCCACCGATGTTGGCCAACGTTGGATCGGTACCTTGATTCATGATGTCCTCAAACGGCACTTTCAACGCAGAGACCTCCGCCAGCCCCGCCGTAGCCTTGGCCCGCGCCTGGTATTTGGAATATTGCGGCAACGCAAACGTCGCCAGAATGCCGATGATCGCCACGACGATCAGCAGCTCGATCAAGGTAAAGCCACTCTGCTTATTCATAGACATCTCCCATGCATGAGTCGAAATCTCATGACCTGAAACGGCCATTGCAGGGCACATGCCAACCCTGAAACCCCATCACTCAAGGGATTTGAACCAGCACAACGGCAACGTCCTACCTCAACAACCGCACTATCTGACGTTTTTTGTCACCCTGCCCCGCTGGTTTGGCGTCGAGGCTTGACTAGGCTATAAGTCATGAACTGTTCGCCGCCGGGATTCCCATGAATGACATCGCCCTCAGCGGCCTGACCAAGCAATTGGTGCTGGCCGAACTGCTCACCGAGCAAAGTGCGCAACAGGCGTATCAACAGGCTCAACGCAATCGCATCCCCCTGGTCAGCTATCTGGTGCAGAACAAACTGGTCCAGAGTCGACAGGTCGCGGAGATCGCCTCGGAGCATTTCGGCGTCGCCCTGCTGGACCTCAACAGCCTGGACAAAGAAACCCAACCCACCGGTCTGGTCAGCGAAAAGCTGGTACGCCAGCATCACGCCCTGCCGCTGTGGCGGCGCGGTAACAAGCTGTACGTGGGTATTTCCGACCCGACTAATCACCAGGCTATCAATGACATCCAGTTCAGCACCGGCCTGACCACCGAAGCCATCCTGGTGGAGGACGACAAGCTCAGCGACGCCATCGAAAAGTTTTTCGAGTCCAGCAGCACCGGCCTGGAAGGCATGGGGGATGTCGACCTCGACGGCCTGGACATCGAATCGATCGACGACACCAGGCAGGATTCCATTGCCGGCCAGGACACCGACGATGCGCCCGTGGTGCGTTTCGTCAACAAGATGCTGCTGGACGCGATCAAGGGCGGCTCTTCCGACCTGCACTTCGAGCCCTACGAAAAAATCTACCGGGTGCGGGTGCGCACCGACGGCATACTGCGGGAAGTGGCCAGGCCGCCGATCCAGTTGGCCAACCGTATCGCCGCACGCCTGAAAGTCATGGCCAGCCTGGATATTTCCGAGCGGCGCAAACCCCAGGATGGGCGCCTGAAAATGCGCCTGTCGAAAACCAAGTCCATCGATTTCCGGGTCAACACCCTGCCCACGCTCTGGGGCGAAAAAGTGGTGATCCGGATCCTCGACCCATCCAGCGCGCAAATGGGCATCGATGCCCTGGGCTACGAGCCGGACCAGAAAGACCTGTACATGGCCGCCCTCAAGCAACCGCAGGGTCTGATCCTGGTGACCGGCCCAACCGGCTCGGGCAAGACCGTGTCGCTCTACACTGGGCTGAATATCCTCAACACCGTGGACATCAACATTTCCACCGCCGAAGACCCGGTGGAGATCAACATGGAAGGCATCAACCAGGTCAACGTGAACCCACGCCAGGGGTTGGATTTCGCCCAGGCCCTGCGCTCGTTCCTGCGTCAGGACCCGGACGTGATCATGGTCGGCGAGATCCGCGACCTGGAAACCGCCGAGATCGCCATCAAGGCCGCCCAGACCGGGCACCTGGTGCTCTCCACCCTGCACACCAACAGCGCCGCCGAAACCCTGATCCGCCTGCAGAACATGGGCATTCCGGGGTTCAACATCGCCACCGCCGTGCACCTGATCATTGCCCAGCGGCTGGCGCGCAAGCTGTGCAGTCACTGCAAGAAGGCCATCGAGATTCCCGAGGAAACCTTGCTCAAGGAAGGTTTCCCTCGGGAACGCATCGGCACATTCACGATCTATGAGCCGGTCGGTTGCGAACAGTGCAACAACGGTTACAAAGGGCGCGTGGGGGTTTACGAAGTGGTCAAGAACACGCCCGAGCTGCAACGGCTGATCATGGCCGAGGGCAACTCGCTGGAAATCGATCTGCAAATGCGCAAGGACGGTTTCAATGACCTGCGCACCTCGGGGCTGCTCAAAGTGATGCAGGGCGTCACCAGCCTCGAAGAAATCAACCGGGTCACCAAGGATTGAACATGGCGGTCAAGGCAGTCAAAACCGATGTTTACACTTGGGAAGGCAAGGACCGCAAAGGCACGAAAATGAGTGGCGAGCTGACGGGTCAAAGCCCGGCGCTGGTCAAGGCACAGCTGCGCAAACAAGGCATCAACCCGCAGAAGGTGCGCAAGAAATCCACCTCGATATTCAGCAAGGGCAAGCGCATCAAGCCGCTGGATATCGCCCTCTTCACCCGCCAGATGGCCACCATGCTCAAGGCTGGTGTGCCGCTGTTGCAGGCGTTCGACATCATTGGCGAAGGCTTCGACAACCCCAACATGCGCAAGCTGGTGGACGAGGTGAAGCAGGAAGTCGCCGCTGGCAACAGCTTCGCCGCGGCGCTGCGCAAGTGCCCGCAATATTTCGACGAGCTGTACTGCAACCTGGTAGACGCCGGCGAGCAGGCCGGTGCCCTGGACACGCTGCTGGACCGGGTCGCGACCTACAAGGAAAAGAGCGAAGCGCTCAAGGCCAAGATCAAGAAAGCCATGACCTATCCAGCGGCAGTGGTCCTCGTCGCCGCAGTGGTCACGGGGATCCTGCTGGTCAAGGTCGTGCCGCAATTCGAATCGGTATTCTCCGGGTTTGGCGCGAAGCTGCCAGCCTTCACAGTGATGGTCATAGGCCTGTCGGAAATCATGCAGCAATGGTGGTGGGTGATGCTTGGCGGGGCGGTGGGGGCTTTTTTTGGCGTGAAGTATGCGCTCAGGCGTTCGGAGCGCTTTCGCGACTGGCGCGACAAATGGCTGCTCAAGCTGCCGCTGATCGGCACCTTGCTGTACAAATCCGCCGTGGCCCGCTACGCCCGCACGCTGTCCACTACCTTCGCCGCCGGCGTGCCGCTGGTGGAGGCCCTGGATTCGGTGTCTGGCGCCACCGGCAACGTGGTATTCAAACGTGCCGTGCAGCGCATCAAGCAGGAGGTCTCGACCGGCATGCAGTTGAATTTCTCCATGCGTGCCTCAGGGATTTTTCCGAACCTGGCGGTCCAGATGACCGCCATCGGCGAGGAATCCGGTGCGCTGGACGACATGCTCGACAAGGTGGCGAGCTTTTATGAGGCCGAGGTGGACAATCTGGTGGACAACCTCACCAGCCTGATGGAACCCTTCACCATGGTGGTCCTGGGGGTGGTCGTCGGTGGCCTGGTAGTTGCCATGTACCTGCCCATCTTTCAACTCGGCTCTGCGATCTGACATGCCCCTGAGCGAATTCTTCGTGCTGTATCCCCTGGCTTTCGTGCTCGTTGCAGCATTGCTCGGCCTGATCATCGGCAGCTTCCTCAACGTGCTGGTGTGGCGCCTGCCGAAGATGCTCAACCGCGAATGGCGCCTGCAGGCCCACGACCTGCTGGGCCTGCCGGCCGAAACCCCGGGCCCGGTCTACAACCTGATGCTGCCCCACTCCCAGTGCCCGCACTGCGGCCATCGCATCCGCCCCTGGGAAAACATTCCGATGCTCAGCTACCTGATACTGCGCGGCCGCTGTTCGAGCTGCGCCGCGCCCATCGGCAGGCGTTACCCCCTGACCGAATTGGCCTGCGGCGCGTTATCGGCGTTCGTCGCCTGGCATTTCGGTTTTGGCTGGCACGCCGCGATGGTGATGGTGTTGACCTGGGGCCTGCTGGCCATGAGCCTGATCGACGCCGAGCATCAATTGCTGCCCGATACCCTGGTGCTGCCGCTGTTGTGGCTGGGCTTGATCATCAACAGCTTCGGGCTCTTCGTGTCCTTGAACCAGGCGATGTGGGGCGCGGTGGCCGGCTACCTGGCGCTGTGGTCGGTGTTCTGGGTGTTCAAGCTGATCACCGGCAAGGAAGGCATGGGCTATGGGGATTTCAAGCTGCTGGCGATGCTCGGCGCCTGGGGTGGCTGGCAGATCCTGCCGCTGACGCTGCTGCTGTCGTCGTTGGTGGGCGCCGTTATTGGGGCGATTGTGCTGCGCTTGCGTGATGCCCCGGGGTCGGCGCAGATCCCCTTTGGACCTTATCTGGCCATTGCCGGCTGGATTGCCTTGCTCTGGGGTGGTCAAATAACCGACTTCTATTGGCAGTCTGTCGGTTTTTAATGAATACCTCAGTGAAAAAACCCTGGATTCTCGGCCTGACCGGTGGCATCGGCAGCGGCAAGAGCGCGGCGGCCCAGCATTTCATCGACCTGGGCGTGCACGTCATCGACGCCGATCATGCGGCGCGCTGGGTGGTCGAGCCCGGGCGTCCGGCGCTGGCGAAAATCGCCGAGCACTTCGGCCCCGGCGTATTGCAGGCCGACGGCGCCCTGGACCGAGCGGCGCTGCGCAAGTTGATCTTCGAGAATGCCGATGAACGCCGCTGGCTCGAGGCGCTGCTGCATCCGCTGATCGCCGAGGAAATTGCCCATCATCTGGCCCAGGCACAATCGCCCTATGCGATCCTGGTATCGCCGCTGCTGATCGAGTCAGGGCAGTACACCATGACCCAGCGGATCCTGGTGATCGATGCGCCGGAACAATTGCAGATCGAACGTACGTTGCAGCGCGACCAGACCAGCGAACAGCAGGTCCAGGCGATTCTCAAGGCCCAGTCCAGCCGCCAGGATCGCCTGAGCCATGCCGACGACGTGGTGGTCAACGATCGCGACCTCGCCTGGCTGCACAGCGAGGTCGAGCGCCTGCATCACTTTTACCTTACTTTGCGTGGAGGCCAATCATGAGCCAAACCCCAACCGTTGATTGCCCAACCTGTGGCGCCCCTGTGGAATGGAGCCCGGAGAGCAAGTTCCGGCCGTTCTGCTCTGACCGCTGCAAACTGATCGACCTCGGCGCCTGGGCGTCGGAAGAACACAAGATCCCGGTCAGCCCCGACGCCGAGGACGAGCTGTTCAGCGAAGACTTCGAGCCTCGCTCACATCATTAAGGCCGCATGAAACCGTAGTCCTGTTCATCGTCGAGGTTTTCCGCCAGGAAACTCAACTCATCGGCCAGGTCTTCAGGGCTGCGCACTGTCTTGCTCTGTTGCACGATCGCACTGAGCAAGGCGCGCAGGCTCAAGCCTGGGTCAAAACCAATTTCCATTGCGGCATCGTGGCTACGCCTGATCTCTTGTCTCGCCCACTCATAAACACTCATGGTTGTGCTCCTGGAAGTTTTCCAAAGCATGAAGGGCGTGTGGTGGTGCAGCCTTGACGTGAATCAAGGCTTGTCATCATCGTTCCACGGAGCCGACAGGTAGCGCGTGCGGTTGAAGGTCTCCAGCCATTCGGGACTGAACACCACCAACGCACTGATCACCATGCCGTTGATGAAGGCCTCGGGGAAGATGATCAACCAGAGGTAGCCGACAAAATCTTCCAGCCAGTAAGGCATGGCGAATATACCGTCGTACCACAGCAGACCAAGCCCCAGCAGCAGGCACGCCAACGCCGAAAGCGCGGCCGCGAGAAACCCCGAACAGAAGATATACACGAACAGATTGCGCGGCTGGGCGCGCTCCACCAGGATCGCGCAACACTCGGTGACCAGCACCGGCAACAGGATCAGCAGCGCACCGTTGACCCCTACCGCGGCCATGTCCTGACGGCCCAGTAGCACCAGCGCGAGCTGCGCGCACAGGCCACCGAGGATCGCCAACGGCCAGTCCAGCAGCAGCGTCACGGCAGTCATGCCAATGAAGTGATACGAAACGCCCGTATCGAAATCCCGGCGCACCAGCCACAGCATGAACAACGCCAGCACCGTACCGAACAGCAGGTGCTGGCGACGGCTGTCGGTGAACAGTTCGACCCACGGCGCCCGCACCACGGCCCAGGCCAACACCGGCACATACACCAGCCAACCGGCCGCCAGGGTCTGCGGTGAAAGCAGTTCGGCACCGATCATGGGCTACTCCTGCGAGAACTAGAACGCCGTCCGTGCGCTACTTAAGTAGCGACACTTCCTGGCTGTTGTACCAAGGCCATAGCAAACTTACCAAAGCCTACCGACCAATCCGAATAGTCATTCTCGTGCATGAAGATGAAAACGTCTTGCGGACGAACCTGGGCTTGAACCCCGAGATTGTCCGCGATTTTTTTGTAGAGCTCGCGCTTCATCGCATCACTGCGCCCTCTGCGCATCGTAATCTCAATCACGATCAAATGGTCTGAACGAGCCACACCGTTAAACGTGCGGCTGTAGAAAAACTGTTCAGGGTCATAGTCCGTGACCAGGTTGAACAATTCATCCTCTGGCATACCAATGCTCTCGACCAGTGCTTGATGTATGCCATCGACGATGCGCTGACGTTGCTGCTGGCTGGTGCCCTTGATGACGGCGGTACGAACGAATGGCATGTGAGGTGCTCTCAATTTGATAGGGAATGCCCCTCAATCCTGGCGACTCGGAACAGTCGGCAGACACTGCGGGAGCCGGGGGATTCTGCAAAATACGCTCGATACCTGATATCGATTTATACGCTCGATGTAATTGAGTTAAAGTCACTTTATGAAACGTCGCCTCCCCCCATTGAATGCGCTGCATACCTTCGAGGCCGCTGCCCGACTGGGCAAAATGATCGCGGCCGCCGAGGAGCTGTCTGTCACGCCTGGCGCAGTGAGTCGCCAGGTACGCCAGCTGGAGCTGAGTCTTGGTGTGGACCTGTTCGAAGGCCCAAAAAACAAACCTCAGCTCACCGTTGCCGGTAGAGAACTGCTGCCGGAACTGACGGCCGCACTGGATCAGATCGAGGCCGCGGTGAGCAGGGTCCGAGACACGGCGACAGGCACCTTGGACGTGTCCTGCTTCAGCACATTTACGGTCAAGTGGCTGATACCGCGTCTTTTCGACTTCAATACGACTTATCCAGGGATCAAGATTCGCCTGAGCTCACCGGTTCACGGGAGCGATCCGGGCCGGGATCGCTATGACGTGATGATCACGGCTGAACAGGGCATCGTGGGCGAGCAGAAAAACACCGTCCGGCTGTTTCCTGAACGATTGGGCGTCGTGTTGTCGCCCACCTTATCCGCACGTATTCAATTAGCCGACGTGGGCTCGATTTTCAGCCATCCCCTCCTGCATACCAAAACCCGTCCGGATGCCTGGGCGAACTGGGGGGATGCGATTGGACACCAGGCCACCGCGCCGGCCGGGCTGGAATACGAGCACTATTACTTTACGTTGGAGGCGGCGATTGCCGGCCTGGGGATTTGCGTCGCCCCGTGGCACTTGGTGGCTGACGACATTCGCCTGGGTCGCCTGGTGGCGCCGTTCGGGTTTCGCCCGAGCCGCTACGTCTATATCGCCAAGCGCAGCGCGCAGCAGAGCAAGAAGCTGGATTTGTTTTGCGCTTGGTTGGCGTGTCAGGCTGAACAGGATGATCTATTGGGCCCTGCATGGGGGTGATGCTGTTCACTTGAGCGTTTATCGGAGATTTGGTCTTCCATTCTGAGGGCTGTTTCAGCGTGGTGTGTATATCCGTTTCTGCGGTAACGGCCGCTTAGGGTTCCGCCCTGACGGCGGCTCACTTTTGAGAAGCCCGGGAGCCGGCCCAGTCAAAAGTAAGCAAAACGCTTCTGCCCCACCACTCGGTGCCTCGCCTAGGCTCGGCATACCTGAACGAAGGCATTGATCCGTGGGCCGCCGCGAAGGGCCATCCATGGCCCAGCGCGGCTCTCCCGATCGTACATCCGTTAGATCTGTGGGAGCAAAGCTTGCTCGCGATAGCGGTGGTGCAGATGCATAGAGGCTCGCCCCCTTGCTTTAGGCTCTAAGTGAACAGCATTACCTGGCCTGAGCGGAAATTTGCCCCTTCACAGCAAGCTTTATTTTTTTTGATCACATTTGAACGCTAAGCTTGGGCTCATGGATGACTCAGATTACTTACGCCTGCTGACCATCGCGGCCGAGCAAGCCAACGCCTTTCTCTCAAATGCCCGCAAATGGGAGCGTGAGCGTTGGGTCTGCCAGCGTCTGCTGCAAGGGCTGAACGTGCCTTATCGCGCCGACGAGTTCGCACCGGCCGGCGAGCCGCCGGACGTGTTGTTTCGCGATGCCAATTTCGAGGTGTTTTTCGTGCTCGACGAGGGCCGCCGCCTCAATGACGAATGGCGCGATGAACTGCAACGCCGCCGCAGCGCTTTCTCCCTGAGCCAGCTGGTGCGTCGTGAGGCCAAGCCGCGGCGGATCCCGGCCAATGAGTTCCTGATGCGGCTGGCCCCGACCCTGCGCAAGAAAGCTCACAACTACACCGAGCGCGGCATGGACCTGGGCGACCTGGACATCATCGCCTTCGCCAGTCTCAAGCGCGAAGTGCTGGACCTCAACAGTCACTTCCCACCACCGACCGAATACCTGCGCCAGGGCTGGCGCTCGCTGTCACTGGTGGGGCCGACGTTTGCCCGGGTGCTGTTCGCCCACCCCGACGCGCCGGACTTCCTGCGCAGCAACCTGGGTCGCAGCATCGTGTTCGATGTCGGGATCAGCCTGTGAGCCCACTGCAGGAACTGATTGCCGCTGTGCCCCAGCAAGGCCGCGTACGCTGGATTGGCGTACGACCCCAGGGCCATGCGCCCATGATCGAACTGGACGCCGTGGAAGCCCGCCTGGAGGCTGGGCTGACCGGCGATCATGCCCGCCCCGGCGTGCGCAATGCGCGGCAAGTGACGCTGATCCAATGGGAGCACCTGGCCGTGATCGGCGCGCTGATGGGCCGTCCCGAAGACCGGCCCGTGCTGCCACAGGAGCTGCGACGCAATATTGTGGTCAGCGGCATCAATCTGTTCAGCCTCAAGGGCCGGCGCTTTCGCATTGGCCAAGCCATTTTTGAAACCACCGGTTGGTGCCAGCCTTGTGCCCGACTGGAGCGAAACCTCGGCGAAGGTACGTTCCAGGCGGTACGCGGCCATGGCGGAATCACCGCCCGGGTGTTAAAAAGTGGAATCATTCGCCTGGACGACAGCCTGAGCGTCGAACCCGTTCCGGCGAGCGGCTACGCTGCTTTCAATGCCGGCTAGCCGGACGCTGTAACGTCTTCACATTCCGCAACGTCTACCTGACGAGGCCTTTATGACCAGCCGCCTGAACCCAGAAGACCAGAAGCATGTCGAAGAGTACCTGCAACTGTCCCAGCACCGAGTCGAGCGCCGGCCTTTCCGGCCGTGGATGCTCCTGGTGGTGGTACTGGCCGTGACCATCGGCCTGGGCCTGTTGAGCCGACTGATCAGTTACCTGACGCTATGAGTTGCATGGCACTCGCGCAGGTAACGGCACCGATTTCCTTTAGCCTTGCGAGATATCCCCATGACTCATCGTATTGTCATCGTTGGCGGCGGCGCCGGCGGTCTGGAGTTGGCTACCCGTCTGGGTAAGACTCTGGGCAAGCGTGGCACGGCCAGTGTGATGCTGGTCGACGCGAACCTGACCCACATCTGGAAACCGCTGCTGCACGAAGTGGCCGCCGGCTCCTTGAACTCCTCCGAAGACGAACTCAACTATGTCGCCCAGGCAAAATGGAACCACTTCGAGTTCCAGCTGGGGCGCATGAGCGGCCTGGATCGCGAGCGCAAGAGAATCCAACTGGCCGCCACCTATGACGAGACCGGCGTCGAGCTGTTGCCGGCCCGGGAACTGGGCTACGACACCCTGGTGATTGCCGTCGGCAGCACCACCAATGACTTCGGCACCGAAGGCGCGGCGCAGCACTGCCTGTTCCTCGACACCCGCAAACAGGCCGAGCGCTTCCATCAGCAATTGCTGCACCACTATCTGCGCGCCCACGCCGGGCAGACCGATATCGTCGAGCGCATCAGCGTCGCCATTGTCGGCGCCGGTGCGACCGGGGTCGAACTGGCCGCCGAGCTGCATAATGCCGCCCACGAACTGCACGCCTACGGCCTGGACCGGATCAAACCGGAGAACATGCACATCACCCTGATCGAGGCGGGCCCACGCGTCTTGCCGGCCCTGCCGGAGCGTATCGGCGGGCCGGTGCACAAGACCCTGGAAAAACTCGGGGTCAACGTCATGACCAACGCCGCCGTCAGCCAGGTGACCGCCGACAGCCTGATTACCGCGGACGGCAAAGTGATCGACGCGAGCCTGAAAGTCTGGGCCGCCGGGATTCGCGCCCCGGACTTCCTCAAGGACATCGACGGGCTGGAGACCAACCGGATCAACCAGTTGCACGTGCTGCCCACTTTGCAGACCACCCGCGACGAGAACATCTTCGCCTTCGGCGATTGCGCCGCCTGCCCGCAACCCGGCAGCGAGCGCAACGTCCCACCTCGCGCCCAGGCCGCACACCAGCAGGCCTCGCTGCTGGCCAAATCCTTGAAGCTGCGGATCGAGGGCAAGGCCCTGCCGGAATACAAATACACCGACTACGGCTCGCTGATCTCGCTGTCGCGGTTCTCGGCAGTGGGCAACCTGATGGGCAACCTGACCGGCAGCGTGATGCTCGAAGGCTGGCTGGCGCGGATGTTCTATGTGTCGCTGTACCGCATGCACCAGATGGCGCTGTACGGCATGTTCCGCACGGCCATGTTGATGCTGGGTAGCAAGATCGGGCGTGGGACCGAGCCTCGGCTGAAGCTGCACTGAGTCAGCAGCACTGACATTGAATGATCCACCGTCATCGCGAGCAAGCTCGCTCCCACAGTTGATCGCGGTCATCCTGTGGGAGCGAGCTTGCTCGCGATGAGGTCGGTACAGCCAGTACTGAATCCTCGATCAAACCTGAAACCGCTGCACCATCATGCGCAGCGAATTCGCCAGCTGCGACAACTCATGGCTGGACGCGCTGGTCTGGCCCGCGCCGGAAGCCGAGCGCACCGACAAATCACGAATGTTCACCAGGTTGCGATCCACCTCGCGGGCCACTTGCGCCTGTTCTTCGGCGGCGCTGGCGATCACCAGGTTGCGTTCGTGGATTTCATTGACCGACGCCGTGATGGTCTGCAACGCGTCCCCCGCCCGTTCCGCCATGGCCAGGGTACTGGCGGCGCGACTGGAGCTGGCCTGCATGGAGTCGAGTGCCTGGGTGGCACCGCTGCGCATGCCCTGGACCATTTGCTCGATTTCCTGGGTCGATTGCTGCGTGCGATAAGCCAGCGCCCGCACCTCATCGGCCACCACCGCAAACCCACGCCCGCTCTCACCCGCCCGGGCCGCTTCGATGGCCGCGTTGAGGGCCAGCAGGTTGGTCTGCTCGGCGATGGCGCGGATCACGTCCAGCACCTTGCCAATATCCTGCGATTGGTTGGCCAGGGATTGCACCAGGCCACCGGTCACCTGCACATCGCTGGCGAGGGCGCCGATGGCATCGACCGTGTCGCTGACCCGCTGCTGCCCAAGGGACGCCGATTCACTGGACTGACGCGTGGCATCGGAGGTGGAAACCGCATTGCGCGCAACCTCCTCCACGGCAGTGGTCATTTCGGTGACGGCCGTGGCCGCCTGTTCAATTTCGTTGTTCTGTTGTTGCAGGCTGTGGGTGCTGTCGAGCGTGACAGCGTTCAGCTCATCGGCGGCGGTGGCCAGTTGCGCGGCCGAACCGCTGATGCCCTGCAACGTCTCACGCAGATTCTGCTGCATGGCCGCCAACGCCTTGAGCAAGCGACTCACTTCGTCGTTGCCATGGGTCTCGATTGGCCGGGTCAGGTCACCCCGGGCGACGTTCTCCGCAGCGTTGAGCGCCTCACCCAAGGGCTTGACGATACTGCGCGTAAGCAACATGGCCAGGGCTACCGTGGCCAGGGCGGCAAGCACAACGAACAGGCTGACGATCATGCGGGAATTGGCGTAGTGCTCCTGGGACTTCTGGCTCTCGATGGAGACCTGCTTGGAGAACAGCTCCGCCAGGTCGTTGAGCTGCTTGCCGGAACCGTCCACCACGGTCTTCATGTCCACCAGCAGCAGCTTGATCAGCTCATCCCGACGCCCTTGTTCTGCCAGGGTGAAAGATTGCGCAATACCTGCACGGTAAGCGGCGAAGGTCTGCTTGAACTGGTCGTAGAGGGCTTTGCCTTCAGGCGTCACAACGAGCTTTTCGTAGGCAGTGATTTTTTCGCTCAGCTCCTTGTCGCGCGTATCCATCTGCCCGCGATACACCGCAATGTTCTTCGGGTCCTGATCCAGGGCCATGCGCAGGGAAATGGTGCGGATCCGCAGCATCCACTCGCGGATCTCGTCACCGCCGCGAATGCTCGGCAGCCACTGGGTTTCCACCGCGACTTCACTGTCACGAATACTCGACATCTGTCCCAGTGCGAACACCCCGAGCAACGCCACCAGCACGGCGATCAAGGCAAAACCCAACGCGGCACGAGGGGCGATATTCAACTGACGAAGAACCATAGGGAATGCCTTTTTTATTGTTGGCCTGAAGTGGGGCCAGGCCCCTGTCGGCGGGTTATCGGCAGGTTGTACGATGTCTTAAGTCCAATTCACTTTATCGCAGGCAAAAAAAATCCCCGTATCTTTCGATACGAGGATTTTTAATATGGTCGGGGTAAGGGGATTCGAACTCCTGACATCCTGCTCCCAAAGCAGGCGCGCTACCGGACTGCGCTATACCCCGGTAAAAAAAAGGCGACCTTCGCAAGTCGCCTTCTCGATCAGCGCTTTTGGCCTCTGATCTTAAGATTCGATTCCAGCGAGCTGGTTTCAAAAATGGTGGGTCGTGTGGGATTCGAACCTACGACCAATTGGTTAAAAGCCAACTGCTCTACCAACTGAGCTAACGACCCAAAAATGGTCGGGGTAAGGGGATTCGAACTCCTGACATCCTGCTCCCAAAGCAGGCGCGCTACCGGACTGCGCTATACCCCGATTGAAATGGCTCCGTGACCAGGACTCGAACCTGGGACCCAATGATTAACAGTCATTTGCTCTACCGACTGAGCTATCACGGAACTGATATTTCAAGTTACAACGTTGAAGCTAGCTTCAACCTCTTCTACCCTTACGCATCGCTGCGTTCGTGTGTCTGAGGCGCGCTATTCTACAATCTTCAAAACCTCTGTCAACCCCTTAAATTGCTTTCAAGACAATGATTTGCAACTTATTTTGGATTCCTTCTCAGCGAGAAGTAACCCTTGGGGTGACTGACTGCGGGGCGCACTTTACAAGCCTTTTCCTTTGAGTTCAACGGCCTGATGAAAAAAATGGCCTCGCAAAGCGAGGCCATCTCAATTGCAGGCAGTGCCAGCCTTTCAGTTGAAGACGATTTCGTCGTTCTCCACTGTACCGGTCACAGTCTCACCAGGCATGAACCGACCGGACAGGATCAACTGCGCCAGCGGGTTTTCGATCCAGCGCTGGATCGCCCGCTTCAGCGGCCGTGCGCCATAGACCGGGTCGTAACCCACCGCAATCAGCTTGTCCAACGCCTCGTCGCTCAACTGCAGTTTCAGCTCACGTTCGGTGAGGCGACTGCGCAGGCGACCCAACTGGATCTCGGTAATGCCGGCAATCTGATCACGAGCCAATGGCTCGAAGATCACCACTTCGTCGACCCGGTTGATGAACTCCGGCCGGAAGTGCGTAGAGATCGCGTCCATCACCGCCGCACGCTGCGCCTCGCGGTCGCCCACCAGTTCCTGGATCTGCGTCGAGCCCAGGTTGGAGGTCATCACGATCACCGTGTTGCGGAAGTCCACCGTGCGCCCGTGGCTGTCGGTCAGGCGACCATCCTCCAGCACCTGCAGCAGGATATTGAACACATCCGGGTGCGCCTTCTCGACCTCATCGAGCAGGATCACCGAGTACGGCTTGCGACGCACTGCCTCGGTCAGGTAACCGCCCTCTTCATAACCGACATAACCCGGTGGCGCACCGATCAGCCGTGCCACGGAATGTTTCTCCATGAACTCGGACATGTCGATGCGCACCATGGCCTCTTCAGTGTCGAAGAGGAACTCGGCCAGCGCCTTGCACAGCTCGGTTTTACCGACACCGGTCGGGCCGAGGAACATGAACGAGCCGCTCGGCCGGTTCGGGTCCGATAGCCCGGCACGGGAACGACGCACGGCGTTGGACACCGCCACCACCGCCTCTTCCTGGCCGATCACACGCTGGTGCAGCAGGCTTTCCATCTTCAGCAGCTTGTCACGCTCGCCTTCGAGCATTTTCGAAACCGGAATGCCGGTCCACTTGGAGACCACTTCGGCGATTTCTTCCTCGGTGACCTTGCTGCGCAGCAACTGGTTTTCGCTCTTGCCGTGCTGGTCGACCATCTGCAGGCTGCGCTCCAGATCCGGGATCACCCCGTACTGCAGCTCGGCCATGCGGTTGAGGTCGCCTTTACGACGGGCCGCTTCCAGCTCCTGGCGGGATTGTTCGATCTTCTGCTGGATCTGCGCCGAGCCCTGGACTTCGGCTTTCTCCGAGTTCCAGATTTCCTCGAGGTCGGAATACTCACGCTCGTGACGAACGATTTCTTCCTGCAACCTTTCCAGACGCTTCTTCGCCGCTTCGTCGCTTTCTTTCTTCAGGGCCTGGGACTCGACCTTGAGTTGAATCAGGCGCCGCTCCAACCGATCGAGCACTTCGGGCTTGGAGTCGATTTCCATGCGGATACGGCTCGCGGCTTCGTCGATCAGGTCGATGGCCTTGTCCGGCAACTGGCGGTCGGTGATGTAGCGGTGGCTGAGCTTGGCCGCCGCGATGATCGCGCCATCGGTGATCGCCACCTTGTGGTGAACTTCGTAGCGTTCTTTGAGGCCGCGCAGGATGGCGATGGTGTCTTCCTCGCTCGGCTCCTCCACCAGCACTTTCTGGAAGCGCCGCTCGAGGGCTGCGTCCTTCTCTATATATTGGCGGTACTCGTTGAGCGTGGTCGCGCCGACGCAGTGCAACTCGCCACGGGCCAGCGCGGGCTTGAGCATGTTGCCGGCGTCCATCGAGCCTTCGCCCTTGCCCGCACCGACCATGGTGTGCAGTTCGTCGATGAACAGGATGATCTGCCCTTCCTGCTTGGACAGCTCATTGAGCAGGGCCTTGAGCCGTTCTTCGAATTCACCACGGTACTTGGCACCGGCGATCAAGGCCCCCATGTCCAGGGACAACAGGCGTTTACCCCTGAGGCCGTCCGGCACTTCGCCGTTGATGATGCGCTGGGCCAGGCCCTCGGCGATGGCGGTTTTACCCACGCCTGGCTCACCGATCAGCACCGGGTTGTTCTTGGTACGGCGTTGCAGCACCTGGATCGTGCGGCGGATTTCATCGTCGCGACCGATCACCGGGTCGAGCTTGCCTTCCTCGGCACGCTTGGTCAGGTCGACCGTATATTTGTCCAGTGCCTGGCGCGACTCCTCGTGGTTGGCGTCGTTGACCGCTTCGCCGCCACGCAGGTTGTTGATGGCATTTTCCAGGGCTTTCTTGCTCACGCCCTGGCCGAGCAACAATTTGCCGAGCTTGCTGTTCTCGTCCATGGCGGCGAGTAGCACCAGCTCGCTGGAAATGAACTGGTCGCCCTTCTGCTGGGCCAGGCGATCGGCCTGGTTGAGCAGCCGCGCCAGGTCCTGGGACATGTTCACGTCACCGGTGGGGTTCTGGATCTTGGGTAACTGGTCGAGTTCCTTGGCCAGTTCTTTGCGCAGGCTGTTGACGTCAAAGCCGACCTGCATCAGCAGGGGCTTGATGGAACCGCCCTGCTGTTCGAGCATGGCCTGCATCAAGTGCGCCGGTTCGATACCGGGATGGTCCAGGCCGACGGCCAGGGACTGGGCATCGGACAGGGCCAACTGTAATTTGCTGGTTAAACGATCAATACGCATGGGTCACCTTCCTAATGAGCAGGCCGGACCTTGGAAACATCCTGAATGAAGAAACCTGCCAGATACCGTTATAGATGTGGTCGATTCTGGAAGATTCAAGCCGGGCGCCCTTGATACAGATCAGAGAAGTCTAGCGTTCGATCCAGATCAACGAGGCGAAGCGACCAGTGCGCGGGTTGCGGCGGTAGGAAAAGAACCGAGGGTCGGTCACGGTGCAGAGACCGCCACCGTAGACGGCCGTGACACCGCGTGCGGCCAGGCGCAGCCGTGCCAACGCGTAGATATCGGCCAGGAACTTGTCGGCGTTGGGGCTCGCAGTAAAGGCTTGTGCCGCCTGGGGCAGTTGCGCGATGAAGGCTTCACGCACTTCCGGCCCGACTTCAAACGCTTGCGGACCGATGGCCGGGCCGAGCCAGGCGAGGATTTCATCCGCGGGCACGGCAAGGCTGTCGAGGGTGGCTTCCAGCACGCCGTTCGCCAGCCCGCGCCAGCCGGCATGGGCTGCCGCGACGCGGGTGCCGGCACGGTTGCAGAACAGCACGGGCAGGCAGTCCGCGGTCATCGCGGTGCAGGCGATACCGGGTGTGTCGGTCCAACTGGCATCGGCAGCCGCCACCTGGGCCGGATCAGCCTCGACCACAGCAATGCCGTGGACCTGCTGCAACCAGGCCGGGGTGATGGCGAATTGATCGGTGAGGCGACGACGGTTTTCGGCGACGGCCACAGGATCGTCGCCCACATGGTCGCCCAGGTTGAGGCTGTCGAACGGCGCCAGGCTGACGCCGCCCGCACGGGTCGTGACACAGGCCTTGACCCGAGCCGGCGCGGGCCAGTCGGGTATCAGCCAGCCACTCATCCGATGAACGCCTCGCGGTCCTGCTTGAGCAACGTCAGCAGCCAGACGAAATCATCCGGCAACGGCGACTCCCAGCTCATGCGCTTGCCGGTCGTCGGATGATCCAGCTCCAGGAAACGTGCATGCAGCGCCTGGCGCGGGAAGTTCTTCAGCGATTCGACCATGGTCTGGCTGGCAGCCGGCGGAATGCGGAAACGACCGCCGTAGGCCGGGTCGCCCACCAACGGGAAGTTGATGTGGGCCATGTGTACACGGATCTGGTGGGTCCGACCGGTTTCCAGCTTGACCCGCACATGGGTGTGGGAGCGGAAACGCTCGAGCACGCGATAATGGCTGACCGCCTGCTTGCCGCCCTCCATCACCGCCATGCGCTGGCGCTGCTGGCCGTGACGACCGATGGGGGCGTTGATCTTGCCACCGGCGGTGACGACCCCGATCACGATGCATTCATAGATGCGGCTGACGCTGCGGCTTTGCAGCTGTGTGACCAGCTGTGTCTGCGCCTGGATGGTCTTGGCCACCACCATCAGACCGGTGGTGTCCTTGTCCAGGCGATGAACGATGCCGGCACGCGGCACATTGATAATGTCCGGTACGTGGTGCAGCAAGGCATTGAGCAAGGTGCCATCAGCATGGCCGGCAGCCGGGTGCACCACCAGGCCCGCAGGCTTGTTGATCACCAGGATGTCATCGTCTTCATAGACGATGTCCAGGGCGATGTCCTGGGCGACCCATTCTCCCTGGGCCTCCTGTTCGGCAGTCAGCTCGAGAATGGCACCGCCGTGGACGATGTCGCGCGGACGGATCACCGCCCCATCCACAGTCAGGCGGCCGTCCTTGATCCAGGCGGAAAGGCGCGAGCGAGAGTGCTCGGCAAAGAGTTGTGCGGCGACTTGATCGAGGCGTTGGCCGCCCAATTCGGACGGCACCTCTGCGCGAAGTTCTATTTTATCGGACATGCTCGGACTGGGCGTCGGCACAGCCTTTGGTTTCGGCTGCGCGCTTGTGGTTAAATACGGCGTCTTTTGCCCCGAGGCTTTCAACGGGGCGCTCATCATAACAGGACGGCCCCGCCCAAGACAGCGGCCGTCATAGGGACGCAAGCCGCCATGCAAGTGAAACACCTGCTGCTGATCGCCATCCTCGCATTGACTGCTGCTTGCTCGTCGAAGGAAGTCGTAGACGAAAACCTGAGCGAAGTCGAACTGTACCAACAGGCGCAGAACGACCTGGATAACAACAGCTATACCAGCGCCACCGCCAAGCTGAAGGCGCTGGAGTCGCGGTATCCGTTCGGTCGCTACGCCGATCAGGCACAGTTGGAGCTGATCTACGCCAACTACAAGAACGCCGAGCCGGAAGCCGCCAAGTCCGCCGCCGAGCGTTTCATTCGCCTGCACCCGCAGCACCCGAATGTCGATTACGCCTATTACCTCAAGGGCCTGACCTCCTTCGACCAGGACGTCGGCCTGCTGGCGCGTTTCCTGCCGCTGGACATGACCAAGCGTGACCCGGGCGCGGCGCGCGACTCCTACAATGAGTTCGCCCAACTGACCAGCCGCTTCCCCAACAGCCGCTACTCGCCGGACGCCAAGCAGCGCATGATCTACCTGCGCAACCTGCTGGCTTCCTACGAGATCCACGTGGCCGACTACTACCTGACCCGTCAGGCCTACGTCGCCGCCGCCAACCGTGGCCGCTACGTAGTGGAAAACTTCCAGGAGACCCCTTCGGTGGGTGACGGCCTGGCCGTGATGACCGAAGCCTACCAGCGCCTGCACCTGGACGACCTGGCGGCCACCAGCCTGGAAACCCTCAAGCTGAACTACCCGGATCACCCATCCCTGGTCGATGGCCAATTCACCCCACGGGTCGACGAAGCGGACAACCGTTCGTGGCTGAGCAAGGCGACCCTGGGCCTGATCGAGTCTCGTCCACCGCTGCCGCCAGGCGAGACACGCGCCAACCAGGACGTACAGCGCCAGTTCCAGGATGCCAAGGAAGCCATCCCGAGCGAACTCAAGCCCAAGGACGAAAATGGCGACGTGATCGAGGAAGAAGAGCCGGAGAGCGAGTCCAGCGACCGCTCCTGGTTCAGCCACCTGACCTTTGGTCTGTTCGACTGAGATCAAGGCATCCAAAAAAAGGGAGACCCGACGGTCTCCCTTTTTTGTGCCTGGGTTTTATTGCGCTGTGCGCCGTTCCTGTCCTTGGCTAAACTGCCTGATCTCTAGCCAAAAAGCCGCCCATCATGCTTCGTTTACTGTTCTGGATCGCCCTGATTGCCGCCGCGGTATGGTTCTGGCGCAAGTTCAAGGGCGGCTCCTCCGCGCCGAACGCTCCCCGCGAGCAGGACGCACCGCCCATGGTCCGTTGCGCCCATTGCGGCGTACACCTGCCCCGTGACCGGGCGCTGGCCCTCGAACAACAATGGTATTGCAGCCAGGCTCACCTCGAGCAAGGCCCGGGCACTCGTGAGCGCTGAGGCGTCAAGCCCACGCGAAAAACAGGCGCAGCGCCTGCTGCGTCTCTATCACCTGTATCGCCTGAGCATCGGCATCACCCTGGTGCTGCTGATCTCCAGCAAACTGGACAACCGCCTGCTGGAGTTCGCCAATGACGACCTGCTGCGCAGTGGCAGTTGGTTGTACCTGGTGCTGAATATCCTGCTGGTGGTGTTCCTTGAGAACACCCGCCGCCCTGCCCGGCTGTTCGGCCTGGCCCTGACTGACGTGCTGCTGCTCTCGTGGCTGTTCTTCGCCGCGGGCGGTGTGCCCAGTGCCATCGGCAACCTGCTCATCGTCTCGGTGGCCATCGGCAATACGCTGTTGCGAAGCCGGGTCGGCCTGTTGATCGCCGCTGTCGCCACGATCGGTATCGTCGGGTCGACTTTTTTCCTCGGCCTGAGCGACTCAAACCGTCCCAGCAGTTATCTGCAAGCCGGCACCCTCGGGGCACTGTGTTTTGCCGCCGCCCTGCTGGTACAGGGCCTGATCCGGCGACTGGAAGCCAGTGAAACCCTGGCCGAGCAACGGGCCAGCGAGGTAATCGGCCTCGAAGCGCTCAACGCACTGATCCTGCAACGCATGCGCACCGGCATCCTGGTGCTCGACCGCGAACGGCGCGTGCAATTGGCCAACGAAAGCGCCTTGAACCTGCTGGGCATGCACGACCTGGTCGGCCAGCGAATCGATGACTATTGCACCGCCCTGGTCGAACGCCTGCAATTGTGGCTGAACAACCCCAGCCTGCGCCCCCCCAGCCTGACCGTGACCGGCACAGGCCTGACCCTGCAACCGAGCTTCATCGCCTTGGGGCATCACGATCAGCAGCAGTTGCTGGTATTCCTTGAGGACCTGGCCCAAGTTGCCCAGCAGGCCCAGCAACTGAAACTCGCTTCCCTCGGGCGCCTCACTGCTGGCATCGCCCATGAAATCCGCAACCCCTTGGGCGCCATCAGCCACGCAGCGCAATTACTGCGCGAATCCGAGGAACTGAACAACGCGGATCGGCGTCTGACGCAGATTATTCAAGATCACTCCCAACGAATGAATCGCGTCATTGAAAACGTCCTGCAGCTGTCTCGCCGCCAGCAAACCACCCCCCAACGCCTCGACCTGCGGACCTGGCTCGATCAGTTCGTCCGGCAGGTCCGCGAAAGCATGGCCGAGCACCAGCACTTGCACCTGAGCATCGACCCGGGTGACTACACCACGCTGATGGACCCCGACCAGTTGACCCAAGTACTCGACAACCTGCTGCGCAACGCCTGGCGCCACAGCGCCATGGCCCACGAACAGGCCGAGGCCTGGTTGAAACTGTTCATCGATCCCCACAGCCAGCTGTCGACACTGGACATCATCGACAACGGCCCCGGTGTAACACCCGAGCAGCAGGCACATTTGTTCGAACCCTTCTTTACCACCAGCAGCCAGGGCACCGGCCTTGGGCTCTATCTGTCCCGTGAGCTGTGCGAAAGCAACCAGGCCCGCCTAGACTTCAAACCACGCCAAGGCGGCGGTTGCTTTCGCATCACCTTTGCTCACGGACGGAAACAGATTTGAATAATCGCTCACGGCAACGAATCCTGATCGTCGATGACGAACCGGACATCCGCGAACTCCTGGATATCACCCTGGGCCGGATGAAACTCGACACCCGCAGCGCCAAGAACCTTGCCGAGGCCCAAGCCCTGCTGGCGGGGGAAGCCTTCGACCTGTGCCTGACCGACATGCGCCTGCCCGATGGCACCGGCCTGGAACTGGTGCAGCACATCCAGCAACGCTACCCCCAACTGCCCGTGGCGATGATCACCGCCTATGGCAGCCTGGAAACCGCCATCGACGCCCTCAAGGCCGGCGCCTTCGACTTCCTGACCAAACCGGTCGACCTGGGTCGGCTGCGAGAGCTGGTCACCAGTGCCCTGCGCCTGCCGCCGGTCGCCACGCCGGGCACGACCCTCGAGCGCAGCCTGCTGGGCAACTCGCCACCGATGCTCAGCGTGCGCAAGCAGATCGAGAAACTCGCCCGCAGCCAGGCACCGGTGTACATCAGCGGGGAATCGGGCTGCGGCAAGGAACTGGTCGCCCGGCTGATCCACGAACAGGGCCCCCGTGCCAACCAGCGCTTTGTACCGGTCAACTGTGGGGCGATTCCCACGGAGCTGATGGAAAGCGAGTTTTTCGGCCATCGAAAAGGCAGCTTCAGCGGCGCCATCGAGGACAAGCCCGGGCTGTTCCAGGCTGCCCATGGCGGGACCTTGTTCCTCGATGAAGTGGCCGACCTGCCCTTGGCGATGCAGGTCAAGCTGTTGCGAGCCATCCAGGAAAAAGCCGTGCGCGCTGTTGGCGGCCAGCAGGAAGAAGTGGTGGATGTGCGCATCCTCTGCGCCACCCACAAGGACCTGGACGGCGAAGTCGCCGCCGGACGCTTTCGCCAGGATTTGTATTACCGGCTGAACGTCATCGAACTGCGCGTCCCGCCGTTGCGCGAACGCCGTGAAGACATCGAGCTGCTGGCCAACCATATGCTCCAGCGTCTGGCGGCCAACACCGGCAGTCCACCGACCAGGTTACATCCCCAGGCGTTGGACGCCCTCAAGAATTACCGTTTCCCGGGTAATGTGCGGGAACTGGAGAACATGCTTGAACGTGCCTACACCCTTTGCGAACAGCAGCAGATCGAAGCGGATGACCTGCGCCTGGCGGAGGGCAATAGTACTACTGAGGCGGGCAATCCCGATTTGATGCAGGTCGACAACCTGGAGGATTACCTGGAAGACGTCGAGCGCAAGCTCATCCTCCAGGCATTGGAGGAAACCCGCTGGAACCGCACGGCGGCGGCGCAGCGGTTGAAGTTGTCGTTTCGGTCGATGCGGTATCGGTTGAAGAAGCTTGGGCTGGATTGAGCCACGGTTTCGAAGCCCGCGCCTGCCTCTGTGGTGAGGGAGCTTGCTCCCTCGCCACAGGTTCGGCGTTCACCCTCTGTAACGCCGCTCTCTAGCCCTCCGGCACAGGTACCCGCTCGTCCAGAACACGATTGGCCAATAATTCACTCAACTCAATCAATTGCTGTACCCCCAAGGCGATATGCCGCCGCGAGCCTTCAAGCTCGAAAGCCAGGTCGCTGATCGTTGCGTTGGCGGAGGCCAGGGTTTCGCTGAGGTTGGTGAGGAGGCATTCGGTGTCGATGCCGGCCACGACAGTGAATAACTGGTTTGAGGCGGTTTTCTTTTTGGTTTCGGGCTTTGGGCCGAGGTAATAGTCGAGGGCGCGCTTGGCGGCTTCACCAAGCCCTTTGGGGTTAAGGCTGGAGTCAGGAGAAGCGTTATTGGTTTCTGAAGGTGGTAGGGATTTGTCACTCATTGCGGTACTCCAAAGAGGGAATGGATTACCAAGTTTTCGGGCCGCGACGCCCGGACGCTGAATTGGCAGCGACGGGAAAAGGTTAGCCAGAGTTCTTCCCACCCGGCAACCGCCAGAACTCGTCGGAAAATTCTTTTTGAATCAGATTTTTGTCCGACCATTCCCACAAAGCCTGGTTGGCTGTGAGGGTGGTGTGTATATCCGTTTCTGCGGTTACGGCGGCTTAGGGTTCCGCCCTGACGGCGGGTCACTTTCGAAAAGCGCGAAAGTAACCAAAGCGCTCTTGCCCCACCACTTGGCACCTCGCTTTGGCTCGGTGTGCCCTCACTCCGGCATTGCTCCGTGGGCCCGCCGCGAAGGGCCATCCATGGCCCAGCGCGGCTATCCCGGCATCCATGCCGGGATGCCCACTCCACAACGCCTGCGTTCGGCCAGCGTGGTTAACGGGGCGCCCGAGATCAACGTCCACCGCGAGGCGGCCTAACAGCCGACCTGGTTCTTGATGGGGACCGCGTTCCTCCTGTGGGAGCAAAGCTTGCTCGCGAAGGCGATGGTTCAGTCACATGAATGTTGGGCTTGCTGGCCTCATCGCGAGCAAGCTCGCTCCCACAGGAGGCCCGGGCGCACATGAAATTTTGTGTCTACTGAATGAAGATCCAATGTGGGAGCGAGCTTGCTCGCGATAGCAGTGGGTCAGCTTGCATCAGCGTTGGATGTGCCGCCGCCTTCGCGAGCAAGCTTTGCTCCCACAGGTCCTGCTCAAACAGATCTGATGGGTGTACGACCAGGAGAGCCAGGCCGGCTACTAGGCCGCCTCGGCGTGGACGTTGATCTCGGGCGCCCCGTTAACCCCGATGGCCGAACGCAGGCATTGCGCAGTGGGCACCTCGGCATGGATGCCGAGGTAGCCGCGCTGGGCCATGGATGGCCCTTCGCGGCGGCCCACGGAGCAATGCCGGAGTGAGGGCATGCCGAGCCTAGGCGAGGCACCGAGTGGTGGGGCAAGAGCGTTTTGCTTACTTTTGACTGGGCCGGCTTCCGGGCTTTTCAAAAGTGAGCCGCCGTCAGGGCGGAACCCTAAGCCGCCGTTACCGCAGCAATGGATATGTACTCGATCAACAAGGCCAACTGTAAGGCCGCCATCGCGAGCAAGCTCGCTCCCACAATTGGATCTGAGTATAGGAACAGTATCAAAGCCGGACCTTACAAACGCCCCGCCGGCGCATACGGCGCAGGATCAATCACCGGCTCACGCCCTAACATCAAATCCGCAAACAACTGACACGACGCCGGCGCCAGCACCAACCCATTGCGATAATGCCCACAGTTCAACCACAACCCCGCAACCCCCGGCACCTCACCGATATAGGGAATGCCCTCAGGCGAGCCTGGCCGCAACCCAGCCCAATGCCCAACCACCTCGGCACCGCCCAACGCTGGAATCAACTGCTGTGCCGAAGCCTTCAGACTCTCCAACGCAGTATCGGTCGGAGTCTTGTCGAAGCCTTCGCGCTCCAGCGTACTGCCAACCAGAATATGCCCATCACGACGCGGAATCGCATAACGCCCCTTGGCCAGGACCATGCTCGACAGAAAATCCGACGCGCACTTGTACAAAATCATCTGGCCCTTGATCGGCTCGACCGGCAACTTCAAGCCCAAGGTCTTGAGCAACTCGCCACTCCAGGCACCGGCGGCCAGTACCACCTCATCGCCACGAATTTCTCCGGCAGAACTGTGCACACCCACCACACGCCCTCCGTCGCGAATGAACCCGCCGACTTCGCACTGCTCATGAATCCTGACGTTCGGCATCGCCAGCAACGCAGCCTTGAGGGACTTCACCAACCGGGGATTGCGCACGTTGGCCACGTCGGCCATGTAGATCGCCCGGGAAAAACCCGCGCCCAGCACCGGCACGGCGTCGTGGACAGCCGAGATATCCACAGCCCGCATCGGGCGCCCTTCACGCTCGGCCCAGTCCAGCGCTTCGTCCTGATCGTCCAGGTCCAGCCAATACAGACCGGTGACATGCACTTGCGGATCGATCCCGGTAGTGGCGAACAAGCGCTCGCCCAGCTGTGGATAAAAATCCTGCGACCAATGGGCCAGCGCCGTGACCGCCGGGCTGTAGCGCCAGGGGTACAACGGCGACACGATACCGCCGCCGGCCCAGGACGATTCCTGGCCGACACTGGAACGGTCCAGCAACACCACACGCCGCCCTTCGGACGCCAGATTGAACGCCGTCAGCAGGCCAATGACTCCGCCGCCGACAATCACCACTTGCTGTTGCCTGGTCATGTTCTGATTCGACTCATAAGACAGAGGGCACAAGGCTGCACCCCAAAAAAAGAAACTCAGCGGCCCCAGCAATCCTTGACCGTCAGCCCGGCAGCCTGGTTGACCATGTCTCGCGTGCCCGTGTTGTTGATCCTGAAATCACCGCACTTGTCCGTCGCCATGGACGAGCCACTCTTGCGCACAGCGGTCAGGGTGAAGCTCTGGTCCGCCAGCGTCGGGGTAATGGTATAGAAATCGTTGCCGCCGCTCAGGCCGGTCGCATTGGTGTAGACGTTGTTCTTCGAGTAGTAGCGCTCGAGAATCTGCGCCTGCTCCGATAACAGCCCGGCGATTTCGGTCCGCCGGCCCTTCTTCATGTATTCGGTCAGACTCGGATAGCCGACGGTGATCACGATACCGATGATCGCGATCACGATCATGATTTCGATCAAGGTGAAACCTCGGTTGGATCTGCGCATGCCTTGCCTCTTCATTGTATTTGTCGCCACATGATGCGGCGGCTGCCGCCCACGGATTTTTCCAGCAGCTCGGTGATGTTGCCGCTGGAGTCGTTGACGATCATGTTGGTGGCCCCGCTGGCGGCGACGACGGCGCTCAAGGTCGGGATCCCCCCCGTGAAGACCACCCCGCTGGAAATCGTGTCGGTGCTGTTGATCGTGCCGTCACCGTTGGTATCGAGCACCGCATAATTGAGCATCTTACCGTTGAACGCATCCAATTCGATCAGTTTGCCGGTACCGAAGCTGGCACAAGGGTCGGTAGTGTCGACGGCGGCCGTGGTAAAGACCACGCGCCCACTCACCAGATTGGCCGGGTTGATCACCCGCTCCCCGGTCAGCGCATTGTTGTACACCAACGGCAGGTACCAACCCTTTTTCGTCGGATAAGCCACGTCGGTCTGGCTGGTAGTCACGAACTGCCCCGTGCTGCCTGAGAACACTCCCGTGATCGACTGGGCCTGCAGGCTCGACACGGTGATTTGCCCGGCACCGCCGGTGGCGTCCCATATCGAGTAGAACCCTTGCAGGTCCTTGTTGAGTTTATCCGCGGTTTCGTTGAACTTGCCGGTGCCGAAAAACACCTGGGTACCGCCCTGAGGGTTGTCCGCCAGCAGCGGTTGAACGGTGATCGGCTGGGTCGCGCCACCGGAGGTGGTGAACAATGGCTGACCGGCAAACGCCACGCCCCAAGCAGTCGGAGAAGTGCCACTGAGGTCGAATTTCCACATCCGCCCTTTCAGGTCGCCACCGTATGCCGCCTGCACCACATTCTGGGAGTTGACCCGCAGCTTGACCGACGACAAGCCATTACCGGTCTCGCTGCTGTTGATGACGATTTTCCTGATCAACGAGCCGTCGCGGATATCCACCACGTACAGCGCCGCAACACCGCTGTTGCTGCCGTAGCCGTTGGAGATGAACGCCGCCCAGCGCCCATCCGCCAGGCGGGCGACTTCGGGGCGGGCGTAGGCGTAGCCCAGGTCATTGAAAGCATTGGCGGAGTTGGCAACGGTCGGCGCGCTGATTTCCCACAACGCCCGAAACACATTGCCCGCCGACGCATCGAACAGCTGGACCGCGAAGAACGTCTTGCCGCCGGCACCCGTGCCGCCCACGGCCACCGTCTTCCAGGCACTCCCCGACTGCGTATCGAATACGCCGATCTGCCCATCCACCAAGAACTTGTGGCTCACGCCATTGACGTAGTTGGTGTCAGCAATGTTCTGCAGCGATGGCAGCACGCTCGACGGCATATAGGCGTAACGCCGCGTACCGTTAGTGCTATTGATGACACTGAAAAAACCGTCGTTGGCGTTCACCACCAGGTTGGCGCTCATGTTCGCCGCCTTGGTCGTCAAGTACGTACTGTAGCTGGTGTCGTTGAGCAAATCCGCGGCGGTCTGTTCATTGGGTGATGCCAGCACCAACGGCGAGTTGATGATGTCCCCCAGCAATACACTGCGCACCTTCAGGCCGGTTTTGTTGACACCCTTGCTCCACTCCACCAAGTCATTGCCGGTGATTCCCGTGGGTAGGTTCTGGCTGAGGCTGGTTTGCTGGGCCGGTGAGAAGTTAGCGAAGGCCAGGGTGACAGGTACATTCGTCACGGTGTTCCAGGATTGATAGATGGGTGCCGTGGCGCCGGGCACGATGGCGGTGTCGGTGGTCCATTGCACCGCCGCCCTGTTGACCGTGCCTGCCGAGGTGAAGCCGAACGCCCGGATGGTGCCGCGCCAGTCCTTGGGGTCGTAGGTGGTCTGGTAGTAACTGGAGGTGCTGGACAACGTGGCGGCGTTGGTCGTGCCGGCGCCCCCGGACCCGGCCTTGGAGGTGATGTCGCTCAAGGCGGAGGCCAACGCTGAGTTCAGGCCTTCGCTGTCGCTCGCTTGGTAATACTTGCCTGCGCCGTAGCGGGCGGCGTCGGACAACATCGGGTTGCTGGCGGTAAAACCCACGGTGTAGGTGTTCAGGTATTGCCGAGTGAAATCCGTGGCGTTCCAGCTCTGGCCGGTGGCGTCGGTGCCGGTGGAACGCATGTCGATGTCGAAGGCGAACTTGGCGATATCATCCAGATATAGCGTGTCGCCCTCGCCGTCACCACTGAGATCGGCACCATCGTTGTTGACGCCATCCCAGTTCGGCAAACGGGCCAAGCCTAATGGGTCGTTGGTGGGAAACGTCCGGTCATAGGTGGGTAAACCGTCGGTGATGACCACGCCGAAGTTTTTCTGGCAGCGGTACTGAATCGGGCTGGTATAGGTGGTCGGCGTGCTGTTGTAGTACGGCGCCATGCCCCTGAAATAGCGGGTGACTTCGTAATAGCTCTCGGCCAGCGGCGTATTCGCAACGGCGCCCAAGCCGTTGATGGCGTTGATCAACGCGCTGTAGTTGCTGTTGGCCTGGGTCTGGGTCACGCTGCCGCTGACCGGCGACAGGTCGCTGATGGCGCGAGCGATATAGCCCCCTGGCCCGAAATTGCTGCTGTTGGGCGGGTTGAACGTGGCGAGGCCGATACGCAAGGCACGATTGCTGGCAACCAGGTCGTTGGACACATCCCGCGCCACGTTGATTCGATAATCGTTGGGAATCGTGCCAGTGGTGAAATCCCGGCTCGAGCCGTTGGCCAGGGTCATTAGATAAGATAAGTATCTAGTTGTGTAGCGAGTGTTCTCACCACCGACAGGATCGGGTAACCGCAGGCAAACCTGACCAAAGCCTACTCGGTAGAAGCCATACCAGCCATTTGAGCAGCCTCCACGGAACAGACTCGCCAGCAAGACGTTCCCATCGTTTGCCGCAAGCAACGCCCTGTTACTGCTGCTGCAGCTTCTGTCGTCAGTGCATACATAGACCGGTGGTTGCGCCGCCGCCGGATCAAACCCCGCCGCCCAGATAATGTTGTTCATGCTCCCCGAATCATCGATCAGCAACATCACGTTCGGTGTAACGGCAGCTGCACTCAACAGCGGTGAATCAGAAGGCGTGAACGCATAGGCCGGTGCCGCCAGGTAAAGGCTGAGCAACAACCCCCACAACATCGCTATCCAGCCACGGCGAGCCTCAGTATTTCGCATAGATGCTCTCCACCACGCTGCGCTGGTTATTGCCCACCACCGCCACCGCCGTGATCCGGTACAGCGTCGCCGAGGTATTGACCGGCACGTTGACCGCCGCAAGCGTAGTGCCGATGTTCTGCACGCCATAAAACCCGCCGGCAGCGGCAACCCAGAGCACCCCCGACGACGAATTGCGCCCCGCCGCCGTGATGGTCGCCGACTCGGTCGGCGGCGCGCATTGGATCGTGGTGGTACAGGCTGGCAAGGAATAGGTCTCGACCTGCACCGCACTCTCACCCATCCTCAGCGCAGCCTCGGCAATCTGGAAGGACTGGTTGCGCTGCATGACGCTGCTGGTCATCTTTTCCTGGAGGGTGGCGCTCTGCATCGACGACAGGCCGATCAGCGTCAGCAGCAACAGGAAAACCAGGCTGACCAGCAGTGCCATGCCACGCTGGCGATGCTTGAGATCCATCGAGATCATCGAGCGCCCCCTCATAGAAGCCGGTTGCGCAAGGCGGCAACCACGTTGAAGGTCTGCTCGCGCACCGTGTTCCTTGGATCAAAGAGCGTCAGGCTCAGGCGCACGCTGCGGATCAGTGCCGGGTCTGCCGGGTTGCCGGTGTAGCTCGACGCTGCGACGTCCGTGGCGCTGGCGGCCACGCCAAACGTCACGTCGAACGCCCGCACGTTGTCCACCAGCACCGACAGGGTCGGCGGATTGGCGGTGCCGCTGCCCAACAGCAATTGGTTGTTGTTGAAGCTGTAGACCAATCGACGGATCGGGAAGGCCAACTGCCCCGCCGCTGGCACCCGTGCGTTCGAGTAGGCCGTCGCCGAGGTACGGCAATCGGAGACGACGGTCCAGGTCGGCACGCTACCGCCACTCCCAATGTCCGCAGTGACCAGGGTCAACCTCCGGTTGGCGTTATCCCAACGGATTGGAGTGGTCTGGCTGGCCGCGAAACTGTTATCCGTTGAAGCATCGATGACGGTCGCCAGGCAGCCGAACATGCCCACCATGCGAATTTCCTGGACCATTTTGCTCAAGGCAAACCGCGCGTCCTCCTGAATCACCGCGGCGGCGTTCTGGCTGACGTAGGTATTTTTGGCGGCAATGAAAATCTGCACGACACCCAACACGACGATCAGGCTGAGCACCAGCGCGATCATCAACTCGATCAGGCCAAAACCGCGACTGTGCCGGTTCATGGCGGCGTCCCCACCGGGTCGACGGCGACGCGGCTGGTCAGCACGAAGCTGCGCCGCGCCTCGGCGGCGTTGGTGGTATTGGCGGCCCGGGTGTCGTCCCAGGAAATGGTGATGGTGTAGACGCGCTGGTTCAGCGCAATGGTGCCAGTGGCCGTGGCGCCGCCGAAGGCAATGATGTTGGTCTTGAAATCGTAGAGGTCCTGGTCCCGGGCCACGTTGAGGTTCGGCGAGCTGGGCGGTGTGATGGTGTAGTCGGCTCCGGAGTTGGCGCGAATGCGGTCCAGCAGGTCGTAGGCAATGAAGCTGGCCTGGCTGGTCATGCGCGAACTGTCGGTGTACTTGAGCGCATTGAGCTGGATCATCGCCGCCCCCAGCAAACCGACGCCGAGAATCAGCACCGCCACCAGCACTTCGATCAACGTCATGCCGGCCTGCGCCCTTTTACTGCAACCCTTCATCCGCAACTTCCACCCAATACGATTCTTCCATTGAGGCAAACACTCAGCGTCCTGCTCTGCGCCCCGCGTACATAATTGAAACTCACCGGCGTGGCTGGTGCCGACAACCCGCCGAGGTTGTTGAAATCAATGTTAGTCACGTCTGAGGTTAGCGTCAGAGTCGCGCCGCTGCTCATTGCTGGAACAACCCGCAATACATTGGCCGGCGTGCCAGTACTGTCATAGACCGTCAGTTCGCCGCTCCAGACACTGCCCTGGGCCGTGGGGCGAATTCGCGTGGTGATACCACGGTCGATCGCCTCCATCCGGGCAAAGTTCAGCGCCCGGCGCAAGTCGCCGATATCGGTATCGGCCTTGGTGCTCTGCAGCGAGCCAGTGAATGACGGTACCGCCATGGTGATCAGGATCAGCAGCACGCCAAGGGCCACCAGCACCTCGATCAGCGTGAAACCTTTTGTACGAAGATCCATCGGTGCCCTCCGTTGCCGTCGGCTATACCTGCCTCTACACGCTAGAACAAACCACCGCCGTATGTGCGGTTGTTTCGGTTTACGGCGCTCGTCGTTTTCGTACTCCAGGGAGGAGACGTCATGTATCAACAGGGTTTCAGCCTGATCGAACTGCTCATGGGACTGGCAATCGCCGCAATTGTTCTGCCGTGGGCCGGCGCGAGCTACAAAGAGCTGATCGAATCCATCGAACGCGAGGACACCGCGCAGTTGCTGATCAGCGGCTTGCGCATTGCCCGCAGCGAAGCCATCACGCGTAATCGCAGCGTATTGATACAAGGAATAGACAATGATTGGGGCCGGGGTTGGCGGATCATGCTGGACAACAAGGAAAAAACCTTGCTGATGGAACGCCCCGCTAGCGCCCGTGTGGTCGGCAACCAGCCGATGAGACGCAGGGTGAGGTTCGGCAACCAGGGGGAAGCACTGCACCCCAGCGGCGCATTCCAGGCCGGCAGGCTGCATGTCTGCGCCAAACGCGGGCCGGTCAGCCACCATCAAGTGATACTGGCGCCCTCCGGCCGCGTCCGCCTGGAAAGCGTCGAGGCCGAGCAGGCGCTGTGCGAGAAAGGACTTAAAGCAAGGAGCGCACGCGCAGCTCTTTCGGCATCGAGAACGTGATGTTCTCCTCGCGACCGGCCAGTTCATCGGCACCCGTTGCACCCCAGGCCTGCAATTGCTGGATCACGCCGCGCACCAGCACTTCCGGCGCGGAAGCACCGGCGGTGATGCCGATGCGCTCGACGCCGTCGAACCAGCTGCGTTGCATGTCCTCGGCACCGTCGATCAGATAGGCCGGGGTGGACATGCGCTCGGCCAGCTCACGCAAGCGGTTGGAGTTGGAGCTGTTGGGACTGCCGACGACCAGGACCACATCGCATTCGTCGGCCAGTTGCTTGACCGCATCCTGACGGTTCTGGGTGGCGTAGCAGATGTCATCCTTGCGCGGGCCACCGATGGCCGGAAAACGCGAGCGCAGGGCGTCGATCACACGGCTGGTGTCGTCCATGGACAGGGTCGTCTGGGTAACAAAAGCCAGGCTCTCAGGGTTGCGAACCTGCAAGGCCGCCACGTCCTCCTCGTCTTCGACCAGGTAGATCGCTCCGCCGTTGCTGACATCGTATTGGCCCATGGTGCCTTCGACTTCCGGATGGCCTTCATGACCGATCAGGATGCATTCGCGACCATCACGACTGTAGCGCGCCACTTCGATGTGCACCTTGGTCACCAATGGGCACGTCGCGTCGAAGACCTTCAGGCCACGACCGGCGGCTTCGGTGCGTACTGCCTGGGAAACCCCGTGGGCGCTGAAGATCACGATGACGTCGTCCGGTACCTGGTCCAGCTCCTCGACGAAAATCGCCCCGCGGCTACGCAGGTCTTCGACGACGAATTTGTTGTGGACCACTTCGTGGCGCACGTAGATCGGCGGCCCGAAGACTTCCAGGGCGCGGTTGACGATTTCGATCGCCCGGTCCACACCGGCGCAGAAGCCACGGGGGTTGGCGAGTTTGATTTGCATGCTGTGCCTCGTGTCTTGCGCGCAAGAATTGAATGCTTGCCTGTTAATCGAGCGAAAGGCCCGAAAACAATGGAGATCCCATGTGGGAGCGAGCTTGCTCGCGATGGCGATGGGGCAGTCACCCCTGGACTAAAAGGGTCTGCGCAATCGCGAGCGAGCTCGCTCCCACAGTAAATCGAGTGGCAGCAGGAACTGCCTGTAAAACCTTAAACCGCCTTCACTTCGAGGATTTCCACTTCGAAGTTCAAGGTCTTGCCCGCCAGCGGATGGTTGAAATCCACGGTCACCTGGGCGTCGTCAAAAGCCTTCACCACACCCGGCAGCTCGGTATTGGCCGCGTCGTTGAAGATCACCAGCAGGCCCTCGGACAGCTCCATGTCCTGGAACTGGGAGCGTGGCATGGTCTGCACGTTTTGCGGGTTGGGCTGACCAAAGGCGTTTTCTGGCGGTACGACCACGGTGCGCTTGTCGCCGGCCTTGAAGCCAAAGATCGCCGCTTCGAAGCCTGGCAGCAGGTTGCCGTCACCGACCTTGAACACCGCCGGAGCCTTGTCGAAGGTGCTGTCGACGGTGTCACCGTTTTCCAGGTACAGGGCGAAGTGAAGCTTCACTTCAGTGTTTTGAGCGATACGCTGCTCAGTCATGGACGGCTTCTCCGGTTTTCTTGCTCTTGAACATATCCAGGGCGAGCATCACGGCGCCCACGCTGATGGCGCTGTCGGCAAAGTTGAACGCCGGGAAATACCAGCGGTTCTGCCAATGCACCAGGATGAAATCGATGACATGGCCCAACGCGATGCGGTCATAGAGGTTACCCAAGGCACCACCGAGCACCAAGGCCAACGCCACGGCCAGCCAGGTCTCATTGCGCCCCAGGCGCTTGAGCCAGACCACCAGCACGGCGCTGACCACGACGGCGATCAGGGCGAACAGCCAGCGCTGCCAGCCCGAACTGTCGGCCAGGAAGCTGAATGCCGCCCCAGTGTTGTAGGCCAAGGTCCAGCTGAAGTAGTCGGGAATGATCACGATCTGCTGGTACATGGTCAGCGAGTTCTCGAAGTAGTACTTGCTGGCCTGGTCGATGACCAGTACCAGCACACTCAACCAGAGCCAGCCCAGCCGCCCGAAGCGGCCCGCCGCGTTAGGCATAATGACGAACCTCACCGGTGCCGCTGATGTTGTCGACGCAACGACCGCAGATTTCCGGATGCTCCAGGTTCACGCCGACGTCTTCGCGGCAGTGCCAGCAACGGGCGCACTTGGTGTGGTTCGACTTGACGATCTTCAGCTTCAGGCCGCTGACTTCAGTGGTCACCGCATCGGCCGGCGCCTGCACGAAAGGCGCGACGCTGGCGGTGGAGGTGATCAGCACGAAGCGCAGTTCGTTGCCCAGCTTGGCCAGGTCGGCGTCCAGTGCGTCTTCGGCATAGAGGGTCACTTCGGCCTGCAGGTTGCCACCGACGGCCTTGGCCGCGCGCTGGATCTCCATTTCCTTGTTGACCGCCGCCTTGACCGCCATCACGCGATCCCAATACGCACGGTCCAGCTCGAAGCCTTGCGGCAGTTCGGTCAGGCCTTCGTACCAGGTGTTGAGCATCACCGATTCGTTACGCTCGCCCGGCAGGTACTGCCACAGCTCGTCAGCGGTGAACGCCAGGATCGGTGCGATCCAGCGCACCAGCGCCTCGCTGATGTGGAACAGCGCGGTCTGGCACGAACGACGGGCCTTACTGTTGGCGCCGGTGGTGTACTGGCGGTCCTTGATGATGTCGAGGTAGAAACCACCAAGCTCCTGCACGCAGAAGTTGTGGATCTTGGAGTAGACGTTCCAGAAGCGGTATTCGCCGTAGTGCTCCTGCAATTCGCGTTGCAGCAACAGGGTACGGTCCACGGCCCAACGGTCCAGCGCGAGCATTTCTTCGGCCGGCAGCAGGTCGGTGGCCGGGTTGAAACCGGTCAGGTTGGAAAGCAGGAAGCGCGCGGTGTTACGGATCCGCCGGTAGGCGTCCGCGCTGCGTTGCAGGATCTGCTCGGAAACGGCCATCTCGCCGGAATAGTCGGTGGACGCCACCCACAGGCGCATGATGTCGGCGCCCAGGGTGTCGTTGACCTTCTGCGGCGCGATCACGTTGCCCAGGGACTTGGACATCTTGCGACCGGACTCGTCGACGGTGAAGCCGTGGGTCAGCAACTCGCGGTACGGCGCGTGATTGTCGATGGCGCAACCGGTCAGCAGCGACGAGTGGAACCAGCCGCGGTGCTGGTCCGAGCCTTCCAGGTACAGGTCGGCACGCGGGCCGCTCTCGTGGCCCATCGGGTGCGAACCGCGCAGCACGTGCCAATGGGTGGTGCCGGAGTCGAACCAGACGTCCAGAGTGTCGCTGATCTTGTCGTACAGTGGCGCTTCGTCGCCCAGCAGCTCGGCGGCATCCATCTTGAACCAGGCTTCGATGCCTTCGGACTCGACGCGCTTGGCAACTTCTTCCATCAGTTCGACGGTGCGCGGGTGCAACTCGCCGCTTTCCTTGTTCAGGAAGAACGGGATCGGCACGCCCCAGTTGCGCTGGCGGGAGATGCACCAGTCCGGACGGTTGGCGATCATCGAGTGCAGGCGCGCCTGGCCCCAGGCCGGCACGAACTGGGTTTCTTCGATGGCCTTGAGCGAACGCTGGCGCAGGGTGTCACCGCTGGTGGGCTGCTTGTCCATGCCGATGAACCACTGCGCGGTAGCGCGGTAGATCAGCGGGGTCTTGTGGCGCCAGCAGTGCATGTAGCTGTGTTCGATGACGGCGGTGTGCAGCAGCGCGCCGACTTCGGTCAGCTTGTCGACGATGGCCGGGTTGGCTTTCCAGATGAACTGACCGCCAAAGAACTCCAGCGACGGTGCGTACACGCCATTGCTCTGCACCGGGTTGAGGATGTCGTCGTTGACCATGCCGTATTTCTTGCAGGTCACGAAGTCGTCGACGCCATAGGCCGGCGCGGAGTGAACCACGCCAGTACCTGCGCCCAGTTCCACGTAGTCGGCCAGGTATACCGGCGACAGGCGGTCATAGAACGGATGACGGAAATTGATCAGCTCCAGCGCCGAACCTGGCGCGGTGGCGACCACCGAACCTTCGAGGTTGTAGCGGGCCAGGCAGGATTCGACCAGTTCTTCGGCCAGCACCAGCAGCTTGTCACCGACGTCGACCAGGGCGTAGTTGAATTCCGGGTGGACGTTCAGCGCCTGGTTGGCCGGGATGGTCCACGGGGTGGTGGTCCAGATCACGATCGAGGCCGGCTTGGCCAGCTTGCCCAGGCCGAAAGCCGTGGCGAGTTTGTCTTCATCGGCGATCGGGAACGCGACATCGATGGTCGAGGACTTCTTGTTCTCGTACTCGACTTCCGCCTCGGCCAGGGCCGAACCGCAATCGAAGCACCAGTTCACTGGTTTGAGGCCCTTGAACACGAAGCCGCCCTCGACGATTTTCGCCAGGGCACGGATTTCGCCGGCTTCGTTCTTGAAGTCCATGGTCTTGTACGGGTTGGCGAAGTCGCCCAGCACGCCGAGGCGGATGAATTCAGACTTCTGCCCTTCGATCTGCTCGGTGGCGTAGGCACGGCACAGTTCGCGAGTCTTGTCCGCGCCCAGGTTCTTGCCGTGGGTCACTTCGACCTTGTGTTCGATCGGCAGGCCATGACAGTCCCAGCCCGGGACATACGGAGCATCAAAACCCGACAGGGTCTTGGAGCGGATGATCATGTCCTTGAGAATCTTGTTCAGCGCGTGACCGATGTGGATAGTGCCGTTGGCGTACGGAGGGCCGTCGTGCAGGACGAACTTCGGACGATCCTTGCCAATTTCGCGCAACTTTCCGTACAGGCCAATGCTGTCCCAACGCTGCAGAATCTGTGGTTCGCGCTGAGGCAGGCCGGCCTTCATTGGGAAGGCGGTGTCCGGAAGGTTTAGCGTGGCTTTATAGTCGGTCATTTAAGGCTCTTCATTAGCGATTGGCGCTGGTTGCGACAAGGGCACGGGCGGCGGCGATATCTGCATGGATCGCCGTCTTGAGCGCCTCCAGAGAGGCAAAACGCTGCTCTTCACGCAGCTTATGGTGGAAAACCACCGTCAAACGCCGGTCATACAGATCGCCGGCAAAATCCAGAACATGTACTTCGAGGTGGGCCTTGCCATCCCCTTGGACCGTGGGCCGCACGCCGATATTGGCGACACCGGGCCAGGTCTTTCCGTCGATCTCGACACTCACCAGGAACACCCCGGTCAGCGGCACACGACGACGCTTGAGTTGCACGTTGGCCGTTGGCGTGCCCAATTGACGCGCCAGTTTCTGCCCGTGCAGGATCCGCCCGGCAATCCGGTACGACCGGCCGAGCAAGCGCTCGGCCAATTCGAAGTCGGCAGCCGCCAGGGCATTGCGGACCTGGGTACTGCTGACGCGCAAGCCGTCCATCTCGACAGTCTGCGCCGCTTCGACGGTAAAACCATGGGCGATACCGGCTTGTTGCAAATAGTCGAAATCCCCGGAGCGGTCGCAGCCGAAACGGAAATCATCGCCCACTTCCAGATGCTTCACATCCAGACCATCCACCAGGATGGTCTTGACGAACTCAGCAGCGCTGAGCTTGCTCAGGCGCTGGTTGAAGGCCAGGCACAGGACCCGGTCGACGCCTTCGGCGGCCAGCAATTGCAGCTTGTCGCGCAACCGGGCCAGACGGGCCGGGGCGGTATCCGGGGCGAAAAACTCCCGCGGCTGCGGCTCGAAGATCACCACGCAGCTGGGCACGCCCAGCTCCAGCGCACGCTCGCGCAGTCGCGCCAGGATAGCCTGGTGGCCACGGTGAACACCGTCAAAGTTGCCAATAGTGGCGACACAGCCCCGATGCTGGGGGCGCAGGTTGTGGAGGCCTCGAACCAGCTGCATAACGCGCTTCTTGCTCATAAAGTGGCCGATTATAACCACACCCGGCGGCCGACGACAGGCAACACCGCACCCCAAAGTGATCGAACCGACAAAACCACTGCCCGGCCCGGGATTATCGGGGGCTTACCCCTCAGCTCAAGGCCTTGCGATTGAAGTCACGCAGACGGAACCCCATCAGCAGCAACATGCCGAAATACGCCACCACGCCGGCAACTACCAGCGCCCCCAGGCGCAGGAAACGTTCAAGCATCTGCCCTTCGCTCCAAGCCGGCATGAAATGCATCGCCCCCAGCAAAACCGCCGACATCACCGCCACGGCGACCACCAGCTTGAGGCCGAACTTGCCCCAGCCCGGCTGCGGTTGATACATCTTCTGCTTGCGCAACTGGTAAAACAGCAGCCCGGCGTTGAGGCACGCGCCGGCACTGATCGCCAAGGCCAGGCCGGCGTGGGCCAGCGGGCCGATGAGCAACAGGTTGAACAATTGCGTCATCACCAGGGTGAAAATGGCGATTTTCACTGGCGTGCGAATGTTCTGCTGGGCATAGAACCCCGGCGCCAGCACCTTGATCACGATGATCCCGAGCAGGCCCACCGAGTAAGCAATCAGCGCACGCTGGGTCATCAAGGCGTCGAAGGCATTGAACTGGCCGTATTGGAACAGCGAAACCGTCAGCGGCTCAGCCAGGATTCCCAGGGCCAGGGAACAAGGCAAGACCAGCACGAAACACAGGCGCAGGCCCCAGTCGAGGATGCGCGAGTACTCCTGGCGGTCCTGACTGGCGTAGGTCTTGGCCAGGGTTGGCAGCAGGATCGTGCCCAGGGCCACACCCAGCACGCCGGACGGCAATTCCATCAAGCGGTCGGCGTAATACATCCACGACACCGAGCCGGCCACCAGGAACGAGGCAAAGATGGTGTTGATGATCAGGGAAATCTGGCTCACCGACACCCCGAGGATCGCCGGCAGCATCTGCTTCATTACCCGCCACACGCCGCTGTCGCGCAGGTTCAGCCGTGGCAGCACCAGCATGCCGATCTTTTTCAGGTGCGGCAGTTGATAGAGTAATTGCGCCAGGCCACCCACCAACACCGCCCAGCCGAGTGCCATCACCGGCGGATTGAAATACGGCGTCAGGAATACCGCGAACACGATCATGCTGACGTTGAGCAGGGTCGGCACAAAGGCCGGTACGGAAAAGCGGTTCCAGGTATTGAGGATCGCCCCGGCCAGGGACGACAGGGAAATCAGCAATATATAAGGAAAGGTCACCCGCAACAGGTCCGAGGTGAGCTGGAATTTTTCTGGCGTATCGGTGAAACCCGGGGCCGTGGCCCAGATCACCCATGGCGCGGCGAGCATGCCGGCCGCCGTGACCAGCGCCAGCACCAACGTCAGCAGGCCGGTGACGTAGGCAATGAACGTGCGGGTCGCTTCGTCGCCCTTCTGGCTTTTATATTCCGCCAGGATCGGCACGAAGGCCTGGGAGAACGCCCCTTCGGCGAAGATCCGCCGCAACAGGTTGGGCAACTTGAAGGCGATGAAGAAGGCGTCGGTGGCCATCCCGGCGCCGAATATCCGTGCGATCAACGTATCGCGAACGAACCCCAGGACGCGGGAAAGCATCGTGATAGAGCTGACGGCGGCCAACGATTTGAGCAGATTCATGAAAAGAGTTTTTGCCTGTCGATAAACAGCAGGCGAACAACGCGCCCACTTGTGCGATACTCCGCGCCGCTAAACAGTGCAGAGCCAAAGCCCGCGAGTTTACAGGTCGCACGCCGGAAAGAAATCCTTCGGTGCGCAGCACCTGCCATTCAGCGGAACGCGTCACCCGCCCTTGACAAGACTTCAACTCATCGGCATGATTCGCGGCCTATTTTGTTTGCTATTTCCCAAAAAGTCTTTCGAGGAGCTCGACGGTGGCCAACACACCTTCCGCCAAAAAACGTGCAAAACAGGCTGAGAAGCGTCGCAGCCACAACGCCAGCCTGCGTTCCATGGTCCGTACCTACATCAAGAACGTAGTTAAGGCCATCGACGCAAAAGACGCTGAAAAAGCTCAAGCTGCTTACGTTCTGGCTGTGCCAGTTATCGACCGCATGGCCGATAAAGGCATCATCCACAAGAACAAGGCTGCTCGCCATAAGAGCCGCTTGAATGGCCACGTAAAGGCCCTGAACGTTGCCGCTGCTGCCTAAGCGACGCGCTCGTTAAAAAACCGACCTCAGGGTCGGTTTTTTATTGCCTGCGATTTAACCCTAACCAGCCCCCCCTCTCACACTGGATCTTCAGCAGGCATAAATTTAGCGCCCAACACAAATCCCCTGTGGGAGCGAGCTTGCTCGCGATGGCGGTGGGCCAGATGACGGCGATGGTGACTGTGCCGCCATCATCGCGAGCAAGCTCGCTCCCACACTTGGATCTGCGGCGATTTCCAGTTTAATGAACCCGCAATCCCCAGCAGAAGCCTTACTCCCCAAAATTGAAAACCACCGGCTTGGGCAGAGGACAACCTCCCGGCGGTGGGAAATTCTGCACGCCCGCCTCGTCGTAGCCGGTGTAACAACCCACTATCTTGTCATCCTTGAAGTTCATGCGGCGCTCAACCACACCTGTCGGGTAGTAGTAGACCGTCTCCCCTTCGCGCCTGGCGTACGAGTAGTCCCTGTATTCGCGCCCCTCGACCATTATCAGGCGAAAGCCCTGCTTGGCCTCGGAGAACTTCAACTGGCCGCTGGGGTAGTACTCGTTGTGAGTCACGCGATCATCAGGCCCCAACAACACCTCCCGGACCTTGCGCCCGTCCTGGGTATGGCGGGCGCTTTGCTCATTACCGAACAGGTAATCACTCTCCGAGTCGAAATGCCCGTTGTTGAAAGCCCCGCGCTGCTTGCCGCAAAGCTTGATACGGGTGTATTTCCCATCAGGCACGTGGCAATAGTTCCTGTCCGCGATCAACACCCCAGTCGCATCAAATGATTGCACGTTACCGATGGGCTCATCCCCCTCGTACATTGCCACCGTATCGGGTTGACCATTGGGGTGATAGAGACGAAAGGCACCCTCTCGCGAACCATGGCGCCACGAGATATCCGAAAGCAGCACGGCACCGTCATCGGTGTAGGTCAGCGCCCGCCCCTCGATCTGGCCGTTGGCATAGTTGGCCGAATAGGTGAGCTTGCCATTGGCCGCGTAGGCTTCTTTCAAGCCATCCAGCACACCCGCGCGGTAATGCTCGACGAGCAGCAACACACCCGCGGCATCCACTTCGCGCAATTCGCCTTGCTTCTTGTCGGCGACAAAATCCACAGTCTGGACACCACCGCCGTCCATTCTCAAGGTCCAACGACCTTCCCGGACGCCCTGCACATAACGCCCCTCACCCCAAGGCATTATCCAGTCCCCGTGCTGCTGCCCCGCCACAAAATCGCCGCGCTGGACAACCTCCCCATGACGCACGCGCTCGGAGGGCCCGTCGAAATCACCATGCTTGTAAGTATCGAAGCCAGACATCTGCTCTTCATCGTCACGCGCCTCGATCGTCCAGCGCCCCTCATAGAAATCGTCGACGATCATACCCTTGGAAACCGTGCCCCCATCACTGACGACCCACGGCCCCTGGCGCAGTCCATCCACATAGGTGCCGGTGGACGCGTAGCCCGACTCGTCGAATTCCGCCCACTTGCCCGACCTCTTGCCCTGAACATAGACACCCAGCGCCCAGAGTCGCCCATTGCCCAAGGCCGCCCAGGCCCCATCCTCGGAACCCTGGTACACCTTCGGATCGGTTTCCCAAGCCATCCTGCTGACACGATAGGCAGAACCCACATCCTCGTCCTGAGGCGGCACGCGCTCGTAAGTCAGCGTGAGCCAGCGCCCTTCGCGCTGCTGGAAAGTCTTTTTGTAGGTGTCGCGATGAGGATCCTCCGGCGGTTGCCCCACTGACACCGGGACACCGTCGACGCCAAAGTAGCCCACCAGCGTGCCACTCGCGGGCTGCAGCATGTCGAACTCGGCGACACCGGTCTTGGGCAACACGGCGCTGTAATCGTAGGGCGGTAACTTGCCCAGCTCTTTCTGGACCAGCGCGGCAGTGAGGACCTTGCGATCAGCGGCTATACGATCCAATACCGGCTGCAACGTCTCGAGCCGGCGATACCCGCCAGTGGACGGCACGAACCGATAGCCATGAAGAGCGTACTGCCCCTTTGCCCGTGACAGCACGACCAGTGTCTGGAGAGCACTGTCGAGGCTGGCGTAGAACACCGACTCGACACTCGCATCGCCATACCTGTCGAGCACTTGCGGGACGCCATCCGGCGAATCACACAGGCATGAGTAGCCTACGACACCCTCGGCTTCGCGGATAAATGCCAGCGTCGCCCCACTCTCCTGGGAAGTTTTTATCAGCGGATGGGCCAAGGGTTTTTCGCTATAAAACGGCTCAGCCAAAGCCCCGACCGACACCGAACAACCCAATACAAACAGCAGCAAAAACGCACGCATACGAATCCCTTCGCGCCAAAAGCACAACAAATCCATGTAGATAAAAAAAGCGAGCCGATCGGCTCGCCCGCCATTCGCGACTTAACGCCAAGGCAAGATCGGAATAGCCGTCACCGCGTTCTGCGGGCTGCCCTCGATCACGCGATCGCTGTAGACCAGGTACACCAGCGTATTGCGCTTCTTGTCGAGGAATCGCACCACTTGCATGGTCTTGAACACCAGCGAAGTGCGCTCACGGAACACCTCTTCGCCGTCCTTGAGCTCACCCTTGAAGCTGATAGGCCCGACCTGGCGGCAGGCGATGGACGCCTCGGCGCGATCCTCGGCCAGGCCCAGGCCGCCTTTCACGCCGCCAGTCTTGGCCCGCGACAGATAACAGGTCACGCCATCCACCTTGGGATCGTCGAACGCCTCGACCACGATCCGATCGTTCGGCCCGACAAACTTGAACACCGTCGACACTTGGCCAATTTCTTCAGCCGAAGCCAGCAGCGGCACCGCCAACAGCAAGCCGATCAATCCTTTTGCCAAACCCATGATTTTTCCTTAGACGAGGATCAGGTTGTCACGGTGAACCAGTTCGGGCTCCGCCATGTAACCCAACAGACCGACAATCGCATCAGACGACTGACCGATGATTTTCTGCGCTTCCAGCGCGCTGTAGTTGGCCAGGCCACGGGCGATCTCACGACCGTCCGGCGCCACGCACACCACCATTTCGCCCCGACGGA
Organism: Pseudomonas sp. A-RE-22; assembly: GCF_019956035.1. Classification (NCBI taxonomy): domain Bacteria; kingdom Pseudomonadati; phylum Pseudomonadota; class Gammaproteobacteria; order Pseudomonadales; family Pseudomonadaceae; genus Pseudomonas; species Pseudomonas sp. A-RE-22. Next base: position 83,176 of record NZ_JAHBCZ010000010.1, read on the forward strand.
AACTGCCCTGGACCAGCTTCACACCCACTGGCAGCAGGCTTTTGTTGCCTTGGGACAGGGCCGCCACCGCGCCAGCATCCAGCACCAACGTGCCACGGGTCTGCAGATGCCCAGCCAGCCACTGCTTGCGCGCTGCCAGCATGCCGCGCTCCGGGGAGAGCAAGGTACCGATCCGCTCGCCGGCTTTCAGGCGGTCCAGCACCCGCTCCAAGCGCCCACCCACGATGATGGTATGAGCCCCGGAACGCGCCGCCAGACGCGCAGCGCGCAGTTTGGTCTGCATGCCGCCACGGCCCAGCGCACCACCCGTGCCGCCCGCCACCGCGTCCAGCGCAGGATCGTCGGCACGAGCTTCGTAAATCAGCTTGGCATCGGGATTGTTGCGCGGATCGGCATCGAACATGCCGTCGCGATCCGTGAGGATCACCAGTAGATCCGCCTCCACCAGGTTCGCCACCAGCGCCGCCAGGGTGTCGTTATCGCCGAAACGAATCTCGTCGGTGACCACCGTGTCGTTCTCGTTGATCACCGGGATGACTTTGAGCTCCACCAGCGCGCGCAAGGTACTGCGGGCATTGAGGTAGCGCTTGCGGTCGGACAGGTCGTCGTGGGTCAGCAGGATCTGCGCCGTATGGCGACCGTGCTCGGCGAAGCTTGATTCCCAAGCCTGCACCAGGCCCATCTGGCCGATGGCGGCGGCGGCCTGCAGCTCATGCATCGCGCTGGGTCGCGACGTCCAGCCCAAACGGCTCATACCGGCTGCCACGGCCCCCGAAGAGACCAATACCAGCTCGACGCCAGCCTCATGCAAGGCCACCATCTGCTCGACCCACACCGCCATTGCCTGGCGGTCCAGGCCCTTGCCATCCGCCGTCAGCAGTGCGCTGCCGATCTTCACGACCCAGCGCTGCGCACCCGTCACCTTGCTCCGCATTATCTTCAACCTTTGCCAGCGAACGACGCGACCCAGCGCCGCCCATGGGATTATTCGTATTTGCGTTTTACAGATACCAAAACGCCGCTCGAATGAGCGGCGCCTTGGAAACCGGCTGGTTGCGATGATAACACCGCACTGGACCAGTTAAACCTGCCCCATGCCAGCCACCCGAGAATCCCTGTGGGGGCGAGCTTGTGGGAGCAAAGCCTGCTCGCGATGACATCGTCACATCCAACACCTTTGCTGGCTGTAAAATCGCTATCGCGAGCAAGCTTTGCTCCCACAGATTCGCTCACATAGGCCTTAGCCTCAACTGAGCGGCATCAGCACAAGATCAGTCGCGAACGTAGATGATTTCCGGACCATCCTCGTCATCCACATCTTCTTCGTCCCAATCGTCGTCACCGATGTCATGGACCGACTTGACGCCACTGCGACGCAGGGCACGCTGGTCGTCCAGCGCCTGCAACTGGGCACGGGCCTCGTCTTCGATGCGCTGATCGAGCTCGGCCAGCTCTTCCTTGTAGGCCGGATCGTTGGCCAGGCGGTCGGCGCGATCTTCCAGGTAACGCATGATGTCGTGACACAGGCGCTCGGTGCCTTCTTTGGCGATGGCCGAGATCACGTAGACCGGACCTTCCCACTCCAGGCGATCGACAATTTCCTTGACCCGCTCCTCATGCTCTTCTTCAAGGATCTGGTCGCACTTGTTCAGCACCAGCCAACGGTCGCGCTCGGCCAGGGCCGGGCTGAACTTGGTCAGTTCGTTGACGATGACTTCGGCGGCATCGGCGGCACTGGTTTCATCCAGCGGCGCCATGTCCACGAGGTGCAGCAACAGACGGGTACGGGACAAGTGCTTGAGGAAACGAATCCCCAGGCCTGCACCCTCGGAAGCCCCTTCGATCAAGCCTGGAATGTCGGCGATTACGAAACTCTTCCAGCGGTCGACGCTGACCACGCCCAGGTTCGGTACCAGGGTGGTGAACGGGTAATCGGCCACTTTCGGCTTGGCCGCCGACACCGAGCGAATGAAGGTACTTTTACCGGCGTTCGGCAAGCCCAGCAGGCCCACGTCGGCCAACACTTTCATTTCCAGCTTCAGGTCACGCTGCTCGCCTGGCTTGCCTGGCGTGGTCTGGCGTGGCGCACGGTTGGTACTGGATTTGAAACGGGTGTTGCCCAGGCCGTGCCAGCCGCCATGGGCGACCAGCAGACGCTGGCCAGCCTTGGTCAGGTCGCCAATCACTTCCTGGGTGGCCGAATCGATCACCGTGGTGCCGACCGGCACACGCAGGATCAGGTCTTCGCCCTTCTTGCCGGTGCAGTCGGTGCTGCCGCCGTTGGAGCCACGCTCGGCATCGAAGTGCCGGGTGTAACGGTAGTCCACCAGGGTGTTGAGGTTTTCGTCGGCGAGCATGTAGATCGAGCCGCCGTCGCCCCCGTCACCGCCGTTCGGGCCACCGTTTTCAATGAACTTTTCCCGACGGAAACTCATGCAACCATTGCCGCCGTCGCCGGCCTTTACTCGAATCGATACTTCATCAACAAACTTCATGACACACGCCTCTCGCCATACGGACGAGCCAAAAAAACAAGACATAAGACTCTTGCAAAAATGAGCGCAGCGACCTGATGACACGCCCCAACCGCAGCGCCGACAGCCCATACAAACAGTTTTGCAAGAGACTCACCCCACAAACGAAAAAGCCCCGTCGCAAGACAGGGCTTTTCCAGCGGTCTCGCAATTAAGCTGCGATAACGCTTACGTAACGACGACCGAAGGCGCCTTTTACTTCGAACTTGATCACGCCTTCGACTTTAGCGAAGAGGGTGTGATCTTTACCCATGCCCACGCCGTAGCCAGCGTGGAATTGGGTGCCGCGCTGACGCACGATGATGTTGCCTGCTTTGATAGCCTGGCCGCCATACATCTTCACGCCAAGGCGTTTGGCTTCTGAGTCGCGACCGTTACGGGTACTACCACCAGCTTTTTTGTGTGCCATGAGTTCAATTCTCCTAGTGAGGAATTAGGCTGAAATTAAGCCTGAATACCGGTGATTTTGATCTCGGTGTACCACTGGCGGTGGCCCATACGCTTCATGTGGTGCTTACGGCGACGGAACTTGATGATGCGGACTTTATCGTGACGACCTTGGGAGATCACTTCAGCCACAACGGTAGCGCCAGCAACGACTGGAGCGCCGATATTCACGTCATCGCCATTGGCGACCAACAGAACGCGATCAAAAGTCACGGATTCGCCGGTAGCGATTTCCAGTTTTTCGATCTTCAGGTATTCACCTGGGGCGACCTTGTATTGCTTGCCACCAGTAACAATTACTGCGTACGACATGGTATTTCTCCGATAATCCTGCTCACCCAGCGCTTTATAAGAAGAGGTATTGGCTGGCATGGCTGCATGGGCTGGAAGGCCCTAATGCAATTGCGTAAGGCAGGTGCTGCCCAGGAAGTTCAGGGTGCGCGATTGTACGCAAGCCAAGAGAGCCTTGCAAGTAGCCGTCCATCGCGCCTTGACAGGCCTGGGTGGGGGTCCTAGCATGCCGCGCAACCCTTCTGGAGCACCTGTCGCTGATGCAACCCCAAGCTTTCTACCGCGCGGTGGCGGACGATTTTAGCGCCGTCGACGGCATCATCAAGAAGCAGCTGACTTCCCGAGTGCCGCTGGTATCGAAAATCGGCGACTACATCACATCGGCCGGCGGTAAACGCCTGCGTCCTTTATTGGTGCTGTTGTGCGGCAAGGCCCTGGGTCGCGAAGGCGACGACATGCGCCTGCTGGCCGCCACCATCGAATTCCTGCACACCGCGACCCTGCTGCACGACGACGTGGTCGACATGTCCGGCATGCGGCGTGGCCGTTCGACCGCCAACGCCATGTGGGGCAATGCCCCGAGCGTGCTGGTGGGCGACTTCCTGTATTCGCGCTCGTTCGAAATGATGGTCGAGCTGGGCTCGATGCCGGTGATGAAAATCCTGTCCCAGGCCACGCGCATCATCGCCGAGGGCGAAGTGCTGCAGTTGTCCAAGGTGCGCGATGCCAGCACCACCGAAGAAACCTACATGGAAGTCATCCGCGGCAAGACCGCGATGCTCTTCGAAGCCTCGACCCACAGCGCCGCCGCCCTGGCCGGTGCCAGCGCCGAACAGAGCGAAGCGCTGCGCACCTTCGGCGACCACCTGGGCGTGGCTTTCCAGCTGGTGGACGACCTGCTGGACTACAAGGGCGATGCCGAGACCCTGGGCAAGAACGTCGGTGACGACCTGGCCGAAGGCAAGCCGACCCTGCCGCTGATCTACACCATGCGCGAGGGCACGCCTGAACAGGCAGCACTGGTTCGCCAGGCGATCCAGAAAGGCGGGATCGAAGACCTGGAAAGCATCCGTGTCGCGGTCGAAGCGTCCGGCTCGCTGGACTACACCGCGAACCTGGCCCGTGACTACGTCGCCCGCGCGATCAAATGCCTCGACGCCCTGCCGGCCAGCGAATACCGCGATGCGCTGGTGGAACTGAGCGAGTTTGCGGTGGCCCGCACCCACTGACACACAGGGCTTTTGTGGGAGCAAGGCTTGCCCGCGATACCGGCGACTCGGTTTCTGAAGGATCGCATAGTCGCCATCGCGGGCAAGCCTTGCTCCCACAAATCCTCTCGCCACAGGATATCCAAACGCAGCACCGTCCCTCTTTCGCAACAAAACCCTATATAATGTGCGCCCTTTTGTCCTCCCGATACCCAAGGAACCTTAGTGAGCACGTTGCCTCCCTGCCCGAAATGCAATTCCGAATACACCTACGAAGACGGTACTCAACTGGTCTGCCCGGAGTGTGCCCACGAATGGTCCGCCAGCGGCGAAGCTGAAACAGTGTCCGACGATACCGTGAAGAAAGATTCGGTCGGCAACGTCCTGCAGGACGGCGACACCATCACCGTGATCAAGGACCTCAAGGTCAAGGGCACGTCGCTGGTGGTCAAGGTCGGCACCAAGGTCAAGAACATCCGCCTGTGCGATGGCGACCACGACATTGACTGCAAGATCGACGGCATCGGCCCGATGAAACTCAAATCCGAGTTCGTAAGAAAAGTCTGATCCTGCTGTATTCCATCCCATACCCCGCGTGTGGGATGGAGCTTCGCTCTCTGCGCTTCGGCCCCATTTCTCGGACGTTAGCCAAGTGCCAGCCGTCCTGAGCGGCCATAACCCATCGTCAGAAAAACAATCGCAACGCCAATAGAGCCTTGCTATTTAGCGAATAAGAATTATTCTCATCGAACCCCATCAAGGAGATGAGAACCATGACTTATTTGATCGATGCCTGGCTGGACCGCCCACATCCCTACCTCAGGATCCTGCATCGGGAAACCGGGGAAGTCTGTGCGGTGCTTGAAGAAGAAGCCTTGAACGAGCTGCAGGACCAAGGGGATCTGGACCTCAACAGCCTCAATTCCAGTGAACCGTTGGTGCTCAAGGAACTGGTGCGCAATCTGTTCCTGTTCTGCTACGCCCGGGCATTGCGCCCGACGGGTGATTTCAGCGGCAGGTTCCACGGATGAAGCACCTGACCCTGTGGGAGCGAGCTTGCTCGCGAAGCGGTGTGTCATTCAACATCGATATCGATTGACTGACCGCCATCGCGAGCAAGCTCGCTCCCACAGTTTTTTGTCCGGCAGTAAAACCGGGCAGGGTCTTACAGTACGTCCAACAGCTCGACGTCAAACACCAGCACGCTGTGCGGTGGAATGCTGCCAACGCCTTGAGCGCCGTAAGCCAGTTCGCTCGGCACGTACAGACGCCATTTGCTGCCGGCGTTCATCAGTTGCAGGGCTTCGGTCCAGCCTGGGATCACGCCGCCTACCGGGAATTCGGCTGGCTGGCCACGATCGTAGGAGCTGTCGAACACAGTGCCGTCGATCAGGGTGCCGTGGTAATGGGTACGCACCTGGTCTTCACGGGTCGGCTTGGCGCCTTCACCCTGGGTCAGCACTTCGAATTGCAGGCCGGAAGCCAGGGTGGTGATGCCTTCACGCTTGGCGTTTTCGGCCAGGAACGCACGGCCTTCGCCAGCGGCGGCTTCAGCCTTGGCAGCGGCTTCGGCTTGCATGATTTCACGGATGACCTTGAAGCTGGCGGACATCTCGTCCTGGCCCACGCGGCTTGGCTTGCCGGCGAACGCGTCGGTCAGGCCGGCCAGGATCGCATCCAGGCTCACACCCGGTGGCGGGTTGTCGCGCAGTTGGTCGCCCAACTGACGGCCAATGCCGTAGCTGACGCGGGTTTCGTCGGTGGACAGGTTAACTTCGGACATGATGCTGCTCCGCTGTGCGGACGGCTCGAGAGTTGCCGTGCGTGACACAGCGCCTCCCGGAGCGCCCGGAACCAAAAGGGCGAGCAGACTAGCACAGATGCCACCGCGGGTGACGCGCCCCCTGCGTCAAAGGAGGCCGCCAGAAACGACAACGCCCGCCTGCAATTCTACAGGCGGGCGTTGCGCCAGCGCGGTGAGCGGACCTCAGTGCTTGGTCAGTTTGTCCAGGTAGCCCATGGCAAATGCCGAGACCACGAAAGTCATGTGGATGATCACGTACCACATCAGGTGCTCGGGATCGACGTTCTTGGCGTCCATGAAAATGCGCAGCAGGTGGATGGAGGAAATGGCCACGATCGAGGCGGCGACTTTCATCTTCAGCGACGAAGAGTCCATGGTGCCCAGCCAGTTGAGCTTTTCCTTGTCGTCGCCGATATCCAGTTGCGAGACGAAGTTCTCGTAGCCGGAAATCATCACCATCACCAGCAGGCCGCCCACCAGCGCCATGTCGATCAACGACAGCAGCACCAGGATCAGGTCGGACTCGGCCATGGAAAACACGTTGGGAATGACGTGAAAGACTTCCTGGAAGAACTTCAGCGCCAAGGCCAACAGGCCCAGGGACAACCCGAAGTAGATCGGCGCCAGCAGCCAACGGGAGGCGTACATTGCGTTTTCGATAAAGCGTTCCATTGAATCTCACACCAGGGCTGAAAAAATCGCGGCGAGTATATCAGCCACGACCGGCCCCACAAATGCCGGGCCCCTCCCTGGTCCCTGCTCTTGTGTCAAAATTTTACTGCCGGTGCCCGTGCGGTGATGGCCTTCAATGCAGCGGACGAAACTCGAAGCCGCCGACATTGCGACAACGGCCTCCATTGATTTCACGCAGTTGAGCTTGCATGTGCAGGGACCAGATCTGCGGGTCGTCGGCCAGCTCATAGCCATGCAGTGTCAGGCTTTGCACAATGGTATCGAGGATGGATTCGGCGGCAGTCGGGCCGGGGAATGGCCCTTGGGCCTTGATGGCAGAAGGTTGTTCACCGGCCATTCCGGCGGCGAAGAGCAAGGTCCACATACCGGTATCTCCCGCCAGGGGGCGGATGGCGCATTCGATACGGGTGACAAGGCCCAGGCATTGACGAGTGAGGCAAAGGTTGCGCGACATGGCGGCGCCCCTCGGTAGATCCGGTATTCAGCCCCGGGAGGAGGCTGTTTCGATCCGATGATGACTCTCGTTATCCTTGAGCTGAGGATAGAAGAAAAGTTCCGGTCGCAAGGACTTTCGAGACCAGAATACGCCGAGCGGTCACAGTGTGAATATTGACGCCAAAGTGGTGGCACTTTTTAGCAATAATCCCCAAAACATTGATGGTGACAGCAAGCCTGTGGGAGCAAAGCTTGCTCGCGATGAGATTGTCACATGCAACATTTCTGTTGACTGGACAAACGCTATCGCGAGCAAGCTTTGCTCCCACAGGCTGTTCTCCCACAAGCTAGCTCCCACAGGGGGGGCTAGCTGCGGTCAGGAAAACATCAAGCCGGCTTGGCCTCCGTCAATGCCTGCTGTGCCAGTTCCTTTTCCGCTTCCTTGATGTCGTCCTCGCTGATCATCTCCGCGATCACCCGCAACCGCTCCACTACGCGGGCGTTGACGCTGCCCTCCGGGAACTCGCCGTTTTCATCCGGCTCGCCGGCAGGCTCGCCCACCAGCAGGCTCAGGGCTTCGTCGGCCTGGCGCACCGCGTAGACGTGGAACTGCCCGGCGCGCACGGCGGCCAGCACTTTCTCGTCGAGCATCAGGGTCGCGACGTTGGCCTGGGGAATGATCGCCCCTTGCTCACCGGTCAGCCCGCGGGCTTCGCAGAGGCGGAAGAAGCCTTCGATCTTCTCGTTGACCCCGCCCACCGCCTGCACTTCGCCGAACTGGTTGATCGAGCCGGTGATGGCGAAGCACTGCTTGAGCGGCGTCTTCGACAGGGCCGAGATCAGCGTACACGCCTCGCCCAGGGACGCGCTGTCGCCGTCCACGTAACCGTAGGACTGCTCCAGGGCGATGCTGGCCGAGATCGCCAGCGGGAATTCCTGGGCATAACGACTGCCCAGGTAACCGGTGAGGATCATCACGCCCTTGGAGTGGATTGGCTGGCCGAGGTTGACCTCCCGCTCGATGTCGACGATACCGCTGCCGCCCGGGTACACCGTGGCGGAAATCCGCGCTGGCACACCAAACGCAGAGTCGCCGACCTCGAGCACCGTCAGCCCGTTGCATTTGCCCACGGCCGCGCCAGCAGTGTCGATCAGGATGATCCCCGCGAGCATGTCGTCGAGAATTCGCGCCGAGACACGCCCGGTGCGGGTGGCCTTGGCCTTGAGGGCGCGTTCGATATGACCGGCGTCGGTCATCTCGTCACCGGCCAGTTGGCGAATGAAATCCGCCTCGCTGACCAGTTGGAACAGATCACCGATACGCGCCGACAAGCGCCCCTGGTGTTCGGCCAGACGCGCACTGTAGGTCGCCAGGCGCGCCACCGCGTCGGCGGTCAGCGGCGCCATGCCCTCTTCCGAAGTACGGGTCTTGAGCAACTGGGCGAACTGCTCCAGGCTCTCGTCGCCCATCGGGATGTCTTCGTCGAAATCCACCAGCACGCGAAACATTTCCTGGAAGTCCGGATCCAGGTCCTGCAAGGCGTAGTAGAGCTGGCGGGCGCCGATGATCACGACCTTGACCTGCAGCGGAATGTGCTGCGGCGTCAGGGTCACCGTGGCCAGCCGCCCCAGCTCACCCAACGGCGATTCCATTTTCAGCTTGCGCGATTGCAGGGCACGCTTGAGCGCATCCCACACGAACGGCTCACCGAGCATTTTTTCCGCCTCGAGAATCAGGAAACCGCCATTGGCCCGGTGCAAGGCACCCGGACGCAACTGCCGGTACGTGGTGTAGAGCGCGCCCTGGTCGGTGCTGTATTCGATGCGACCAAACAGGTTGTCGTAGGTCGGGTGCGGCTCGAACACCACCGGCGCGCCGCCACTGAACGGATGCCCGACCACCAGGCTCGGGGCGTACTGTTCCTCCAGCAGTTTGCGGGCGATGGCGTCGGTCTTGCTGTCGTCCACCAATTGCTCGACCACGGTCTTGAGCAGATAGACCTGCATGGCCTGCAGGTAGCCGCAGACCGCAGCGTTCTCTGCGTATTTCTCCGACAGCGGTGCCAGCAATGGTTGCAGAGCCAGGGTGATGGTTTCTTCGTTGAGGTGGCGCAACTGGTTGCTGGACTCGCGCTTCCATTGCGGCAGGCTGGCGAGCTCTTCGTTCAAGCGCTCTTCCAGGCCCGAGATGTCCTCGTGGAAACGCTCGCGCTCGGCTTCCGGCAACTGGGCGAATTCCGCTTCATCCAGAGCCTTGCCTTCGCTCATCGGCGTGAAGGCAATGTTGCTGCTGTCACGGTACAGCGCGACATCCTTCTCCAGCGCCAGGCGCTCGATCACGTCCAAGGCGCGGTCATAGCGCTGGTTGAAGGCGCGGTCGATCGCGCTTTTCTTCTGCTGGTAGGACGGGTGCTCGAACACCGCCGGAAAAGTCGCCAGCAGGTTGTCGATCAGGCCGTTGATGTCGGCGATGAAAGCACCGGCCGTGCCTGACGGCAGTTCCAGGGCACGGGGTTCGCGGGGCTCATCGAAATTGTTGACATAGACCCAGTCCGCCGGGGTCTGCAGGCGCTTGCCTTCGGCCTTGAGGTAGCGTTTGACGAACGAAAACCGGCCAGTGCCGGGCTCGCCCATGACGAATACGTTGTAACCGGGGCGCGGCATGGCAACGCCGAACTGCAAGGCTTCGACGGCACGTTCCTGGCCAAGCACTCCGCGGAAGGGCTCCAGATCATTGGTGGTAGAGAAGCTGAACTGTTCAGCGGAAAACGGACGGGTCAGCGCTTCGGGCGCTAGACGCAAGCTGGCAGCAACAGGATCAGGCATCGGGCTTCCTTACATCAGGCGGGGCAGATAGCGGCATTCTGGCGCTGCCTGTACCTGACTGGCAAGGAGCGCCTCAGACCAAAGCATAGTCAATGGGAAAACCCCAGGCGGGGCCCCGTAAACAGGCGATCCCCAGTAATGTTTTTGCAAAATGTCACGGAACCCTCGGATCGTGCCTAAACTCCAAATTGCGCGGCTGGAACAATAACCGGCCCACTGGCAGCTGTAGGGGCCAGACCCTGTCCATTGGTATGCACATAAAGAGAACATAGCTATGAAACGGATTCTTCTCGGTACTCTCTTCACCGCTGTATCCATCAACGCCATGGCTCAGGCGCCGGGCGGCCCGGATTGCGGCTGGGGCAACATGCTGTTCGAAGGTCAGCGTGGCACTCCGGCACACTTCCTGGCATCCACCACCAACGGCACTTCCGGTAACGCGACCTTCGGCATGACCTCCGGCACCAACGGGTGCTCGACCAATGCTGCACTGACCTACGGTGGCAAGTCCTGGCTGGCCATGAATGGCATGATGAACGAGCTGTCCGAAGACATGGCCAAGGGTCAGGGCGAAGCGCTGACCACCTATGCCGTGGTACTGGGCGTAGCGCCGGAAGACCGCGCACATTTCTCTGCCGTCACCCACGAGCACTTCCAGCAGATCTTCAGCAAGGCTGACGTAACCGCCGAAGACGTGCATACCAACACCCTGGCCGTGCTGAAAAGCGATCCTCGCCTGGCCAAGTACGCCACTCAAGCTTAAGCTCGACACCACTCGCTCCTCTCGGGGAGCGGGTTTTCTTTTTGGGGCCCCTTCGGTCTTTATTTTTCGCCTTTCCAAGTAGCCGACTATGCTCAAACGCCTTGCCTGGCTGGCGCTCTGTGTGTGCGCCCCGCTGTCCGCCGCGCCTCATGTCGCCCCTCAACGTTTGCAGCAACTGGCCAATGACCGCTTCTGGATTTCCCTGGGCCACTACGAAGCCGCCAAGCTCGGCGGTTGGCGCAGCTATATCAGCGACAAGAAATTCTTCCTCGCGCCCGATGGCAACGAACATCCCGAGCGTGAACTGAGCGCCACGCTAAAAGCCCTGTACAGCCCGGCCAGCGCCGGCCAGCAGCATGCCCAGTGCGTGTACCCGGCGCGCACGCGCTGGCTCAAGGCCCAGCTCAACCTGACGGATCTGCCGGCCGTCGACTGCGGCGACTTCAACCAATGGTTCAAGGACGTCTCGCCCCACAGCGCGGTGATGATCTTCCCCGCTGCGTACCTGAACAGTCCCTCCTCGATGTTCGGCCACACCCTGCTGCGCATCGACCAGGCCGATGTGCAAAGCGACAAGACCGCCCTGCTCAGCTATGCGATCAATTTCGGCGCCTACATCGAAGGCTCGGACAACAGCATCCTCTATGCCTGGAAGGGCCTGATGGGCGGCTATCCCGGCCTGTTCGCCCTGGTGCCGTACCAGGAAAAACTCTCCGAGTACCGTAGCCTGGAGAACCGCGACCTGTGGGAATACCGCCTGAACCTGAGCCAGGCGGAAACCGAGCGCATGGTTGAGCACGTCTGGGAACTCAAGCAGATTCAGTTCGACTATTTTTTCTTCGACGAAAACTGCTCCTATCGCCTGCTCGAATTGCTGCAAGTGGCTCGCCCCAGCCTGCGCCTGACTGAACAATTCCCGCTGACCGCGATTCCCACCGACACCGTCAAGGCAGTGAAAGAAGCTGGCCTGGTGGAAAGCATCCAGTATCGACCGTCCCGTGAACGGGAACTGCTCAGCCGCGCCGAACCGCTCAGCGATGATGAACAGCAATGGGTACTGAAAGTCAGCGCCGACCAGCAGCAACTGCAAGCCCCCGGCTTCAAGGCGTTGCCGCGCGAACGCCAGGCGCTGATCATCGATGCGGCCTATCGCCTGGAGCGCTATCGCGCCAACGGCCAGGAGCGTGATCCGCAGCGTTCCCAGCGCAGTTTCGAACTGTTGCGGGCGATCAACCAGAACCCTGCGCCGGAACTCGATATCCCACAACCGGGCCTGCCCGAGGACGGTCACCAATCGCGCACCTGGCAGGCCGGCCTCGGCACCCGGGGCGACCGGGCGTTCGGCGAGTATGGCTTGCGCATGGCCTATCACGATCTGAACGACAACGCCGAGAGCTTCCCCTTGGGCGCACAGATCGAAATCCTGCAATTGAAACTGCGCCAGTACGAAGGCAATGACTGGCAGGTGCAACAACTGGACCTGGCGACCATTCGCTCCCTGACTCCACGCAACGAGCTGCTGCAACCGCTGTCCTGGCAGGTCACCGGCGGCTTGGAGCGGGTGCCAGGCAAACACGACGACGAAACCCTGGTCAGCCACGTCAACGGCGGTGCCGGTGGCACTTGGGCGCTGGGCGAAGAGGTGCTGGGCTTTGCCCTGGGCACGGTACGGGTCGAGCATAACAACGACTTCGCCCAATTCATCGCCCCGGCTGCCGGTTTCAACAGCGGTGTGCTGTGGAAAAACCCGCTGGGCAACCTGAGCCTGGAAGCCAAGGGTGATTATTTCGTCAACGGCGAAGTGCGCCGCAGCCTGAGCTTGAATCAACAATGGGAATTGTCCCGCAACCTCGGCCTGCGCCTGAGTGCCCAGCGGGAATTCAGCCAATTGGCCTCGCCGGAGAACGAAGTGATGCTCGAGGTGAAGTGGTACCACTACTGACCATGGCCTAGGCAACGAACGGATTAATCACCACGCTTTCACGCCTTACTGACGAATCTACTCCTAGACTTATTGTATGAGCGGGATTCGGCAGGAAAGCAGAAATGAAGCGTGCGACAGTGGTCCTGAGTGTGTTGATGTTGCTCGGTGGCTGTGAAACCACCCACGAAGACCTGATCGCCCGGGGTTATCCACCAGCGTTCGCCGACGGCTACGACGACGGTTGCAGCAGCGGCCGGCAAGCCGCCGGGGTGATCACCGGCCAATTCAGAAAAGACGTGCCGCGTTACCTCAAGGATCCGCGTTATGCCGAAGGCTGGAGCGATGGCTTCCGCCAGTGCCAGGCCATGCGCGAGAGCGAAGAGCGCAATGCCTATCGCGAGCGCCATTGGGACGAACGTGAACGGGCCTGGCAGCAACAGAAAGACCAGGACGCCGCCCGGGCTTATCGCTCGCAATAAGTCGCGTACAGACATCCGTCGAAACCAAAACCCTGCAACCATGGCCCAAACTCCAATGCAGAGGAGCAAATGCCATGAGCCGCGCCTTCGTCAACGAAGATAACGCCGCTGCCCTGGCCGACCAGCCGGTCGAACGCCAGGTCAGCGCGCAACCCAACTACGTCACGCCCACAGGACTTGCCCAGCTACAGGCCCGTGTCGCCGAGTTGCAGGCACTGCACGCCCAGCAGGCGAGCCGTGGGGAGCTGGCGGACAAGCAGCGGATCGCCGACCTTGAGCGGGATCTGCGCTATTTCACGCAGCGCCTGCAAAGCGCCCAGGTCGTTGCGCCGACTTCATCCGATCAAGTGCGGATCGGCCACTGGGTGACCTTTGTCGATGAACAGGACCACGAGCAGCGAGTGCAATTGGTCGGGGAAGACCAGGCCGATGCGGCCAGTGGGCTGATCAACTGGGGCTCGCCGCTGGGACGGGCGTTGCTGGGGGCAAAGGTTGGAGATGAGGTGACATGGGAACGACCGTTGGGGAATCTCGTTATCGAGGTCGTTGCGATCGATCTCCAGTGATACTGCCAATCTGTTTAAACATGCCTGAAGCCTCTAACAAAGCCCGATATTACCCGGTGCTCGGATAGCCCCATCAATTAAGCCTCCCACAATGGATTTGCATCCATAAAAAAACGGAGCCTTCGAAGGCTCCGTTTTTTATGCAACCGACCGAATCAGGCCAATTTCTTGTGCCGTACGCGATGCGGCTGGGCAGCAGCTTCGCCGAGGCGTTTCTTGCGATCGGCTTCGTACTCGGTGTAGTTGCCTTCGAAGAACACCGCTTGCGAGTCGTCTTCGTACGCCAGGATGTGGGTCGCCACGCGATCGAGGAACCACCGATCGTGGGAGATCACAATGGCGGCGCCCGGGAAGTCCAGCAAGGCCTCTTCCAGGGACCGCAGGGTTTCGACGTCGAGGTCGTTGGACGGTTCGTCGAGCAGCAGGACGTTGCCGCCCTCCTTCAAGGTCAACGCCAGGTGCAAGCGACCGCGCTCACCACCGGACAAGTCCTTGACGAACTTCTGCTGGTCGCCACCCTTGAAGTTGAAACGGCCCACATAAGTACGCGACGGGATTTCATAGTTGCCGATGCGGATCTGGTCGGAACCGTCGGAGATCTGCTGGAACACAGTCTTGCTGCCGTCCAGGTCTTCGCGGCTCTGGTCGACGCAGGCCAGTTGCACGGTCTCACCGATTTCGATGCTGCCCGAATCCGGCGTTTCCTTGCCCATCAGCATGCGGAACAGTGTGGATTTACCCGCGCCGTTACCGCCGATCACACCCACGATGGCACCTTTGGGCATGGAGAACGACAGGTTGTCGATCAGCACGCGGTCGCCATAACCCTTGGAGACGTTCTTGAACTCGATGACCTTGTCACCCAGGCGCGGACCGGCCGGGATGTAGATCTCGTTGGTTTCGCTGCGCTTCTGGAATTCCTGGGATTGCATTTCCTCGAAGCGTTGCAGACGTGCCTTGGATTTGGACTGGCGGGCCTTGGCGCCTTTGCGCACCCACTCCAGTTCTTCCTTCATGGCTTTTTCATGAGCCGACTGCTGCTTGGATTCCTGGGCCAGACGATCGGACTTGGCTTCCAGCCAGCCCGAATAGTTGCCCTCGTACGGAATGCCTGCGCCGCGGTCGAGTTCCAGGATCCAGCCGGCGACGTTGTCCAGGAAGTAACGGTCGTGCGTGATCGCAACCACGGTGCCTGGGAAGTCGTGCAGGAAGTGTTCGAGCCAGGCGACGGAATCGGCGTCCAGGTGGTTGGTAGGTTCGTCGAGCAGCAGCATGTCCGGGGCCGACAGCAGCAGGCGGCACAGAGCCACACGGCGCTTCTCACCACCGGACAGGTGTTCGACCTTCGCGTCCCAGGCCGGCAGGCGCAACGCATCGGCGGCGACTTCCAGCTGGCGATCCAGGTTGTGGCCGTCGCTGGCCTGCAGGATCGCTTCGAGCTTGGCCTGTTCGGCGGCCAGCTTGTCGAAGTCGGCATCCGGATCGGCGTAGGCGGCATAGACCTCGTCGAGGCGCGCCTGGGCGTCCTTGATCACGCTGACCGCTTCCTCGACCACTTCACGGACGGTCTTGCTCGGGTCCAGTTGCGGTTCCTGGGGCAGGTAGCCGATGTTCAGGTCCGGCATCGGGCGGGCTTCGCCGTCGAATTCGTTATCGACGCCGGCCATGATTTTCAGCAGCGTGGACTTACCCGAACCGTTGAGACCCAGTACGCCGATCTTGGCGCCGGGGAAAAAGGACAGTGAAATATTTTTCAGGATTTCCCGCTTCGGCGGAACTACTTTGCTCAGCCGATGCATGGTGAAGACGTATTGAGCCATGGTGAACCTAGCGTCAGTGACAGGTGAAAAGAACGAGCCAGGCCATGCGCGGCGCCGGCTCTTGACGATCATCAATGCCTGCGGGCGGATAGAGCCTGGGAATCTGGAGCTGGAACGCTCTTATTTGACCGGCAAAGCTACCTCAACCGTCGGTCAAGGTCCAGCCGCCAAGGGCTGGCACTTTGCCACAAGTCAAGGCATGCTAGCCGCCCTTCGGGCGTCCGGCTTATAGTGCACGTCGCGCCAGTCCAGCAAACCGCAGGATTACAGCTTGTCCAACGTCACTCCGCCCTTGTCCCCTCGCGCACCCGCTGTCGTGCCCGGCTCGCCCCTGCGCGGGACATTGAAGGGCGGACTGGCCACCCTGGTGCTGCTGTTACTCGGCTTGCTGTTCTGGCAACTGCTCGACCAACTGCGCGAAACCCAGCAGCAACAACGCCAATACACCATCGACTACACCGCCGATCTCGCCGCGCAGGTCAGCCTGAACATGGCCCTGAACGCGCAAATCGCCCTCAACCTGCTACCGATTGTCGAACAACCCCAAACAGGCGACGAGCAGCGGGCCCTGGTGCGTAAACTCCAGCAATCGCTCCCCGAATTGCGCAGCCTGGCCCTGCTGAGCCCCTCCGGCCGAGTGCTCAGTGACAGCGACGCCGACAGCCACGACGCCGATTACCTGGGTGAACTGGTGCGGCGCAGCCGGGCCCAGGCCCATTACTTCAGCAATGCCGAAGACGGCTCCGTGGTGCATCTATTGTTGCACCAGGCCAGCGGTAGCAGCCGTGGCTACTGGGCGCTGCGCCTGAACCCGAAGTTTTTCTCCACCCTGACCAAGCAGACCGATATGGGACTGCGCCCGCTGTGGCTGGTGGAAAACCGTCTCAACCAGCAGATCATCAGCCGCGACGAAAGCCTGCCCTCGAGCAGCCCTACCCATTTGTCCCCGGATGACCTGGAGAACACCGTACTGACCGTGCCCTTGAGCAGCAGCGACTGGCAACTGCGGGGGCTGTTCGACAGGCGCCAGGTGATCGAACAACTGCTGCCGGCCTTCATCGGCAAATGCCTGCTGGGCCTGGCGTTTTCCTTGTTGCCGGTGATTGCGCTCTTGAACATGCGCCGGCGTCAGCGGCAGTTGCATGAAGGTCGGCGGCGCTACCAGGATATTTTCGAAGGCACCGGCGTGGCCCTGTGCGTGCTGGATCTGTCGGGGCTCAAGGCCTTTTTTGAGCGGACCGGCCTGCACACGGGCGATCAATTGCGCGCCTGGACGAAAACTTCCCATCAGCTCGAGCAATTGCGCCAGGAAGTCCACGTCACCGAAGTCAACCAGATGGCGTTGAAACTGCTCAACGTCGATTCCTGCGACCAGGCCTGGCAACTGCTGGTCGGCAAGGGTGCGCAGGACAACAACCCCGTTGGCTCGAAGCTGCTCGAAGCGCTGCTCGATCGACACAAGCAACTGGAACTGGAAATCAAACTCCAGGACGCCCATGGCCGCGACCAGCACCTGTGGCTGGTGCTGCGCCTGCCGGAAAAACAGCAAGACCATAACGCGGTCATCCTGAGCATCAGCGACATCACCAGCCGCAAGCTGATCGAGCTCTCGTTGCTCGAACGCGAGGGTTTCTGGTCCGACGTGGTGCGCACCGTGCCGGATCATCTCTATGTGCAGGACGTCATCAGCCAGCGGATGATCTTCAGCAACCACCACCTGGGCCAGACCCTGGGCTACGACCGCACCGAGCTGCACCAGATGGGCGAGTACTTCTGGGAAATCCTGCTGCACAGCGACGATGCCGATCACTACCACGGCCTGCGCCAGGCACAACGGCGGGGCGGGTACACGCAATTGTTGCAATGCCAACTGCGCTTTCGCCATCGCAATGGCAAATGGCGCTGCTTCGACATCCGCGAGCAGGCACTGGCCCGGGACCGGGACAATCAGGTGACACGAATCATCGGTGTGGCCAAGGACGTCACCGAGCAGATCGAGGCCAGCGAATCGCTGCGTGACAGCGAGCAACGCTACCGGATGCTCGCCGAAAGCATCAGCGACGTGATTTTCTCCACCGACAACAAGCTTTCGCTCAACTACGTCAGCCCGTCGGTGCAAGCGGTACTGGGCTACACCGCCGACTGGATCTTCCAGAACGGCTGGCAATCGATCATCGCCAATCCGCAACAACTGACCGGCATCTACAGCCTGATGGACCGGGTCAGCAAGGCCCTCGACAAGCCCGAACAACTGGCCGAGCTGCGCAACCAGATGCAGACCCAGTTGTTCCTGTTCGACTGCCTGCGTGCCGACGGGCGCAAGATTCCCATCGAGCTGCGGCTGGTACTGGTGTGGGATGAACACGGCGCGTTCGAAGGCGTGCTCGGCGTTGGTCGCGACATAAGCCAGCAGCGTCGCGCTGAAAAAGACCTGCGCATGGCCGCCACGGTCTTCGAGCACTCGACCTCGGCGATCCTGATCACCGACCCGGCCGGCTACATTGTCCAGGCCAACGAAGCCTTCAGTCGCGTCAGCGGTTATGCCGTGTCGCAAGTGCTGGACCAGTTGCCCAACATGCTGACCGTGGACGACCAGCAGGAAGCCCACTTGCGCTACGTGCTCAAGCAGTTGCAACAGCACAGCACCTGGGAAGGCGAAGTCTGGCTCAAGCGCCGCAATGGCGAGCATTACCCGGCCTGGGTCGGCATCACGGCCGTGCTGGATGACGAGGGCGACCTGGCCAGCTACGTATGCTTCTTCAGCGACATCAGCGAGCGCAAGGCCAGCGAGCAGCGCATTCATCGCCTGGCCTATTACGACGCCCTGACTCACCTGCCCAACCGCACGCTGTTCCAGGATCGCCTGCACACCGCGCTGCAATCGGCCGACCGGCAGAAGACCTGGGTCGTGCTGATGTTCCTCGACCTGGACCGCTTCAAGCCGATCAACGACTCCCTGGGGCATGCCGCCGGCGACCGGATGCTCAAGGAAATGGCCACGCGCCTGCTCGGCTGCGTCGCCGACGACGACACCGTGGCACGCATGGGCGGCGACGAATTCACCCTGCTGCTGCAACCACGCGCCAGCCGCGAAATGGCGCTGAACCGGGCCATCAACGTAGCCGAGCAGATCCTCGCCAGCCTGGTCCGGCCATTCGTGCTCGAAGGCCGGGAGTTCTTCGTCACCGCCAGTATCGGTATCGCCCTGAGCCCCCAGGACGGCAACGAACTGAGCCAATTGATGAAGAACGCCGACACGGCCATGTATCACGCCAAGGAGCGTGGCAAGAACAACTTCCAGTTCTATCAGGCCGACATGAACGCCAGCGCCCTGGAGCGCCTGGAGCTGGAAAGCGACCTGCGCCACGCCCTGGAACAGAACGAGTTCGTGCTGTATTACCAGCCGCAGTTCAGCGGCGATGGCAAACGTTTGACCGGCGCCGAAGCCCTGCTGCGCTGGCGCCATCCGCGACGCGGGTTGGTGCCGCCGGGGGACTTCATCCCGGTACTCGAAGAGCTCGGCTTGGTGGTGGACGTCGGCGACTGGGTCATCGCCGAAGCCTGTCGGCAGCTCAGGACGTGGCACCAGGCCAAGGTCCGGGTGCCGAAGGTCTCGGTCAACATTTCCGCCCGGCAGTTCTCCGACGGCCAGCTGGGCACGCGTATCGCCAATATCCTGCGCAGCACCGGCCTGCCGCCGGCCTGCCTGGAACTGGAACTGACGGAAAGTATCCTGATGCGCGAAGTCAGCGAGGCGATGCAGATCCTGGCCGGGCTGAAAAACCTCGGCCTGAGCATCGCCGTCGATGACTTCGGCACCGGTTATTCGTCGCTCAACTACCTCAAGCAATTCCCCATCGATGTGCTGAAGATCGACCGCACCTTCGTCGACGGCCTGCCGTCCGGCGAGCAGGATGCGCAGATCGCCCGGGCGATCATCGCCATGGCCCACAGCCTCAACCTGGCGGTGATCGCCGAGGGCGTCGAGACCCACGAGCAACTGGACTTCTTGCGCGAGCACGGCTGCGACGAAGTCCAGGGCTACCTGTTCGGCCGGCCGATGCCAGCCACCCGGTTTGAAGCGCAGTTCAGCAATGATGCGTTGTTCATGCTCGACTGAGGCCTTGTACTATCTGGGCCGGCCTCTCGCGGGCAAGCCTTGCTCCCACAGGGGAACGAGGGCTTCTGTGGGAGCAAGGCTTGCCCGCGATGAGGCCAGTACAGGCAACACCCCTCTTGCGTGAAACCCATTCGTCCGCGACATGACGCCCTTTCATATGCCTTCCAAAACCGGTTGAGGTAGAATGCCCCCCTTTTCTGCCCCCGATCCTTGAGGACCGCCATGTTCAGCCGTGATTTGACTATTGCCAAGTACGACGCCGATCTCTTTG
This sequence comes from Pseudomonas sp. A-RE-22, assembly GCF_019956035.1. Classification (NCBI taxonomy): domain Bacteria; kingdom Pseudomonadati; phylum Pseudomonadota; class Gammaproteobacteria; order Pseudomonadales; family Pseudomonadaceae; genus Pseudomonas; species Pseudomonas sp. A-RE-22. The sequence goes on from NZ_JAHBCZ010000010.1 coordinate 103,357, forward strand.
CCGCCATGGAGCAAGAAGCTCAGCGCCAGGAAGAGCACATTGAGCTGATCGCTTCGGAAAACTACACCAGCCCCGCGGTGATGGAAGCTCAAGGCTCGGTACTGACCAACAAGTACGCCGAAGGCTACCCGGGCAAGCGTTACTACGGTGGTTGCGAGTACGTCGACGTGGTCGAGCAACTGGCCATCGATCGCGCCAAGCAACTGTTCGGTGCCGACTATGCCAACGTCCAGCCGCACGCTGGCTCCCAAGCCAACTCCGCCGTGTACCTGGCGCTGCTGTCGGCCGGCGACACCATCCTGGGCATGAGCCTGGCCCACGGCGGTCACCTGACCCACGGCGCCAGCGTTTCCTCCTCCGGCAAGCTGTACAACGCCATCCAGTACGGCATCGACGGCAACGGCCTGATCGACTACGACGAAGTCGAGCGCCTGGCCCTCGAGCACAAGCCGAAAATGATCGTGGCCGGTTTCTCCGCCTACTCCCAGGTCCTCGACTTCCCGCGTTTCCGCGAGATCGCCGACAAGGTCGGTGCCTACCTGTTCGTCGACATGGCCCACGTTGCCGGCCTGGTCGCCGCTGGCGTCTACCCGAACCCGGTGCCATTCGCCGACGTGGTCACCACCACCACCCACAAGACCCTGCGTGGTCCACGTGGCGGCCTGATCCTGGCGCGCGCCAATGCCGACATCGAGAAGAAGCTGAACTCCGCCGTCTTCCCGGGCGCCCAGGGTGGCCCGCTGGAGCACGTGATCGCAGCCAAGGCGATCTGCTTCAAGGAAGCCCTGCAACCTGAGTTCAAGACTTACCAGCAACAAGTAGTGAAGAATGCCAAGGCCATGGCCGGCGTGTTCATCGAGCGCGGCTTCGACGTGGTGTCCGGCGGTACTGAAAACCACCTGTTCCTGCTGTCGCTGATCAAGCAAGAGATCTCCGGCAAAGACGCCGACGCGGCGCTGGGCAAGGCGTTCATCACCGTCAACAAGAACTCGGTGCCAAACGACCCACGCTCTCCGTTCGTCACCTCGGGCCTGCGTTTCGGCACCCCTGCCGTGACCACTCGTGGTTTCAAGGAAGCCGAGTGCAAGGAACTGGCTGGCTGGATCTGCGACATCCTGGCGGACCTGAACAACGAAGCGGTCATCGACGCCGTACGTGAGAAGGTCAAGGCTATCTGCAAGAAGCTGCCAGTCTACGGCGCTTAATCAGCCCGCTAGAACGAGTTGAATAAGGCCCGCATCGAAAGATGCGGGCCTTTTTTTATTGCCCTGGAAAACAGGGCCAAACAACTAACACCATCCAACACTTAATTTTCTGCAATACAGAAAACCTTACACGCAATTAATAAACCCATACGATCTCTCCTGCCCCCTGAACTTAATCACTCAAAACAGGACGCTTATTCACATGGACAGTGAACAATCCTTTAATGCAACACTCAGCATGTTCAACAGCCGCGTAAATCTACTGGAAAGGCTGCATGGCAAACCCGCGATGGCGACCATCAGTGCATTCAGCGGTGGATTCTTCAGCGGTAGACCCCAAACCCAGGATCACTCAAGCCTGCTCGGCATGCGCGTCGAAGACCAGGCTGTGCGCGGCGAGCCCTTGCGGCTGCACTTGCGGTATACCGCTGGCGGCTACCTCCTGACCCTGAAAAACACCGGTGAACACTACAACAAACTGATCAGTAAAAGCTGGCTCGAAGTGTTTGGGGCAAGTGATCCAAACACTCGCAACCCGACTCTTTTCAGCCTGGTCGATCATCAGCAAAACATCATCACACGCAAGCACATCAAATCCCGCCATGTCCCCATCTCGCTCATGACAGGCAATAAGAAACATGTCGGGGGATTAAGGGTACGCGGCTCGCCTTATCTTTATCTTGCCGAGACAGACGAACAATCAAAAGCGACGTTCATTCTGAGCGTGCTCTGAAGGTCGCCCCTGTTGGCATGTAAAGTCAGTCGAAGGGACGAAGCACGACCCTTGTGGCGGGGCGGTTATTGACCACCCGTCATTTTTTCTTTTGAGAAAACGCTCAAGCACAGGGCTTTCGCCTCAACTGGTAAGACCGGTCATGCCAAACCAGCACAATCGAGCTTGCATCCCCGCAAAAACAGCGTCTAGACTGCGCCTGCACTGGACAAACCGGTAAGACCACAATAATGAAGTCCCGACGCCAGCCCTCCCCTGGCGAACAAGGACACCGAACCAGGAATCCCTCCCATGCTCAAATGGTGCTCGCGGTCGATCTTCCTTCAAGTTGTCCTCGGACTGGTGCTCGGCATCGTCTGTGGACTTACCCTTCCTGAATACTCTGCACAACTCAAACCCCTCGGCGACGGCTTCATCAAGCTGATCAAGATGCTCATCGGCCTGATCGTGTTCTGCGTGGTGGTCAGCGGTATCTCCGGCGCCGGCGATCTCAAGAAGGTCGGACGCATTGGCCTCAAGTCGGTCATCTACTTCGAAATACTCACCTCCATCGCCCTGGTCATCGGCCTGGTCCTTGCTTTCAGCACAGGCATTGGCAGCGGCGCGAACATCCACCTGGAGCAGCTCTCCAGCGCGGACGTGAACGATATCGCCCAGCGCGGCCAGCACATGGTCACCACCACCCAGTTCCTGATGAACCTGATCCCGACCTCGGTGATTGGCGCGTTCGCGGAAAACAACATCCTGCAGGTACTGCTGTTTGCCGTGCTGTTTGGCAGCGCGTTGAACCTTGTTGGTGACGCCGCTTCCGGCATTTCACGCCTGATCAACGAACTCAGCCACGTGATCTTCCGCATCATGGGCATGATCGTACGGCTGGCCCCGATCGGCGTCTTCGGGGCCATTGCCTTCACCACCAGCAAATATGGCCTGGATTCGCTACAGCACCTGGGCAGCCTCGTTGGCCTGTTCTACCTGACCTGCATCGCCTTTGTCGCGGTGATCCTGGGTGCGGTGATGCGCGTGTCGGGCCTGCCGATGCTGCCATTCCTCAAATACCTGCGCGAAGAGCTGCTGATCGTGCTCGGCACCGCGTCGTCCGATGCCGTGCTGCCACAGATCATGCGCAAGCTCGAACACCTGGGGATCGGCAGCTCCACCGTGGGCCTGGTCATTCCAACCGGCTACTCGTTCAACCTGGATGGTTTCTCGATCTACCTGACCCTGGCCATTGTCTTCATCGCCAACGCGACCGGCACGCCCCTGGCCATGAGCGATCTGTTGACCATCCTGCTGGTCTCGCTGATCACCTCCAAGGGCGCCCATGGGATTCCCGGCTCGGCGCTAGTGATCCTGGCAGCGACGCTGACCGCGATCCCGGCGATCCCGGTGGTCGGCCTGGTGCTGGTGTTGGCCGTGGACTGGTTCATGGGCATCGGTCGCGCCCTGACCAACCTGATTGGCAACTGCGTGGCCACCGTGGCGATTGCCCGCTGGGAAAAAGACATCGACATCCCTCGGGCGCGCAAGGTGCTGTCCGGCCAACAAGGCTATACCTTCCAACCCAGGAAACCGGTGGGCAGTGCCCATCACCAGCAATTCTGAAAGACGACGATGCCGGCCCGCGAACCGGCATCGCCTGATCGATTTCCAAGGAGTCACATGTGATCAGTTCATCGACCGTCGTCAATTCCGTGGTGGAGAAACTCCGCGCCGCCCTCGCCCGAGGCCAATGGCGCTCGGGCGACATGCTGCCCGGCCAGCGCGAGCTGGCCGAGCAACTGGGCATCAGCCGGCCAAGCCTGCGTGAAGCGGTGATTGTGCTGGAAACCCTGGGCCTGGTGCGCTCGATGCCCGGCAAAGGCGTCGTGGTGCTGGAGGCCAATCTCAACGATGCTGCCGGTGAAGGCAGCGCCATGGCCGGCGCGAGCCTGGAAGACCTGCTGCAGCTGCGCTACACCCTGGAGCCGTTCATCGTCGGCCTTGTGGCCCAGTCCATCAGCAGCAAAGAGGTCGGCCAGTTGCGCCTGACCCTCATGGACATGCGCGAAGCCCTGGAAGCCAACGACAGCGACGCCTGCGCCAACGCCTACATCGCCTTCCATGAAGAATTGTTTGCCCTGACATCCAACCCGATCTTCCAGAACGTGGTCCAGCAGACCAGTAACGCCCTCAAGCAGAGCGCCGATGTGTTGCGCAATTCGCCCGAGCACCTGGCTGAACGCCTGGAAGAAAACGAAGCCGTGGTCCGTGCCATCCGGGGCAAGAACAGCGCCCAGGCCAGCGCCGAAATGCGCCGGCACATTCTCCGGGAAGGCCAGCGCATGGGCATCGAATTGAACATTCCGGACGACAACCTCGGCACCTGAGCCATTGCCTGTGGAGACCGCCATGAACAACCTCATGCCCCATCAACCCCAGCACAACCACAACGTGCTGGCCGCCCTGCCCCCGCCCGGCCGGGTCGGCAAACCGTCGGTGGACGATATCTACCCGCGGATCTTCGACGCCATCCTCGAACAACGCATCGCCCCGGCCAGCCGCTTCACCGAGGAAAGCCTGGGGGATGTGTTTGGTGTCAGCCGCAGTGTCATTCGCCGCGTTCTGGCGCGCCTGTCTCATCAGCAAGTGGTGATCCTGCGGCCCAACCACCGGCCACAAGTCGCTGCGCCAGACCTGGAGCAGACCCGGCAGATCCTCCACGCTCGCCGCCTGGCTGAGCAGACCCTGGTGCGCCTGGCCTGCAGGGCGCCGCAGCCCAAGGACTTGCAACAGCTGCGCGATCTGGTGGAACGCGAGCGCCAGTGCCTGGATCGTGGTGAACGTGGCCCGGCGATCCGCCTGTCCGGCGAGTTTCATCTGCAACTGGCCGCCATGGCCGGCAACGCGCCGTTGATGCAATTTCTCGGCAGCCTGGTGCCGTTGACCTCGTTGGCCCTGGCGCGACACGAGATCAAGTCCCGCCGGCACTGCGCCTGGCAGGAACACCTGGCAATCGTCGACGCAGTGGAAGGCCGCAACGTCAACGAAGCGGTGCGGCTGATGGACGAGCACCTGGACCATCTGGAGCAAAAACTGCTGCTGGCCGCAGGTACGGGTTCGTCAAAGTAGCGCGGCTTCGAAACCGGCGCGGATCTTCTCTTCCGGCAGTTCGTCGGCGATGAACACGATCACGCTTTCCCGGGCTTCGCCGGGGGCCCATTCGGTGTCCCAATCGAAACCGTACAACTTGAGCACGCCCTGGAACACCAACCGACGGGGTTCGCCCGCGATGTTCAGCACGCCCTTGTAGCGCAGCAATTGCTTGCCGTGTTCTTCCAGCAACTGGTTCATGAACTCGCTGAGCTTGTCGATATCCAGCGCCTTGTCGGTACGCAGCACCAGGCTGCTGATGCGATCGCCCGGGGTGGCCTTGCCGACCGGTCGCAGGCTGAACCCCGCGCCCAGGTCCGCATTGAGATTGAAGCCGCGGATGTCGAGCAGCTCGGCCAGGTCGATCTTGCCGTGCTCGACCACCCTGATGGGTGCCCGTCGGTTGATGCGCGTCAGGCGCTCGCCAAGGGCCTGGACCTGGGCCGCGTCCACCAGATCGGTCTTGCTCAAGAGCAGGCGGTCGGCAAACCCGACCTGGGCCTGGGCGATGGCCTGGGTCAGGTGGACATCGGCATGAGCGGCGTCCACCAGCGTAAGAATGCCGTCGAGGATATAGCGCTCGCGCAGGTCCTCGTCGATGAAGAACGTTTGCGCCACCGGGGCCGGGTCGGCCAGGCCGGTGCATTCGATGACCAGGCGATCGAAGGCGATCTCGCCGCTGTCCAGCCGCTCGAGCAACAGGTACAGGGCCTTGGTCAGGTCGGTGTGGATGGTGCAGCACACGCAACCGTTGGCCAGGGTCATGACTTGCACCGGCTCGTCGCCCAGCAGTTGGGTATCGATGCCGGCATCGCTGAATTCGTTCTCGATCACGGCGATTTTCAGGCCGTGCTCGGCCTTGAGCAGATGGCGCAACAGCGTGGTCTTGCCGGCGCCGAGGAAGCCGCTGAGGATGGTGACCGGGATGGGAGAGGACAAACTGAATCTCCTTGATGCCTGAAAGGGAAGCGGTTTTGTGGGAGCGAGCCTGCTCGCGAAGGCGATGGATCAGTCGACATTATCATTAACTGACACTCCGCTATCGCGAGCAAGCTCGCTCCCAAAGGGGATCTGTGGTGTATGCACATCTTGAGACCACCCCAAAAACAACTGTGGGAGCGAGCCTGCTCGCGAAGGCGGTGGGTCAGTCAACATCAATGCTGCTGATCCACCGCCTTCGCGAGCAAGCCC
>NZ_JAHBCZ010000022.1:0-322506 GCF_019956035.1 Pseudomonas sp. A-RE-22
GCCGCTGGCGGCTCGCCCCAGGTCAGGTAGGCGTCCACATGCTTGGCCGCCAGCTCGTGGGCCGCTTCTGATGAGCCGCCGAAGTACAGCGGCGGGTGGGGTTGTTGCACGGGAGGGAAGAAGTTCTGGGCGCCACGTACCTTCAGATGCTTGCCATCGAAGTCGACGGTCTCGCCTTGGAGCAGGCGCCGCCAGATGGTCAGGAACTCGTCGGAGGCGTCGTAGCGTTCGTCGTGCGTGAGGAACACACCGTCGGCCTCCAGTTCGGTAGCGTCGCCGCCCGGTACGACGTTGAGCAGCAGGCGACCACCACTGGCCTGGTCCAGGCTGGCGGCCTGGCGTGCCGACGCCGTGGGGTTGCCCAGCGAAGTGCGCAGCGCTACCAGCAGCTTGATGCGCTGGGTCACCGGAACCAGGCTGGCGGCGGTCACCCAGGGATCCAGGCAACTGGCCCCGGTGGGAATCAGCAGGCCATCGTAGCCGAGCTGATCGGCGGCCACGGCGATCTGGCGCATGTAGGCGTTGGTCGCCGGTCGGCCGCTGCCGGAATGGCCCAGGTAGCGGGTGTCGCCGGAGGTGGGAAGGAACCAGAAAATATCCAGGCTCATGAGGTTTGATCCTTGTGCGGTTGGGAGTCTGGAAAGGCGCATAGGTCCTTCCGGTATCGCAACGCTTGGCGTATTGGGGCTTTGTCGGCCGGGCCGCATCGCCTGGTTTTATTTTGATTAGATCGACAGTTGCAGGGCTCGGCCCGGGCGTGTTTTGGCGTCCGGACGGCGCCGGTTGACCACCAACTCGCCGATGGCGATCAGTCGCGCTCGCGTGACGTTGCGACTCAGGCCCAGCAAGCTGGCTGTGCGCACCTGGTTGCAGTGGCAAAAGCGGTAGGCGGCGCGCAGCAGGCTGTCTTCAACCTTCTCGTGGAGGCCGCCGGCCTGTTCTTCGAACAACCGGTGGAAGGTGCGCAGCAGTTGTTCGTCGGCGCTCTCGCCGAGGCTGGCCTGCGGTTGTTCCTGGCGCTCGATCCGCAGGGACGACAGGCGCAGGTCGTCTTCCTGCACCAGGCCGTTGCGGCATACCAGCAGGGTGTGGTGGATGACGTTCTCCAGTTCGCGAATGTTGCCCGGCCAGCCGTAGTCCACCAGTTTGCGCTCGGCTCCCGAGGTCAGGCGCACTTCGCCGTAGCCCAGGCGGTTGCAGTAGGTCTTGATGAAGTGATGGGTCAGCGGCAGGATGTCGCCCGGCCGCTCACGCAGCGGATAGAGTTGCAGGCTGACCACGTCGAGACGGTAGTACAGATCCTCGCGGAAGTGGCCGGCGCCGATGGCCTTGTCCAGTTGCACGTTGGTGGCAGCGACTACGCGCACGTCGATCGGGATGCTCTTGCGCGAGCCCAGGCGCACCACCTCGCGCTCTTGCAATACACGCAACAGCTTGACCTGTATGGCCATCGGCAGGTCGCCGATCTCGTCGAGGAACAACGTGCCGCCATTGGCCTCCTCGAACCAGCCGGCCTTGGCGGCGAGGGCGCCGGTGAAGGCACCTTTCTCGTGGCCGAACAGCTCCGCCTCCACCAGCGATTCGGAAAAGGCTCCGCAGTTGACGGCGACGAAGGGCCCGGCGCGTCGGCCGCTGAGGTTGTGGATGTGGCGTGCGACCAGCTCCTTGCCCGTGCCGGTCTCGCCAATGATCAGGACGCTGGCCTCGCTGGGGGCGACCTGTTGCACGTGGGCGAGCAGCGCCTGCGATCTTGGGTCTTCGAAGACCTGTGCGGTCGCCCGGATCGAGGTAGCCAGTGTTGGCGAAGGGGGGAGAGTCAGCAGTTGCATGGGCATCCCTATGAGTAGAAGGAGGGGGTAGGCCGCGTCTGGTTCAGCGCCCATTCACCCAGTTCGTGGAGTTTGTAATCCACCGGGTCGTGCAGGCTCTGGGTGCGCAGGTTGCGCCAATGGCGGTCGAGACGCAGCGATGCATGGGTGGCGCGGGCTCCGGTGACTTCGAACAGACGGCTACAGATATCCAGGCCGGTGCGTACGGCGGCGACTTTGGCGGTGGCGATGGACAACGCCAGTTGTGCGCGTTCCTCGGCACCCAGCGCGTGCCCCTTGTGCCAGGCCTCATCGAGCTGCTCGGCGGCACGCTCCACCAGCAGGCGCACGCTTTCCAGGCCGACCCAGAACTCACCGTAGTGACGCAGCACGTAGGGGTCTTCGCTGACATGCTGAGCCTTGGAGCGGAACCACGGACGGCCTTCCTTGAGGGTGTACTGACGAGCCTCTTCCAGGGCGCCTTCGGCGATGCCGAGGAAGATATGGGAGAAATGCAATTGGGCGATCAACGGGCGCAGGCAGGCGAAATGCGTGCTCAGGGGGCCGGGGTCAAGCAGCAACTCGTTCTCTTCCACGCGCACCCGTTCGAAGGTGGCGCTGCCACTGTCGGTCTGGCGCTGGCCCATATTGTCCCAGTCGCCGTGCAGGGTGATGCCGGTGCGGCCACTGGGGATCGCGGCAATCAGCAGTTTGCCGCCGGCGCTTTCGTCGATGGCCGAGGCGATCAGCATTTCCGAGTCGCTGGCACCGGAACAGAAGCTCTTCTTGCCGGAAAATTCCCGCCAGCCGTCAAAGGTCTTGACCACGGTACGGGTGTCCAGGGGGTTCAGTGCATTGCCCCAGAACCAGTTCTTGCGGGCGGTCTGTTCGAACCAGGGTTGCCACTGATCGGGGCGCGAAAACAGGCGCACGGTGGCCAGCATCAGGTGCTGGAAACCGAAGACGTGGGCGATGGAACTGTCCACCTTGGCGAACTCGCGCACCACCCCAAGGGTTTCGCTCCAACTGGCGCCGAGGCCGCCAAACTGGGTTGGAATGCTCAAGGCCAGCAGGCCGCTTTGGCGAATGGCGTCGCGTTGCTCCTTGGGCGTGCCGCCGGCCTCGTCGCGCTCTACGGCGGTTTCGGCGAATTCCACCGCCAGGCGGCGGGCGGTCTGCAGCGGGGTCAGTACGGTTGGCTGTTGTTGGGTTCTCACGCGATATCCCTCGCAAAAAGGCCTTCCAGGCAAATGCAGTCGTGATTCATGCGGGCTCCTCAGGCGATCTTGCGCAGGGCGTGTGCCTGGCCGGAAAACAGGCGAGCGGCGCGCGCGGCCGCCAGCTCGATGCGCGACTGCAAGGTCTCGCTGACGATGCGGTAGTCGGCGAAATCGGTCTCGCTGGCGTACACGCCGATGGGCAAGGTGAGTGACTGGAAGAAGCTGAACAGCGGGCGCAATTGGTGATCGAGGACCAGGGCATGACGCTCGCTGCCACCGGTGGCGGCCAGCAGTACCGGCGTGTTGACCAGGGCGTCCTGACCGACCAGGTCGAACAAATGCTTGAACAGGCCCGGATAGGTGCCGCGATAGACCGGTGCGGCCACCACCAGCAGGTCGGCAGACTCGATCAAGCGCAGTTCGTGCTCGACGGTTTCCGGCAATTCCTTGCGCCACAGCGCGCCGCCCAGCGGACGGGCAATGTTGCCCAGTTCGATCAAGTGGGTATCGATGACCAGATGCTGGCCGAGCTCGCCCAGGATGGCTTCGGTCAGTGCCAGAGTGCGGGAGGGGCGGGAGGTACCGCCGGAGACGGCGACGACTTTCAGAGGAGTGCTCATCCTAGGTGTTCCTGTTGGACTGTTGATCGAGGTACATGAGCTTGAGCAAGGGCCGTACCAATGTGAAAAGCCCAGTGTTTACTGGGCTTCGTGGGGTAGGAGAGGGGGGTGACTGTTGATCTGGCGGATGAATTGTTGAGTGGCTGTTGCACAGGCAACAGTTGAGCCGATGTTCCTGTGGCAACAGTTTTCAGTGCTGGGATTGATGCACGTCGAGCAACGGCTTCAGTTCTTGTTTATTCAGCAAGTTGGGGCGGGACAAACATGCAGCCGTCCTAAACAGCCGGCCGCCGCATCGCCAGAATGGCCGCACCGAAGCCGATGAACGTCGAGCCAACGAGCCTGCTGATCCACACGGAAAACGCGGGCCGTTTCAGCACGCCTTTGGCCTGGGCCGCAATGGCGGCATACAGGCTCAAGGAAACCAGCGACAAGCCTGCGAATATCGACGTAAGAATCAGGAACTGCGGCAGCAGTGCGGCGCTCTGGTCGATGAATTGCGGGAACAGGGCGGTGAAGAACATCGTCGCCTTGGGGTTGGTGATGGCTGTCAGGAAGGCCGACTTGTACAGCTTTGAACGCGATGGCTTGCTGGTCGTGCCGTCCGCTTGCACGTCCTGCGCGAGTATCGGGCTCTTTTTGAACAGCTGCCTGGCGCCCAGGTAGAACAGATAACCCGCCCCCAGGACTTTCACGGCGTTGAACAGCCATTCGGAGCTGGCGAGCAAAGCGCCCAGCCCCAGCATGGCGGCGGCCGACAAGCAGAACAGCCCGCTGGCGTTGCCCACCGACGACCACACCGCGTAGCGCGGCCCGTAGGCCAGGCTGTTATTGATCGCCATCAAGGTGGCAGGTCCGGGACTGGCGATGGCGATTGCCGCGACCAGGGTAAAGGCGAGAATTGAGTGCAGTTCCATTGATCACATTCGCGACTGATTGAGAGGATGTGCATCCTACAGGAGAACCGGGGGTTGGCTGAATACGGCCTCAACAAGGTTTCTATCGGTGTAGCCGCGCAGCAGCGATTGGCCGGGTATCCTGAACAGTGCATCCAGCGCCCGCCCGCTTATCTTTGCCCGGCACCGCCCTAGACTGGCAATTCCTCAACCAGTGGAAGGAGTCTCGCCATGCCAGATCATTCAATCAACGGTAAAGTCGTGCTGATCGCCGGGGGCGTGAAAAACCTCGGCGGCTTGATCGCCCGTGACTTGGCCCGACACGGCGCCAAGGCCGTGGTGGTGCATTACAACAGTGCTTCCAGCCAGGCCGACGCGAACGCTACCGTGGCCGCAATCGAGGCCCTTGGAGCAAAGGCCGTGGCGCTGCAAGCGGACTTGACCACGGCCGCTGCCGTAGAGAAATTGTTCAATGATGCAGTGGTGGCGGTGGGACGGCCGGACATTGCGATCAACACCGTTGGAAAGGTCTTGAAAAAGCCCATGGCCGAGATTACCGAGGCCGAGTACGACGAGATGATGGCGGTCAATGCCAAGGCTGCGTTCTTCTTTCTCAAGGAAGCTGGAAAACAGCTCAACGATAACGGCAAGATCTGCACCATCGTCACCTCGTTACTCGGTGCATTTACCCCGTTCTATGCGGCCTATGCCGGCAGCAAGGCTCCCGTCGAGCAATTCACCCGGGCCGCAGCCAAAGAATTGGGGGCCCGCGGCATTTCGGTAACGGCCGTAGGGCCCGGCCCGATGGATACGCCGTTTTTCTATCCGGCCGAGGGCGAGGATGCGGTCAACTACCACAAGACGGCTGCGGCATTGTCACCGTTCTCGCGCACCGGCCTGACGGATATCGAGGACGTGGCGCCCTTCATCCGCAACCTTGTCAGCGATGGCTGGTGGGTGACCGGTCAAACGATTCTGATCAATGGCGGTTACACCACCAAGTAATCGAGCAAAAAAGCCGTTGTGCCTGCGCAACGGCGATTACCCTGTTACCTGTAAATCCATCGCCATGGTGTCGTCATGAACGCCGATCAACTTGTGCTTCATCACCCGTTGCGCCCGTTCGAGCATTGAAACCATGGACAGAATCGAGCAGTACCGCATCTTCGTTCTGGTCGCCGAGCTCGGCAGTTTCATTCAGGCGGCGCGGTTGATGAAACTGCCGCGGGCCACCGTGTCGGCTGCCGTTCAACAGCTTGAGGCCAACGCGGGTACTCGGCTGTTGAATCGAACCACTCGCAAGGTGTCGCTGACCGCTGATGGCCGCCAGCTACTGGTGAGGGCGAGCCAGGTGCTGCTGGACGTCGACGAGATCGACCAGTTGTTCCAGAACAGTCAGGAGCAGGTCTCGGGCCGCCTCGATATCGATGTGCCCAGCCGTATTGCCCGGCGCATGATCATCCCGGCGTTACCCGATTTCCTGCGCCGCTACCCGCAATTGCAACTTGGCCTGCGCTCGACTGACCGTGCAATCGATCTGGTGCAGGACGGCGTCGACTGCGTCATCCGGTTTGGCACCCCACAGATCAGCAGCCTGGTGATGAAACCGTTGGGCCAGGTGCGACTGGTCAATTGCGCCAGCCCCGCGTATCTGGCCGAGTTTGGCGTGCCCCAGCATCCCGATGACCTGAGAGACGGCCATGTGTGCATCGGCTACATGACAACGGCGGGTGCAAATGAAGCTTGTTGGGAGTACGGCGAACGGACACTGGCCTTGCCCTGCCGCCTTGTCGTCAACAACGCGGAAAGCTACATCGCGGCGTGCTGTGCCGGGCTTGGATTGATTCAGGTGCCGTTATTCGATGTCCAGCACCTGCTCGATTCGGGCGCCTTGGAGACAGTGATGGACAGCTATCGCCCCGCACCCATGACGGTTTCGGCGCTCTACCCTGATCGACGTCAGAGCTCACGGCGTCTCGGGGTGTTCATCGAGTGGTTCGCGACCCTGCTGGGGCCTGGCCTTGAGCGCTGAGCCGTCGGGGCGGCTTTAATGCTACAGTCCGGCCTTTCCTGGGGGAGGGGCGCGTCATGCGGATCGTAGTAATGGTTTTGACGATGGCGCTGCTGGGCGGATGCGCCACGGCCAACGAAACCTTTGGCATGGGACAGCTCTGCGGCCGCCATCCTTACTGCGGTGCGGCGACCGATATCGAGATCATCAAGGCCTCGACGAATGACAACGACGTGTATTCACGCGCGCTGGCACCGTTTGCCGTCGTCGACCTTCCTTTCAGCATCGTCGCCGATACGCTGATCCTGCCTTATACGATTTTTCATATGAGGCCTGCCGAGGAGTAGGTGTATTGCCTCGATGGGTTGAATCCGTGGGGCAGCAATGCGGCATTTTTGGTGACGATCACCGCCTACAGATTTCGCGAGGGACGCACATGATCGACGGTTCCGCTGTCTTGACAGTTTTTTTGGTCTACCTGGCTGGTGTCGTGATTCCTGGACCGAATTTCGTCGCGGTGGTCCATAAGGCGGTGGCGGCTACGCGCTCTGAAGCGCTGGCCTTGGTGGCGGGAATCGTACTGGTCAACCTGTTCTGGTCCACCTGTGCGATTGCAGGTCTCGGGGTTGTATTTGCTGCGCTCCCTTGGGCTGCGCTGGTTGTAAAGGTTCTGGGCGCAGCCTACCTGATGTGGTTCGGATTCCGACTGCTGATCAACGCGGGGAGGAATGCGCCGGGCCCGCTGAATGATGCCGTCGCCGGTAGTTGCCGCCAGTCCTTTATTCAGGGGGTGATCACCAACATTGGCAACCCCAAGTCCATGGCTTTCTATGCCGCTGTTTTTTCAGCCGCGGCTCCCGCCCACGTTTCGCCAGGCACGTTTTTGTCGATGCTGGCAGTTGTCGTGGTGGTTTCAATGGCCTGGTATGCAATGGTCGCAATTGCGCTTTCGCAACCGAGGATTGCTTGCGCCTATCAAGGTAGGAAAAAAGCAATTGATCGACTGTGTGGTGGTTTGATTTTGTCTCTGGGGATTCGCCAGCTGGTTTAGCGAGTAGCCGTTGCTGGAGCAAGCCTTCCTCGTTGCACGCCAGGTCGGTGTTCCGCTGACCGACCTGGCGCATACTGCCCAGCTGTTCAAACCCCTGCGGTGGCCTCGCGGACGAAGTCTTCGTAGGTGCGCAACGGACGCCCGAGGATGGTTTGTAGCCGTTCCACGGTTCCTTCAGCAGCCTGCATGCCAAACGTCTGGATACCGGACATCATCAGGCGCATGTCATAAGCCAGCCAGGCGGGACCGTACGCGGCCAATTGCGCTTCGAAGGCGGCCACATCGTCACCGCCGTAGGCGATCTCGCGACCCAGGGCGGAACTCCAGATATTCGCCGCGGCGGCACCGGTCAGTGCTTGTGGGCCGACCAGCTCGAGGGTTACACGGTCCAGGGCCAAAGGTGCCCTGTCGCGTCGCAGCAACTCGGCAGCGGCGATATCGGCGATGTCGCGGGCATCGATCATCGAGACGCCCGCCGAGCCGATCGGCATCGGGTACACCGAGTAGTTCTGAATCGTCTGCTGGACCATCAATTCGTTTTGCATGAAGTACGCCGGGCGCAGGATGGTCGCCGGGATGTCGAGGCTTTCGATCATGCGCTCGACCGTGTGCTTGCCGGTGAAGTGCGGAACGTGGGTGAACTTGTCAGCGTGAATCACCGACAGGTAGACGATGCGCTCGATGCCGGCCTCGCGAGCGAGGTTCAAGGTGATGAGGGCTTGTGTCACCTCGTCGGGGGTCACGGCATTGAGCAGGAACAGCGTACGCACCGACGCCAGCGCCTCGCGCAGCGAAGGCACGTCGGTGAGGTCGGCAACGACTTCAGTCACGCCCGCCGGGAATGTTCCCTTGCCAGGCTGGCGCACGAGGGCTTTGACGTCGGCGCCTGCGTCGGCGAGGCGCTGGATGATGAGTGAACCGATGGTGCCCGTGGCGCCGGTAATGAGAATGCTCATGTTGAATCTCCTGCAAAAGGGTGGGTAGCCGGAAAAGTCCGCTACGGCCTTGTCGGCCCGTTGCGATGATCAAACGATATTCCGTTGCAGAAACAAAACGAAGACGCCAGGATGTAGACACTCCGTTTCAAAAGTGGAACAGCATGAACCTGAACGCGCTGATCGATTTCACCCTCGTCGCAACGAACGAGGGGTTGGGAAAAGCAAGCCGTGCGAGCGGAATATCCAAGGCAACCTTGTCGCGCCGCATTGCCGACCTCGAGGAGCAATTGGGCGTCAGGCTGATCGAGCGCAGTGCGCGTGGTCTGAAGCTCACCGAGGCTGGAGAGCTGCTGCTGAGCAGGGCCGAAGGGCCGTTGGCCGAGGTGGTCGAAGCCATGGCGGCGGCGAAGGAGGGCGTATCGACGCCTCGCGGACGCTTGCGTGTCGCTGCCCCGGTCCTGTTTTCGCAGCTTGCGATGGGCGGCATCGGCGCAGCGTTTTGTGCGGCTTACCCGGACGTCACGATCGAGGTCATTTCGGAGGATCGCGTGGTTGATCTCGTCGAGGAACAATTTGATGTCGCCATCCGGATCAACCCCAGCCCGGACAGCGATTTAGTCGGTCGCTGTTTCGCCAAGGACCGGCTGGTGGTGGTGGCCGCGCCTGGATTACCTCGGCCTGCACCCGGCGCCATCCGCTCAGTTCCCGGTGTTGTGATGTCCAGTTTCGAGCCCACCCATTGGACACTCGATGGCGGCAGCCTGATTCTGGAGCCGATCCCCAGGCTGCGCTTCTCTTCGTTCCTGATGATCCGCGATGCGGCCATCGCCGGTGGTGGGGCTGCCCTCATTCCACAGTCCATCGCATGGAACCAGTTGGCCAGTGGCGAGTTGGTCCAGTGGGGCACGGTATCGGGGAAGGAAGCCGAACTCTGGGTCTTGCACACGTCCCGGCGTCTTGCTGCGCCGAAGGTGCGCGCATTTGTCGATTTCATGTGCGCCAGGTACCCGGACATGTCGTTGGTACTGAAGGGGTAGGGACGATCAATCTCACGTCGGGTTGTCGGCAATGAGCCTCACCCTGTGGCAATCGGCCGGTCCGAGTTTCTGACCGCTTGAGGATCGAACATCCATCGGCATGAGGGCCTGCCCGGACGTGTTGTCCAACAGCGCGGAACGCGTTTCTCCCGGCTCGAACAGGAAGCGTTCGCCCCACTGTCGCAGGCTTACCACGACCGGAAAGATCGCCCGGCCTTTGTCTGTCAGGACGTATTCCTTGTAGGCGCTTCCATCGGATGCGGGTCGAACGTCGAACACCCCGACCTCGACCAACGCCTTGAGTCGCGAAGCCAGAATGTTCTTGGCCACGCCCAGGCTCTTCTGAAATTCGCTGAAGCGGCGAATGTCGTCGAATGCATCACGAATGATCATGAGCGACCAGCGATCGCCAATCACGTCCAGTGTCCTGGCTACCGGGCATTCGCTGTTTTGCGGTGAAGCGTTTTCCATTGTATTGACCTCCTGAAAAAGCATCGCAAGTCCGGTCGATGTCTGTGGTTGCAAATCGAAACCTGATCAGGCAACAATCCAGTCAGGTTTTCAATTGAAACCAGTTTAGCGTCAAGGAGACGTGCATGACAGCAGATGTCGATTGTTGCACCCAGCAGCCTTCGGGAAATTTGAGTGACGACCAATGTGCCGGGCTTTCGCCGGCGCTCACGTTATTGTTTTCCGTGACCTGCGCACTGGCCGTCGCCAATGTCTACTTCGCCCAGCCCTTGCTCGCCTCGATGGCCGAGAGCCTGGGCGTCGCGTCAGGATTGATCGGGGTGGTGGTGACGGCCACTCAGGTGGGTTACGCGCTGGGGTTGCTGTTCATCGTCCCGCTGGGGGACAGGGTCAACCGTAAACGCCTGGTTTTCGCGCAATTGGTGTTGTCCGCGCTTGTGCTGGCGGTCGTCGGTGCCGCCCAGCATTGGTTGGCTTTGCTGGGGGCCATGATCGTGATGGGCTTGCTGGCGGTGGTTGTCCAAGTGCTGGTGGCCTATGCCGCCGTGCTGTCTACGCCCTCCCAACGGGGGCAGGCCGTGGGAACCGTCACCAGCGGCGTGGTCCTGGGTATTCTCCTGGCGCGGTTTACCTCTGGAGTGATTGCCGATCTGGCGGGCTGGCGCGGGGTTTATTTCGTTTCCGCGGGATTGATGCTGACCATCGCGGCAGTGTTCTGGGCAGTGGTGCCTGCCGCCGTGTCGTCACCTGACCGGCAGCCTTACCTGGCGCTCATCCGGTCGCTGTTCAAGCTGTTCATGACCGAGCCGGTGCTACGGATCAGGGGGCTGCTGGCCTTGCTGATCTTTGCCGCGTTTTCGGTGTTATGGACCGCCATGGTGCTGCCGTTGAGCGCCGCGCCGCTGTCGCTTTCACATACGGCCATCGGCCTGTTTGGCCTGGCTGGCGTCGCCGGGGCCCTGGCAGCCAGAAGGGCCGGTCGCTGGGCCGATCAAGGCTTTGGACAACGCGTTACCGGCTGGTCGCTGGGGCTCCTGACGCTCTCCTGGCTGCCTATCACGTTTACCGAAACCTCCCTGATCGCACTGGTGTGCGGCGTGGTGTTGCTCGACTTCGCGGTGCAAGCCGTGCATGTCACCAACCAGAGCTTGATCTTCGCAGCACGGCCCGACGCGCAAAGTCGCATGGTCGGCGCGTACATGTGTTTCTACTCGGCGGGCAGCGCGCTGGGCGCGGCGGCCGCGACCCAGGTTTATGCGCTGTGGGGCTGGATGGCGGTCAGCCTGCTAGGCGCCTTGATCAGCCTCGCCGCGTTGGCAGTGTGGAGGCTCTCGCTTCATTGCGGCCACTGCTCAAGCAGGATCGAGACGAACTTCTCCGCAGCCGGGGAGAGCGATGCGCCCCGGCGGTAGACCAGGCCCAGCGAGCGGTTTACCACCGGCTCGATCAGCGGCACGCTGACCAGCGTTGGATGATCCCCGGCCGGCATCGCCAGGCTGGGCATCGCCGACACGCCGAGGCCAGCCTCGACCAATCCCAGCGACGTGGACAGGTGCTGCACTTCGTAAAACCATTGCGGGCGCCAGCTCAGGCCCGACAGTGCGTGGTCCAGCAGCATGCGGTTGCCGCTCAGGCGACCAACACCGATCAGCCGATAATCACTGAGTTCCGACCAGGTAACCGCACTGCGTTCAGCCAATTCATGATCGCGCCGGCAGGCCAGCACAAAGGGTTCGTTGACCAGGGGCACGAACTCGATGTCCGGGTGCTGGCCGCTCATCATGTTGATGCCGAAGTCGGCTTCGCCGCGCAGAACCGCTTCGAGCCCTTCGTTGGCGCTGAGGTCGAGCAGGCGGATGCGGATTTTCGGGTAGCGCTCGTTGTAGAGGCGGATCACCGAAGGCAGGAAATAAAACGCTGCCGTGGGAATGCAGGCCAAAGTTACCCGGCCGATCTGCCGCTCCGCCAGCTCGCGGATGTTGAGAATCGAGTCGTCGAAATCATCCAGCAGGCGCCGCGCCTTGGGCAGGAAATCACGGCCGACGCTCGTCAGGCTGACCTTGCGGGTGGTGCGATCGAGTAAAGCGGTTCCCAGGCCTTCCTCGAGTTTTTTCATCCGTCGGCTCAAGGCTGGTTGCGACAGATGCAGTGCGTCAGCGGCTTCGTGGAAACTGCCGAGTTCGGCGATTTTCACGAAAGATCGTATGTCCTGGAGTTCATATTCCATGTGCTACCTCACCGGGGAAGGGCCGTGCGCGATGATAATTAGCGTAAAGCAATTCATTTGTGAAACGCAATAATCGCTCTGATCTTTGCATTGGAAACACTTTTCAAACCCTGCCACTCTTGTTTCCAGAGCATCAATTATCCAGATTGATCAACAAGAGTTAGTGAACATGCAGCGAATTCCTTGTGTGCTAATGCGCGGCGGTACGTCCAAAGGCCCGGTATTTCTCGCCTGGGATCTGCCGGTCGCCATCGCTGAACGTGACGAGCTGCTGCTCAACCTGATGGGCTCGGGCCATGAGTTGGAAATCGACGGCATCGGTGGCGGCAGTCCACAAACCAGCAAAGTGGCGATCGTCAGCCCATCGCTGCACCCTGATGCGGATGTCGATTATTTGTTCGTCCAGGTCATGGTTTCCCAGCGTCGGGTCGATACCGCCCCCAACTGCGGCAACATGCTCTGCGCCGTCGGCCCGTTCGCTATCGAGCAGGGACTGGTCAAGCCTTCCGGCGACCTGACCCGGGTGCGTATTCGCAACCTCAATACCGGGACCTTCGTGAATTCCGAAGTGCAAACCCCGGAAGGCAAAGTCCGCTATGAAGGCGACACCGCCATCGATGGCGTGCCCGGCACAGCGGCTCCGGTGCAACTGACCTTTCTCGATGCGGCGGGCAGCAAGACAGGGAAACTCTTTCCCACTGGACAACCCCAGGACCTGATCGACGGCATCCCGGTGACCTGCATCGACATGGCGATGCCGATGGTGATCGTTCAAGCCAGTCAGCTTGGCAAGCGCGGCGATGAAAGCCCCGCTGAGCTGGACGCCGATAAAGCCTTCCTGCAGCGCCTGGAGTCCCTGCGCCTGAAAGCCGGCCTGGCCATGGGCTTGGGTGATGTCAGTGACAAGGTCATTCCCAAACCGGTGCTGGTGTCTCCGGCCAAGTCTGGCGGGACGGTCCAGGTGCGTTATTTCATGCCACACAACTGTCACCGCGCCCTGGCGATCACCGGTTCCATCGGCTTGGCCACTGCGTGTGTGACCGAAGACAGCGTCGTCGCACAGTTGCTTGGCATCGTCAGCGAGCCGCGCTTGCAACAGGTTCGGATTGAGCACCCAAGCGGCGGCATTGATGTCGTACTGTCCTACACCGGTGAAAAGGGTGAGACCATTCGGGCTTCGGTAGTACGTACCGCGCGCCGGCTTTTCTCAGGTTACGTCTACGCCACGGCGTCCCAGCGGCTGGCCGGATAGCCCAGGCAGCCAGGGTCTTTTGCATCAGAACAATTCTAAAAATGGGTGATGCCATGAAAGTTGTTAAATCGCTCTACTTCCAGATCATCTGCGCCGTGCTGCTGGGCGTGGTCGTCGGGCACTTCTGGTCGCAACAGGCAATTGCCCTGAAGCCGCTGGGTGATGCCTTCATCAAGCTGATCAAGATGATGATCGCGCCGGTGGTGTTCTGCACCATTGTCACCGGCATCGCCGGCATGAGCGACAAGCGCTCGCTGGGGCGTTTGTTGAGCAAGACCATGCTGTTGTTCCTGGCGCTGACGGTGATCAGCCTGATCATCGGCCTGGTGTCGGTCTACCTGTTCAAGCCCGGCGCGGGCATGAACATCGATCCGACGCAGTTGAGCACCCAAGGATTGTCGCAGTACACCGAATCCGCCGCGAAACTGAGCGTGGTGGACTTCTTCATGCACATCATTCCCGACACCTTTATCGGCGCCTTCAATAAAGGCGAGGTGTTGCCGGTGCTGTTTATCGCGGTGCTCTGCGGTTTTGCCCTGTCGTCCTTGGGTGAGCGCGGCAAGCCGGTGCTGGAGATCCTGGAATCAGCTTCGCACATGGTCTTCAAGATTTTCTCCTACCTGATGCGTTTCGCTCCGATCGGCGCTTTCGGGGCCTTGGCCTTCACGGTGGGGCAGTACGGGATCACGTCGCTGGGCTCGCTGGCCAAGCTGATCATGACCTTGTATATCGCCTGCGCCTTCTTCGTCTTCGTGGTGTTGGGCAGCATCTGCCGCGCACATGGCTTCAGCCTCTGGAAGCTGCTGCGTTATCTGCGTGAAGAATTCCTGGTGGTACTGGGGACGTCCTCGACCGAACCGGTGATGCCGCGAATGTTGGAAAAACTCCAGGCCCTGGGTTGCAAGAAAGGCGTCGTGGGGCTGGTGCTGCCGACAGGTTACTCGTTCAACCTCGACGGCACGGCGATCTACCTGTCGCTGGCGGCGATCTTCATTGCCCAGGCCTGCAACATCGACCTGACGCTGACCCAGGTCATCAGCATGCTGGCGATCATGCTGCTGTCGTCAAAGGGGGCCGCGGGTGTGACCGGCAGCGGGTTTGTCGCCCTGGCCTCGACCTTGACGGTCATCCACGACATTCCCCTGGCGGGCCTGGCCCTGTTGATCGGGATCGACCGGTTCATGTCCGAAGCGCGGGCGTTGACCAGCCTGGCGAGCAACGCCGTTGCGACCGTGGTGATCTCCCTTTCGGAGAATGCCTGCGACCGCGAACTCCTGTTGCGAACCCTGGATGGCAAACCCGCCCTGACGCAGACCCCGGCAACGGACTCAGCCTGGGACGACACGAAGGTCGCCAAACACATCTAGCCGCTCGCGGCTGACTCGACGGCACCACATCAGCTCACTCACTACCTGCGCCAGGCACACTTTTGCGTGTTGCCTGGCGGGTTGGGGGGCGTGCGCCTGAATGTCAGCCAAGCTACTCATAACAACAAGAGAACTGACATATGCTCGCTTTACTTGGCTTGGCCATGGTGGTGGTCTTTACCTTCCTGATAATGACCAAACGGTTGTCACCGATCGTCGCCCTGACGGTGGTGCCCATCGTCTTTGCCGTGCTCGGCGGCTTTGGCGGGACCACCGGCAAGATGATGTTGGACGGCCTGAAAATGGTCGCGCCGTCGGCGGCACTGTTGTTGTTCGCGATCCTGTTTTTCGGCCTGATGATCGACGCCGGTCTGTTCGACCCGTTGATCCGCAAAATCCTCAAGCGGGTCAATGGCGACCCGATGAAGATCGCCGTGGGCACTGCGCTGCTGTCGCTGTTGGTGGCGCTGGACGGTGACGGCACGACGACTTACATGATCACCTGTGCCGCGATGCTGCCGCTGTACAAACGCATCGGCATGAATCCGATGATCCTGGCGACTGTTTCCATGCTCTCCTTGAGCATCATGAGCGGCATGACCCCTTGGGGCGGCCCGGCGACCCGCGCGATCGCGGCATTGGGCCTGGATGCCGGTGAGTATTTCGTGCCCTTGCTGCCGACCATGATCGGCGGTGCGATGTGGGTGGTGTTCACGGCGTTCCTGCTAGGTCGTGCCGAGCGCAAGCGCATCGGCAACGTCCAGCTGCAAAGCGGTGGCGGTGACTGCTACATCAACGCGATCATCGAGAATACGCCGCACAAGCGTCCGAAGCTGGCCTGCGTCAACCTGCTGCTGGTGGTTGCGGTGATGGTTGCGCTGGTGATGGGGCTCATGCACTCGGCGATCCTGTTCCTGATCGGTTTCGTCCTGGCGCTGATGATCAACTATCCGCAGCTGGACATTCAGAAGGAGCGCATTCTCGCCCACTCGGGCAACGCCATGACCGTGGTCCTGCTGGTGTTCGCCGCGGGCATCTTCGCCGGGATTTTTTCCGGGACGAAAATGGTCGATGCCCTGGCACAAACCCTGGTCGACTGGATTCCGCCTTCCTGGGGCCATCTGTTCCCGCTGGTGGTGGCGATTACCAGCATGCCGCTGACTTTCGTATTGTCCAACGATGCCTACTACTTCGGTGTCGTGCCGATCCTGGCCAATGCCGCTGCCGCCTATGGCATCGAACCGGTGGAAATTGCCCGGGCGTCCATTCTCGGCCAGCCGGTGCACTTGATGAGCCCGCTGGTGGCCTCGACCTTGTTGCTGGTGGGCATGGTTGACCGCGACCTTGGCGACTTCCAGAAAGCCACCGTCAAATGGGCGGTGCTCACGTCCCTGGTGATTACCGCACTGGCGCTGCTGACCGGGGCGCTGACGCTGTTTTCCTGATTCACCCGACACCTTAGCTTTTTGCCTGACACGCCTGCGCAAGCGGGTGTGCGCTGGCTTGCACGCCAAATAACAACAACGAGTAGCTCGACATGACCACTTTGCTTACCCGCGGGGCTTTGTTTCCAATCCTTGGGCTGTTGCCCCTGGCCTCGGCCAGTGCCGAAGGTTTCATCGACGACAGCAAACTCAAGCTGCAATTGCGCAACGTCTACTTCAACGAAAATTTTCGCGACGAGCACGGGATGAGCGCACGGGCGGCGAGGACCGCCAAGAGTGAGCGCACCGAATGGGCCCAGGGCTTCCTGCTGGATTACCAGTCAGGCTTTACGCCGGGCACCATCGGCTTCGGGGTCGACGCCCTGGGCCTGCTCGGGGTCAAGCTCGACTCCGGGCGTGGTCGCAGCGGCACCGGCCTGCTACCGGTGCATGACGACGGTCGCGCCGCCGACGAGTTTGCCAGCGCAGGGATGACCGCCAAGGCCAGGGTGGCCAAGACCACGCTCAAATACGGCACGTTGCTGCCCAAGACTCCGGTGCTGGTCTACAACGATGCGCGGCTGTTGCCCCAGACTTACCAGGGCACCCAGATCAGCAGCACTGACATCGACAACCTCACCATCACCGGCGGGTATCTGGAGCGTTTCAAACTGCGCGATTCGAGCGACAGCATGCCCATCGTGCCCGATGGCTACGGCGGCGATAAGTCCGGTGACTTCAGCTATGCCGGTGCCGACTACAAGTTGGGCAAAAACATCCGCCTGAGCTACTTCCATGGCGAGCTGGAGAATTTCTATCGACAGAATTTTGCCGGTATCCAGCATGATCTGCCCTTGGGCGCTGGGGTATTGACCAGCGACCTGCGCTACTTCAACAGCGTCGATTCGGGTTCGGCCTACGGTGGCAAGATCGACAACGACATGCTCAGCGGATCGCTGTCCTACGCCGTTGGCGGCCATACACTGAGCGCCGGCTATCAAACCCTCAGCGGCGAGGCGGGCCTGCCTTATGTCAGCGGCGCCACGGTGTACTCCTTCAGCAACGTCGGGATCGGCAAGTTCATCGAGGAAGACGAGAAGACCTGGATGCTCGGTTATGGCTACGACTTCGCTCGCCTCGGTGTGCCCGGCCTGACATTTTCCACCCGCTACCTGAGCGGCAACGACGGCAAGTCCAATACCACCGTCAAAGAGTGGGAGCGTGACGCAGAGATCGCCTACGTGGTGCAGCAGGGTACGTTCAAGGGGCTGGGGGTGAAGATGCGCAACTACGTCTATCGCTCGGACTTTTCCCGTGGCCGTGACAGCAACCGGATCTATTTCACCTACGATATCGCGCTTTGGTAGGACGCCGTGCGCGACGGCCGGCGCCTTGGCGTAGCGTGCCCCCAGGGCACGCATCCAACCCAACAACCCATGTGGGAGCGAGCTTGCTCGCGATGACGGTGTCAGATCCAGCATCATCGTTGGCTGATGGTCCGCCATCGCGAGCAAGCTCGCTCCCACAGGGAAAGGGGCCCGCGCTCATCACGGTGGCCCGGTTCGATTCTTTGCGACATCATGGCGGCAATTTTCTTTGGGGCAATGCCCGTCGAGGCCGCTATGGATCGCAACCGAGACCGACGTAACAAGCTTTCCCTGGATGGCCTGAATTTTTTCCTCGCGGATGTACGCGATGGGCTGGGTCCTTACCTGGCGATCTACCTGCTGGCGGTGCATCGCTGGGACCCTGCCAGCATTGGCGTGGTGATGACGGTGGCCGCTATGGCCGGGCTCGTCGCCCAGGCGCCCGCCGGAGCGCTGATCGACCGGGTGCGCAGCAAACGTGCCGTGGTGGCCGTGGCTGCCTTGATGGTGACGCTGGGTTGCCTGGTGCTACCGTTCACGTCTTCCTTCGGCCTGGTGGCGCTGACCCAGGCGCTCGGCGCCGTGGCGGCGTCGGTCTTCGCGCCGGCCATTGCGGCCATCTCCCTGGGCATTACTGGCGCCAAGGCGTTTACGCGGCGCACTGGGCGCAACGAGACATTCAACCACGCGGGCAATGCCTGCGCAGCGCTGCTGGCGGGTGGGTTCGCCTGGCTGTTCGGTCCCATTGCGGTGTTCTACCTGATGGCCGCGATGGCATTGGCCAGCATCGTGGCGGTCAGTTGCGTGTCCGCCGAGGCCATCGACCATGACGTGGCCCGGGGCCTGGAGGCCGGTCAACCGGTGCAGGGGCCGACGCCCTCGGCGCTGCGCGTGTTGCTGGATAACCGCACGCTGCTGTTGTTCGCCATCTGCTGCGGGCTGTTTCACCTGGCGAACGCGGCGATGCTCCCGCTGGTCAGCCAGAAGCTCGCCCAGGCCAATGCCCACCTGGCCACGCCGCTGACGTCGGCCTGTATCGTCGCGGCGCAACTGGTCATGGTGCCCATGGCGTGGCTGGTCGGCGTCAAGGCCGATGCCTGGGGACGCAAGCCGTTGTTGCTGGCCGGCTTCCTGATCCTGCCCATTCGAGGGGTGTTGTACGTGCTCTCGGATGACCCCTATTGGTTGGTGGTGGTGCAGTTGCTCGATGGGATCGGTGCCGGGCTGTTTGGCGCGCTGTTTCCACTGGTGGTCAAAGACCTGACCCAGGGCACCGGGCGTTTCAACGTCAGCCTCGGGGTGCTGTCGACGGTGTTCGGGTTCGGCGCGGCGTTGAGTAACAGCCTGGCCGGCTTTGTGGTGCAAGGGGCTGGCTACAGCGCGGCGTTCCTGACCCTGGCGGCGATTGCCGCGTTGGCGTTCGGTCTGTTGCTGGCAATGCCCGAAACGTTCCGGCCAAGCCGCGTTCCACAGGCCGACACGCTTACGGTCGCTGACGGCGGGGTCGCCTGAGCCTGCGTATCACCTATGCGTGAGCGAGCTTGCTCGCGATGGCGACCGGCAATCAGAGCCTGGGTACCGGCCGTTCCACGACACTCCAATAGGACGAGGTGTCGATGAGGCTCAAAACGCGCCCTTGGTCCATGTCCTGGTTCAGCACGCCTCGTATCAAATCACCGGCCAACCAGCTCGCCGTATTAGCTGCCAATACTCGACCTTCGGCATTGAGCAACAGCGCTTCATTGCTGACTCTCATCAGGCTGCGCACGAGCAAGGGTTCCAACGAGTGCAGGGAGATGTCGGCGGCGGCAACGCCAATGAAGCGATCATCGAAAAAAATCGGCACGGAGAAGGCAACGATGTACTGCTCGGTGCCATACAAGTCGACAAAAGGCCCGTCTATGGAGGGCTGGCGAGTCTGCTGCGGACGGGTGTACCAAGGCATGTGCAGGTAATCGTAGAAACGATCGCTGCGGCTATCGAGATTCAGTTGCAAAGGCTGGACTTGTTCGTTCTGGGTCCGGCACCACCACTGCAGGTGCATCTCGCAATCTTCCAGCTCACCAGGGGCGAAAACCACGCCAGCGCCATGAAACTTGAGACTCTCGGAGTCAAGGATCTGCCGGACGCCAGCCAACAATGGCTTGAGGTCGCGTTGATTGGGGCGCCTGGTCTTGCACCGTTGCCGTTCCCAAATGCTCGATACCTGGGCGCCCAGGTCGTTGAGACCCTTGAAGACGTTACCAATGGAAGCGTTGATCAACGTTGCGCATTGGGATAACCCATTTGCTGACATTTCGTTATCCATGGCTCTAACTCATGCCTCGGAAGGGACAGTGCGGTGTTTGCTGGCGACACGGACAGGCTGTCGGGCGGTGTTTGGAGTCAGTTGTTGAGCAAGTTCTGTTCCAGTCATCAGGCATCTTGCGCCATCTGCTGCAAGCGTATGGCGGTCAAACGCCGGACGCCGCGAGCAACATGGGCTTCGGCCAGTGCCCCTGCCAGATTGGCATCGTTCGCAATGATGGCCTCCAGAATCGCCCTGTGTTCCCGCTCGATCACTTGGGGATCCGGTTGCTCATCAAATGGCAACCATAACAACTCCCCCAGTTCCGCCTGCAAGCGGGCCTCGCTGTGGGTCAGCCGTACCGACTGCGACGCCACGGCAATTTCGATGTGGAACCTGGCGTCGGCACGTCGGCGCTCCAGACGTTCTTGTGCCTTGGCCAGCGCATCGATGTAGCCACCCAGCCGCGCATGTTGCTCAGGGCCGGCGCGTTGGGCTGCCAAGCGGGCGGCGGCGCCTGAAATGGCTGCGTGCTCGTCGGCCAGGTCACGCAACTCAAGCGTGCTCATTTCACGCAATTGATCGAACAACGCCTGATCGGTGGTTTGTGGGGCGGCGCAGATAAAGCTGCCGCCGTTGCGTCCACGCCGGGTTTCGATGACCCCGCGCTCTCGCAAGGCAGCCAGCGCATCGCGCAGGGTGACCGTGGCGACGCCGAGTTGGGTGGCCAGGGTACTTTCGCTGGGGAGCTGTTCACCTTCGACCAGCAACCCCAGGTCAATCATTTCAACCAGGCGGCGGGTGACGGATTCCGTTTTCCCTTCCTGATTGAGGCGTATGAGACTTGATGTAGGGCTCATGGTCGTTTCATTCATTGGCGGCGTCGTCGACGCCTGGACTCAAAAAATTCTATTTCATAGTTCAAAGGCATTTTCAGGGGCCATTGGCGCGGAATTCTAGGGGTGGAAAGGCGTTTAAGTCAAAAAAACCTGGCTGAATTTGGTTTCCCTGGGGTTCTCATGGGCTAAAAGATATGGTTCCATATGTTTAAGCGAGCCGAGATCGCATTCATCCGAACCCAGGAGCACTTCAATCATGAGTCACTTGACCCGAGCAGAGTGGGAAGCCAGAGCCAAGGCGCTGGACATCGAGGGCCGTGCCTTTATCGACGGGCGATACAGGCCTGCCAGTTCAGGCGCTACCTTTGAATGCGTGAGTCCTGTGGACGGGCGATTGTTGGGCCTGGTTGCAAGTTGCGATGCCGCGGACGCCGAGCTGGCCGTGACCAGCGCCCGGGCGGCATTCGACTCCGGCGTTTGGTCGCGTCAGGCACCGGCAGTGCGCAAGGCGGTCATGCTGCGTTTTTCCGACCTCTTGCAGTCTCACGCCGAAGAGCTGGCACTGCTGGAAACGCTGGACATGGGCAAACCGATCGCCGACTCGCTGGCGGTCGACCTGCCCGGCGCCATCGATAGCATTCGCTGGTGCGGGGAGGCCATCGACAAGATCTACGATGAGGTGGCCGCGACGGCGGTAGATCAGCTCGGGCTGGTGACGCGGGAGCCGGTCGGGGTGGTCGCTGCCATCGTGCCGTGGAATTTCCCGTTGATGATGGCTTCGTGGAAATTGGGGCCGGCATTGGCGACCGGCAACTCGGTGATTCTCAAGCCTTCAGAGCGTTCGCCGCTGACGGCTATTCGTATCGCACAGATTGCCCTGGAAGCAGGGTTGCCGGTCGGTGTGCTCAATGTGCTGCCAGGCTATGGACACACGGTGGGCAAGGCCCTGGCCTTGCACGGTGACGTTGATGCGCTGGCGTTTACCGGTTCCACCCGAGTGGCCAAGCAACTTCTCGTGTATGCGGGCGAGTCGAACATGAAGCGGGTTTGGCTGGAGGCGGGGGGGAAGAGTCCGAACATTGTCTTCGCAGATGCCCCAGATCTACAGGCAGCCGCCGAAGCGGCAGCGGCCGCCATTGCTTTCAACCAGGGCGAGGTGTGCACCGCCGGTTCACGTTTGCTCGTCCAGGCTTCCATCAAGGCGCACTTCGTGCCGATGGTGGTCGAGGCTTTAAAAGGCTGGAAGCCAGGCCATCCGCTGGATCCCGACACCAATGTCGGTGCGCTGGTGGACGCGCGCCACCTGGAAGGGGTGTTGCAACACATTCGGCAAGGACAGGATCAAGGCGCCCAGTTGTTGCTGGGAGGGCGCGTGGCATTGGAGCAAACCGGCGGCAGCTACGTGGAGCCGACACTGTTCGACAATGTCAGCAACTCGATGACAATTGCCCGGGAAGAGATTTTCGGCCCGGTGCTGTCGGTGATCGAATTCGACGAAGCCGAGGATGCGGTGCGCATCGCCAACGACACGCCTTACGGGCTGGCTGCAGCCGTCTGGACGGCCAACCTGTCGCGCGCCCACACCATGGCCCGCGCACTTCGCGCCGGAAGTGTCTGGGTCAACCTGTATGACGGCGGCGACATGATGGCTCCGTTCGGTGGCTACAAGCAGTCCGGTAATGGCCGCGACAAATCCCTGCATGCCTTCGATAAATACACCGAGATCAAGGCCACCTGGATACAGCTCTGAGGCATTTCTGGTGAACCACGTTACGGGTGGAATGGTTCTGCCTGCTTGACGCTTACTCAACGAATTCCTTTTTGAAGGATGGCGCAATGAACAGCTCAATAAGCTCCACGGCAGCCGTGGACCAGGACGCGGAGCAACTCCGTGCCCTCGGGTACACCTCGAGTTTCGAACGTAGCATGAGCCTGTGGCAGAACTTTGCCCTCGGGTTCACCTACCTATCGCCGGTAGTCGGCGTCTACACATTGTTCGGCCTGTGCCTGGCAACGGGCGGGCCGCCCATGTTCTGGTCCTACCTGCTGGTGGGGTTCGGGCAAATGCTGGTGTGCCTGATTTTTTGCGAAGTGGTGTCCCAATATCCCATCTCCGGCGGTGTCTATCCGTGGGCCCGTCGCCTGGTGGGGAAAAAATGGGCCTGGATGGTCGGCTGGATCTACGCCATCTCCCTGTGCGTGACCATTGCTGCCGTAGCCCTGGGCGCCGGTCCCTACATTGCCAACCTGCTGGGTTTCGAGCCGTCGCCGGTCACCAATACCTTGGTCGCGCTGGTCCTGACCGCTACTGCGACGGTCTTGAACCTGAGCGGCACCAAGCTGCTGGCGCGGGTGGCTATGTTCGGCTTTCTGTGTGAGCTGGTCGGGGCGTTGTTGATCGGCGGCTATTTGCTGATTTTTGAGCGTCACCAGTCCTTGAGCGTGTTGTTCGACACGTTCGATATCTCCATCGATGGGGAGTACTGGCCGGCCTTCCTGGCCGCATCACTGGCCGGGATGTTCCTTTACTACGGTTTTGAAGCGTGCGGCGATGTGGCCGAGGAAACGCCCAATCCCAGCCGCCAAGTCCCCAAGGCCATGCGAATGACGATCTGGATCGGCGGTGCCGCGTCGATCTTTGCCGCCCTAGCCTTGATCCTGGCCGTGCCTGATATTGCCGCCGTTGTTTCCGGCCAGGACAAGGACCCCATGGCCACGATATTCGGCGCGGCGTTCGGTCCGGTCATGTCGCGGGTGGTCATGGCGGTGATCACGGTTTCGTTCGTTTCCTGTGTGCTGAGCTTGCAGGCATCCGCCAGCCGCTTGTTGTATGCCTACGCCCGAGACGAGATGCTCATGGGCAGTGGCGTGCTGAAGAAAATCTCCCCGGCCACCCATGTGCCGACCGCCGCCCTGATGGTCTGCGGGGTGCTGCCGGCGATCATCGTGTGTGTCGGTTTCTATCTTCAGAACGCCATCGCGCTGGTGGTGAGTTTTGCCGCCATCGGTATCTACCTGGCATTCCAGATGATCGTCGGGGGTGTGATGTACGCCCGTCTCCGGGGCTGGACACCCAATGGCCAGTTCACCTTGGGACGTTGGGGCTGGCCGGTGAACATCGCTGCGCTCTGCTATGGCTTGTTCGCCATCGTCAATATGTCCTGGCCGCGTATGCCAGACGCGCCGTGGTATGTGAACTACGGCATCGTGTTGGTTGGCGCCATCGTGATCTTCGTCGGCCTCGTCTACATGGTCCTGTTTCGCCCCTACGAGAAAGGTACCGCCCCGGCTTCCGATGCCTGGAAAAAAACCTAAGCGACATGACGGCCTGCCGCCGGGCGCGGCAGGCAAATCCTCTGATGAGAAAAGGGTGAACGCTATGACGTCTCGAATCCATTCGATGCTGTTTGGGTTGCTCCTGATTCTGGCCAGCCATGGGGTTCTGGCAGCCAGTCAAAACGATACCCTGGGTGTGATCCATGACTATATGAAAGCTTGGAACGCTCGCGATGCGGAGGCTGCGGCGAAGTACTTCACCGAGGACGGCGAGTTCCTCGACGCCTCGGTGGGGACACCGCAGGTCGGCCGGGAAAATGCCAAGACCCAGGTGATCGAAGTGTTCATGCACGCAGTGCCGGATCTGCAATGGACGATGCTGGGCGAGCCGATCGTCAACGGTGAAAGCATTGCCTTCGAATGGGAATTCAAGGGACACAATACCGGGCCTTGGAGCACCGAGACGCCGGCCACCCAGCGCCCCCTCAGCTTCAAGGGGGTGAGTTTCATCCGGCTCAAGGAGGGCAAGATTATCACGCAGCACGACTACTATGACGCCCTGGGTTTCAACAAGCAGCTCGGCTGGTAGATCAATGTTCCCGCCGCGAGAGCTGTAGCAACAAACCAGGCTCGGCTCTCCTGGCCGAGAGCGTCCAGCCGTGGGCCTGGGCGATTTCCTGGCAGATCGTCAAGCCCAGGCCGGCGCCATGGTCGCGGCGATGGGCTCCGCGCCAGAAGCGAATGAACAGGTGTGGCAGTTGCTCCCGCTCCACCCCGGGGCCCCAGTCTCGTACGCTCAGGTGATCCGCGCCGATGTCCACTCGAATCTCTGTGCCCCGAGGGGCGTGTTGGATGGCGTTTTCCAGCAGGTTCTTCAACAAGGTGAAGAGGGCGCTGCGATCCGCCTGCCATGGGTCAGCAGAGGCAGCGTTCTGCGCCAGCACCAGGCGTACCTCGGCGGCTTCGGCCATGCGCTGCAAATAGTTGCTGGCGTCCCTCGCGACATCGGCCAGTTCGACCTCGGCAAACAGGTAGTTCCGGGCCTCACTGGCTTCGGTCAGGAGCAGCAGTTGCTGGACTTGACGGGTCATGTGAGCGACATCGTTGAGCAGCGCGTTGCGATCGTGGCTGTCCTCCATCAATTCGATTTGCGCGCGTATCAGCGCCAGCGGTGTCTTGAGCTCGTGGGCCGCGGTTGCTAGAAACTCCTGTTGGGTCCGGTAGCCATGTTCCAGGCGCTGGAGGACCCGATTGAAACTGTCCACCAGCGGCACGACTTCGGACGGTACGCTGGTGACCTGCAAGCGTGAATGCAGGGAACGAGGCGAAATGGCCGCGGCCGACTCGGACACCTCGCGCAAGGGTCTGAGCGTATAGCCCAGGGTGATATAGGCACAGGCGGCAAAGACGAAGAGCAGCACCAGGCTGAACAGGACGATACCGGCGCCCATGAATGGCAACGCGAATGCACCATGGAAGAGGTCCATCAGCCGTTCGCTGACGGCAAGTTGCAGGAACCAGGTCTTGCCGTCGTGTTCGACCGGCGCGGTGGCGCCATACATCAGGATGCCCTGGCGCTCGAACTTGAACGGTTCGTGCTCTGAAGGACGCACCGCGGTGCTTGCAGGCCAGAAGGTTGCTTCGGTGGACGTCAGGACCACGTTTGCCGAGGCGTCCAGCACGCGGTATCCGATGTCTTGCGGCATGCTTTCATAGGTCCAGATTCGATCGGCCTCGCTGCGATCGAATCCGACCGGGCGGCCGGCAGGATCGAACTGGAGTTTCTCCGCCAGCTCCTGGGTGCGTTCGGCCATGTTCATGACCAGCAGGATGTCGCTCTGGGAGGTGACCAGGGCCAGCGCCGTCAATACGATCAGCAGGATGCTCAGCGCCACGCCAGCAATATAGGCCAGCAACACTTTGAATCTGAGGCTACTCAGCCACGTCGACCTGGCGCAGCGCATAACCAAGACCTCGCAAGTTGACAATGCGTTGGCGGGAACCGATGGCAAGCAGCTTGCGGCGGATACGGTGAAGGGCCACGTCCAGGGCGTTCGGCGTGACCGCCTCGCTCAAGCCCCAGCCTGCTGCCTCTATCGTCTGACGGCGGACGATCTCCCCAGGTTTGCGCAACAGCAGCAACATGATCTGCATTTCCGCTGGCGCCAGGGCAATGCTTTCATTGGCACACCACATGCTGCCGGTGTCGGGTTGCAGGCTCAGGTCGCCATGGCTGGGCGCCAGTGGGCGACAGTCCACGGGGCGGCGCAGCAACGCTCGCACGCGCGCGACCATTTCATCCATGGCAAAGGGCTTGGGCAGATAGTCATCCGCGCCGGCATCGAGCCCCTGTACCCGATCATGCAGGGCATCCCGCGCCGTGAGCACCAGGCACGGGATGCCTAGCCCGGCGCTGCGCAGACGCTTCAACAGGACGAGCCCGTCGCCGTCCGGCAACCCGCGATCGAGGATCAGCGCCTGGTAGGGCACACGCTGGATGGCCGACCACGCGCCATCCATGCGGTTGATCACATCGACGGCGATCCCCGCATTCGCCAGGCCCGTGCAGACCAGGTGCGCCAATCGTTCGTGGTCCTCGACCAGCAGAATTCGGCTCATCAGAAGCGGTACAGGTAGCCTAACAGCGCGCTGTTTTCGGTAGAGCTGTCTACCAGCGGGCTGTCCTTGATCTCACTGGCGAGGCTCGTCGCTTTGATATCGAGGAACAGGGCGTGGTGTTTATCGAACATGTAGTTTCCCCGGACGCCAAATTCGGTATTGAGGGCAGACTTGCCATCATAGGCCGCACGATCGATGCGGGCCTCACTGTCGCGCACGCCAAAATAATAATCGACGTATTTTTTGTCCTGCCACATCGCCGTGACTTGGGGTGTGAGCGTGATGTGTTCGCCGACCCGCCAGGTCCGCTCCAGGCCCACGTTGAAGCGCTGCCCCTTGCTGTTGCCCGACACCTCCGACAGGCACTCGGCGCGCACGTCCACCAGACCGGTGTGCCACTCCACTTTGGCCCCCGCCCAGAAGCTGCTTTTGCGGTCGCTCATGCCATCGAAGACCCGCGCGTCGTCAGCGTCGTAGCCACTGAAGTCGTACTGGCCCATGAGGCTGAAATCGATTTGCTGGGTGTCGCCGATCTCGAGTTGTGACAGCTTGACCTCGGCGTTTGGGCCGAACACCCATAGGTATTCGTTCTCGAAGTAGATCAGCGGTATCGCCTTGTTGTCACGATCGATGCCGGTATAGGGCTGCTGGCTGCTTAATGCGCCGACCCCCAGTCCCCAGGACGAAGACGGTTCGGCGTTATCAGACTCGGCCGCCTGTGCGGCCATTGCTGAAATGGCCACGGCGAGCAGGAACACACTCGGGATTGTCGAAACGGCTAAGCGCAAAGGCATTGAGTTCTCCAACAGGACAGGATGAATGCACGCCCATCGTCGAGAACTTTCTCTTACCGAATACTTACCGTTATTTGTCGAATGCTTGATCTTGATCAAGGCAAATACAAATTCCAGCCCCCCGGGCGGATATAAGTGCCAAGCAGTGCAATATCAGGCGTGATGGCCATTTGGTATTGCGTTAAGATCGTTCAGGATCAGC
Organism: Pseudomonas sp. A-RE-22; assembly: GCF_019956035.1. Lineage (NCBI taxonomy): Bacteria > Pseudomonadati > Pseudomonadota > Gammaproteobacteria > Pseudomonadales > Pseudomonadaceae > Pseudomonas > Pseudomonas sp. A-RE-22. The sequence goes on from NZ_JAHBCZ010000022.1 coordinate 27,707, forward strand.
GTGTATAACAGCGGTTTTACAATAAGTTCACGCATCACTAATTCAGTATGATATGAGGCTTGAACGGAAATGCTCAGGAATGCACCGCTGCGTCTGAAACTTTTATTGATACTGCTACTTCCCTTATTGGGGTTTCTCACCTTGGCCGGGGTCTTTGTAGTGGATAACTACAAGACACTACGCGATATGAACACCACGGTGACTGCCAGCGCCACGGCGCAGAAGTTGAGTCAACTGATTACCGTATTGCAGCGCGAGCGCGGAGCCAGTGGGGTCTTCCTGGGCAGTGGCGGCAAGTCCATGGGTGAACGGATGTCCCAGGCGCGCCAGGATGCCAATACCTCGGTCGAGGTGGTGCGCCGGTTGTCTGCGTCGGGAAGCACGCAATTGGACAATGTCCTGCGGGCATTGGACGCGTTGCCCACCATTCGCGGGCAAGTTGATAAGTTGAGTATTAGCAGCACCGAGTCGGGTGTTCGTTATACCGAGATCATTCAAACGCTCATGGGTTACACCCACTCTCTGGAAGCAACGATCAACAACGCCACCATTGTCCATGCGCTCGGTGCCCTTAATCAGTTTATCGAGATGAAAGAGCGGGCCGGACGTGAACGGGTGGTACTCGGTCTGGTGTTCAGCCAGGACCATTTCGATGAGACGTTATTGTCACGCTTTAGCCGCAATCTCGGCGAGTTCTCCGCTTATTCCGACGGGTTCCGTCGCAAGGCCCAGCCAGGATTACTTCAACAACTGACTGATCAAATGCTGAAACCCGCTGCGGTTGCAGTCGACAAGTTGCAACGCCTGGCATTCGAGGTGCCATTGGGGCAGCCGCTGGGCATCAAGCCCGAGGCCTGGTTTGAACTCTCCACTCAACGCATCGACATGATGAGCCAGGTGGAACAAGCCCTGGGTGAAAGCGTCAGTCGCCTGGCGACACATGAGCGCGATGAAGCAAACCGTGCATTGTGGCTGACCATTGGCGCGGTCGTCGTGGCATTGCTTGCGGTGACGGTGCTGTCGTATGTGATCATCCGCATGATCGATTCGGCGGTGCGCGATGTGAACCGCGTCCTGAATGACTTGGCCCAGCGTGATCTCACTGCCAGGGCCACCTATGACGGCCGGGATGAGTTCGGCCAGATCTCGCGAAACCTCAACCGCATGGCGCAAGAGATCAGCGGGGTCGTGCAGGAAATCGGCAATGCCACGGCGCAAGTGGCAACCGCGGCGCAAGAGTCTTCCACGGTGACGGTCCAGACCAGTGAGAGTGTCGAGCAGCAGCGCCAAGGCACTGAGCTGGTGGCCACCGCGATCAATCAGATGAGCGCCACGGTGCGCGAGGTGGCGCAAAGTACCAACGACGCTGCGCACATGTCGCAACAGGTCAATATCAGTACGGCTCAAGGTCGGGTGGAGATCGAAAGTACCATCGGCTTGATTCGCCAATTGTCCGCGCAAGCCGAAGAGACCGCGGGGATCATTGGTGATCTCAAGCTGGAAAGCGACGCCATTTCCTCGGTGCTCGACGTGATTCGCGGCATTGCCGAACAGACCAATCTGCTTGCGCTCAATGCGGCCATCGAAGCGGCGCGAGCTGGTGACCATGGTCGCGGGTTTGCAGTGGTCGCGTCCGAGGTGCGCACCCTGGCGCAAAAGACCCAAGAGTCCACGGGCAACATTCAACAGATGATCAGCAACCTGCAGGCCGGCTCCGATCGTGCGGCCCTGTCCATGCAGCAGACCTTGGGCAAGGCCCAGGATGGCGCGAGCAAAGTCGAGCGAGCGGGCGAGTTGTTGGTGGAGATCGCCGAAGGCGTGGCGACGATCAGCGACCGCAACATTCAGATCGCCTCCGCTGCTGAAGAGCAGAGCGCGGTGTCCGAGGACATCAATCGCAATGTGAACGAGATCAATGATCTGGTAATCCAGGTGAGCGCCGGTGCCGAGCAGACGGCAATCACCAGCCAGGAACTCGCGCGCCTGGCCGAGTACCAGCAACAGTTGGTCAGTCGTTTCAAGGTGGCTTAGGTTGCCGCGGTATTTGTGACGGTGTGGTAGAACAGTGTCGTCGTGATGATGCTTCAGCCAACGTAGCCCGGGCCTTTAACGAAAAGGCCCGGATTTGTTCCATACGTTTCGGGATCAGAACTTTTTCGGTACGGGCAGGGGCCGGTCAATACAGCCATGGTCAGGTGCGCGTCGCGCAGGCAAGGGCACCAGCGAAACCAATTCCTCTTCGACGATTTGATTGCTCATGGCCAATTCCAGCTCGGGGCAGTCAATGCTGAGCCAGTCACCGTGTTGGAGCGGCACATTCGCGGTGCGATGGCTCAAGCTGTGAAACACGTAATGAACCAGCCCAGGCTCGAGAAACTGCTCATGTTTCTCCAGGAACTCTTCCGAGTATCGGCGCAAACTCTGCCAGCGATGCAAACTCATCCGGTGGTGACTTGCCGTCAAGGGTTGGCCGTCGCGTTCTATCTGGACATTGATGGCCAAGTCAGCCTGCAATTCCCCCACGATCAATGCCGGGGCAATCGCACAGGTACGCAAGTGCGCATGCGTTGAAGAAATGGTGTCACGACTGTGCAATACATGATCGTGAATATCGTTGCCCAGGGTAAAACCAATGAAGCGCAGCGCGCCAAACGGGTCGACCCAATAGAGGCAGACAATGCACGGCTCGCTACTGATGCTTTGTGAATGATAAGGCACCTGCAAAGGGTCGCCGTCGGTCTTGAGCAGTCGGCCGTTACCTTTGTAATACCAGGCTTGTTCTGTCTTGGCGGTACAGAGGGTGATTTCGCTGATCTGGACCAATAAGTTGTTATCGGGCTTGAGCGGCGGTCGGTATTTCACCGCCGCAGGCGTAAGCGGGTAGGGTGTGGACGGCAGGTCCTTGAGATAGGACTCCCAATCCATATTCCGATCCGCGCAATGGGCCAGGGCTTCATAAAGATTTCCCTGGGGTGGGCGCACCTCCCGGCTTTGCCCGGACTTGAAGTCAAATACGCCAAGACCTCCTCGCGGCACTGGAGAGTCCAGCAACATTACATAATGGGTCATCACTTATCCTCCAGGGTCAAGCGTGCGGACTGAGGGACGTAGTCCTTGAGTCCGTTGAAAGCCGGGTTTGTCTCTTTGAGCCGTAAGGACAGCAAGCCCCCCGTGATACTTCCGGCCAGTGCCAGGAACAGAATCGCGGTAAGCCCCCACGTCATGGCGATGTAGCCAGCGACGACAGGCGCGACGCCGCCTCCAAGAATCTCTCCGCAGCCCACCACCAGGCCCGTCGCGGTGGCCAATAGACTGGGCGGCACTGATTCGCTGGTCAGTGGACCGACCGTCATGCAGATCAGGCTGAAGTTGATGAAGGACAAGAAAAATAATTGAAGGAACAGTAGCCAGGGCAGCGGTGGGCTGATGATCAATAAACCCACCAGCAGCGCGCTGATCATGAAGCAGATGGAAACCACTGGCTTGCGACCCAGTTGGTCGGACAAGCCGGGAATGACCAGTTGGCCAAAAAAACCACCCAGGCCAATTGCAGAAATGATCATGGCCATGGAGAAATTGCTCAGGTGCAGGATGTCTGTCAGGTAGCTGGGGAGCAGGGCGCACAGAACGAACTGGCACGTCAGAATGCAAAGCATCAAGGCAATATTGAGCCGTACATTCCCGCTGGACAGGGCCGTCCTCCACTGACTTTTGGAGGTGTGTGCAATCGACACCGCGCTGGGCGCCTGAGTCGGTTGGTAGGTTCTATAGAGGTACCAGGCCACTAACAGGCCGGGTAACGAAATGATGGCGAATACGGCGCGCCAGGATCCGAACATTTCCAGCAAGACACCCGCCAGCAGCGGTCCGAGGCACAGGCCAATGATGGGGAACAAGGCCTGTTGAATGCCTAGATTGAGTCCGCGCCGGCAAGGCTGCGAAACTTCGTCGGTGACGATGATACTGACTGGAGTGAAGGCACCTTCACAGACGCCCATCAAGGCGCGCAAGAGCACCAGGCCCACCAGGCTGGTGATCAATGCAGACGCGCCGGCCAGAAGCGATAGCAGGGTGATCGACAGCACCAGCAACTTCTTGGGGCCCAGTACCCTGATGGCGGCGCCCATGAACAGGGCGGAGCCTCCCCATGCAAATGCCAGGATGGCCGACAACATGCTCAAGTCCTGATAGTCCAGGGCCAAGTCACGCATGATCACCGGGAACAGCGGCATGATAATGAACCTGTCCAGTCCTACCAGCCCGAAGCTCAGCGACAGAAGCGTGATCATGCGTCTTTCATAGCCGCCCCAAGGTCGAGCGACCAGATACTTCATCTCCATGTTCCTTCCCCTTCTTTCCCTAGTGCTTTCGAAGCCCTCTCGAACGAGGTGAACGCCTGCGATCCATACTCCGGCAGCCAGGGACAGGTGTGCCCCTGGCTGGGTGCCGGTGTTTTATCGGGTCTGTCAGGCGACCCACTTGCCCACGGCCATTTCAGCGGTGAAGCCGGGGCCGAAGGCCGCCAGCATGCCCGTCGCGCCATCGACAAGCCCGCTGTCGAACTGGCGCTTGAGCACATCGAAGACCACCACGCTGGCGATGTTCCCGGCTTCGCTCAAACTGTCGCGAGACTGCGCGACCCGACCGGGTTCCAAGTCCAGTTGCAGGACCAGTTCATCAAGAATTTTCCGTCCGCCGGTATGGAAGATGAAAAAGTCATTTTGAGCGCAATGTTGATTGAAGGTCTCGTAGTTCAATTCCTCCATCATCGGTGCGACATCTTTAATGGAGTTCATGACAGCCTTGTCCAAGGTGAAATGAAAGCCGCTGTCTTTAACGTCGTATTTAATGTAGTGCTCGCTATCAGGCAGGAAGTAAGACCCGGTATTGGCGATCTTGAAACCAGGCGCCTGGTCATCGGCGCGCATGACGCAGGCCGATACGGCATCGCCGAATAACGCGGCTGATATGAACGCGTGCAACTTGGTGTCCTGGGGTTGATAGCAGAGCGATGAGAACTCCAGGGAGACGATGAGGACATGGTTGTCCGGCGCCCGGCTGGCGAAGTCATTGGCTCGATTGATCGCCGCGGCGCCTGCCACGCAGCCCAGTTGAGCGATGGGCAGTTGTACGGTCGACGTTCGCAGGCCCAGGTCATTGATCAAGTGGGCTGTCAGCGAGGGCATCATGAAACCGGTGCACGATGTCACCGCGACCATGCGAATGTCATCGATGGTCAGCCCGGCATTCTCGATGGCTTGGCGCGCCGCGATGGACGACATGCGGCGGGCTTCGCGCTCATAAACGATACTGCGGTGGGTGAAGCCGGTGTGCACCGCCAGTTCATCGATAGGCAGGACCAAGTGCCGTTCGTTCACCTGCGTGTTTTGAATCATTCGTTTGGCAAGTGCCATTCGTGGATGATCATCATGCAACTGCTCTAGATGCTCGATCATTTGTTGCTGGGTGATCTTGTATTGCGGAAACAACAGACTGGGTTTACAAAGAGTAGACATGACAAGTCCTCGGCGAGAAGCCAATAAAGTTAGAAGCACATTTAAGGCAATGACTGCAAAGCAGGACTCTGAAAGACAGAATCAAAGCAGCGGGCTGGAGAGCCAAAAAACTTGACTGTTGTTATCGAAAGAGCGGGGTGTAGCGGGCGCCTGGTTTGTTATTTCACCAGTACAAACTTATAGGCATATTGCCAGGCCAAGTTGCTTTCCCGGACATGTTTGCGAATAACCATGCGCACAGGCGCACCGCTGACGACTTGCCGGGGATCGGTGACATCAACGATTTCCGAGGCAATCACCAGGCCATCGTCCAGGCGCACCATCGCCATGAAGCGGGGCACGGTTTCGCCATAGCCCATGGCCGCCAGTATCGGATTCTCGGCATGGGCGCTGACTTGGATCGTGCCGGTGCGTGAGCAGCGATACGGTTCCACATTCAACGAATTGCACGCGCCGCAGACGGTGCGCCGAGGGAAGAAAATTTCTTCGCAATCCTGGCAGCGGCTGCCTTCGAGACGGTATTTGCCGCCATGCTCGCGCCATTCGCGCAACATGCTGGCGGTGGTCATGCGGTGAATCTGTTCAGGGTAAAGGGACATGGTCGGCTCCTTAATCGTTGGAAAGCACAATGACGCTGTTGTGCGCGGCGTACCCGCCCAGGTTTTGCGAGACGCCAATACGGGCGCCTTTGACTTGGTTGTTGGACTCGCCGCGAAGCTGTCGGAACAATTCAGTAATGTGCAAAATCCCATCGCAACCGGAGGCGTGGCCGCGTCCGATGTTGCCGCCGTCAGTGTTCAGGGGAAGTTGCCCATCAAGGGCTATGCCGCCTTCCAATACAAAGTCGCCTGCCTGGCCTGGACCACATGCGCCCATGGATTCCATTTGAATCAACCCGGCGCCCAGCAAGTCGTAGACTTGCGCCACATCGATATCCTTTGCAGTGATGCCGGCTTTTTTGTAGGCGATTTCGGCGCAGGCCATCGAGTTGGCGGAAACCGCCATGCCTACATCTTTTGGCAGCCCTGGAAATTGCAACGTCGGGTTGTGATAGCGCGTGCCGAAATAGTGCGATACGCCGGTGTAGGCACAGCCACGGATAAATACCGGCTGGGTCGTGTAACGGTGCGCAAGGTGTTCGGCAACCAGGATGGCGCAACCGCTGGCTTCACCCCAGGCCAACATCGAGCCACATGCTTCGCTACTCTTGAGTGCTTCGAGGGACGGAATCGGCACGCCATAGCGGGTAGCCGTGGGGGTGTTATGGGCATAGATACGCATCTGCCGCCCAAACGTTGCCAATACATCCGCCTCGCGTCCTGCATAACCGAACTTTTCAAAATATTCGGCGGTCGCCAGGGCGAAGGCGTCTGTGTGTGAGATGCCGAGAAAATAATCGTATTCACATTCAGTGCTGGAGCCAATGTACTCGGCGTAGTTGATGTGATCGGTCATTTTTTCAAAGCCGCCGCACAGGACAATGTCGTATTCACCTGAGGCGACCATTTGGTGAGCCATCTGGAACGACACCGAACTGCTGGTGCAGTTGGCAGTACTCATGAACGTGGGGGCAGGGCTGATACCCAGGGCATCGGAAATGGTCGGGCCCAGGCCTCCGTATTCAGAAATGCCTTCACCGTGGTAGCCATAGGCAACTGCCTGGAGTTCGCGGGGGTGCATCTTGATGGCGTTGAGCGCCTGGTAGGCGGACTCGACGATCATCTCCTTGAAAGTCTGACGAACTCTGGAACTGCCGGGCTTAGGGGTATAGGCAGCCGAAACGATAGCAACGCGTCGTGCGCTCATAAAAAAGTGCTCCTTGCTGGATGGATTGGAATCAGAGATAGGCCGTCAGGGCATAGTCGGGCCGCAAGTATTTGAACTCGTACTTGATCGACGTCCCGTAATCCACGTAGTACTTATCCTCCAGCAGCGTGCGCAGCGGAACGTTGGTCTTTTGATAGGCTTCGATGGCATCGGTGACGGTCAAGGCAATGGCATCGCTGCCTGCACCAAACCCATAGGAAACCACCAGGATTCTTTCGCCGGGACGCGCTTGATCGAGGACGTTGACCAAGCCCAGCAAAGGGCTCGCTGCCCCAGCATCGCCGACGCTCTGGGCATAGATGCCAGGTTCTATTTGCGCCGTCGTGAATCCCAGGTGCTTGCCGAGAGAGTAGGGGGTCGACACCAGGTTCTGTTGAAAGACGACATAATCGAAATCACCGGCCTGCGCATGGATCTTGGCCATCAATCCCGAGGCAGCACGGCGAGTCTGGTCTTCAAGGCCGATGCTGTTCTTGTCCGAACCCAGTCCCATTCCCGACCGGATATAGCGGTCCCCTTGAGGCCTGATGTTGTCAGCGACATCCGCCGCGCAAGAAAAACTTGCGTCAAAATGCGCGATCACATTTTCTGTACCCAACAGCAGGGCAGCGGCGCCCGCTCCGGCGTAGGACTCTGTCAGATCACCGGGGGCGGTGTTGCGGTTGATCGTATCGGCGCCCACCGCCAACGCGTTGCCCACCATGCCCGATGCTACCAGGGCGTATGCAATCTGAAGGGCGCTGGTGCCTGATTTGCCGGCAAACTGCACGTCAGCACAAAAGGCGTCATAGCCGCAGCCAAGCATTTCCAGGATGATCGCGGCCGAGGCCCGGGAGTCATATGGATTGGTGCAGGTGCCAAGATAAAGCGCTTCAAGGGAACAAGGCGGCGCTTTGTCCAGTGCGCGTTGGGCGGCAAGGACGCCCAAGGTAATGACGTCTTCATCAGGCTGCAGTACAGCCCTTTCGAGAACGCCCAGTTGACCCTTTACCAAGCTCAAATCGGTGTTTTTCCACACCTGGATCACGTCGTCCACCTTGAGCCGGCAGACCGGGATGCCCGCGCCATAGCTCACAATTCCTACTTTATTCATGTGTACTTCCTCCAGATTCCGTTCTTTCACCTGCTGGCAGAAAGCCGTGACAGGTGCATGAAATATTTAGAAACTATCTATTGGTGCTCGCAAAGTGATAAATGGCGGTCCCATGCCCATAAATCGGCAGGTTCAAGCGTCAGAACCTACCGGTCAACCTATGAACAATAGGTTTGTTTTCGCACAATCATTATGTATGATACGAAACGTACCGTATTGTTAAGGTAGCGTTAAAAATTTATGACTTTCCTTCTCATATCTCCCTATTTAGAGGTAATAAGCGCTCAAGAGACCCCCTGCTAAGCAGAAGCTGAGATCAAATAAACATACAAAACGAAACGATCCGTTTCATTGCTTTTCGAGAGAATCCTATACCCTGAGTCTCTTTTGTCAAGCGCCATATTGGAGATTTTGATTTATGGCCCGTAAACCATCTCGGAGCTCCATTGGCTCATTGAGGAGCCCTCACACGCACAAAGCGATCATCATTTCTGCCATAGAAACCCTTAAGGAGTGCGGTTACTCGGGGTTGAGCATCGAGGCGGTGGCCCGCCGCGCTGGCGCGAGCAAACCGACAATCTACCGGTGGTGGGGTAACAAGGCAGCCTTGATCGCCGAGGTCTACGAGAGTGAAAGCGAGCAGATTCGCAAAGAGCCTGATAAAGGCTCTTTCAAGGAGAATCTCAATTTCTTGCTGCTCAATCTCTGGAAGGTCTGGCGAGAAACGATTTGCGGGGAGGCTTTTCGATGCGTCATTGCTGAGGCCCAGCTCGATCCCAGCACGTTGCCCAAGCTGAAAGACGAATTCATGGAGCGGCGCCGGGAGTTGCCTCGCAAGCTGGTGGAAAAAGCTATTCAGCAGGGCGAGTTGCCCAAGGATACGTCGCGTGAATTGCTCTTGGATATGATCTTTGGGTTTTGCTGGTACCGGCTGTTGACCGAGCAGTTGGAGGTGGAGGCAGATATCAATGAGTTCACGACACTGCTGATGAACGGGGTATTGCGTCCGACTTCGGCGGCGGTTCAAGACGCCGCCGAAGCCTGATTTATCGGGGAGGGGATGCGCTTATTTCGTGCCGCTGAATTGTGCATGAAGGCTCGGCAGGATGCTGGCCAGATGGTTGAACTCACACAAGTCATGCACCGCAAATTCATAAGCCAGGGTTTCCAGCTCAACCTCTCCCAGACCGTTTTCTTCCAGTAGCTGAGCGGCTCGCTCGGCGCCTGGAAAACGCTGCATGGCGGGGTGGCTGCCGACCCAGTAACGGCTCGTCAGGTACAAACCCTCCGGACATTCCTTGAACAAGTGCGCCATCAGCGACACCGGCACTTGCGGTTCATGGGCCAGGCTCATCAGGGCGCTGACGCTGCCGTCTATTTTGGATTCGCGGTACAGGTCCGGACAGAAGCCCAGCTCGCAGGGGGCCCTGAAATCAATGTGCAGGTGCATGAGGCGGTCACCGACGTACTCGGAGGCGCAAAAGGTATTGCCATACAAGCGCTCCTCGAAGCTCAGGGTATCGTCCAGGAGGCGCTCGTGATGAACACAGGGGTTTTCCACATGGGCATAAGGAAACCACAGGGTGTAGCGTTCAGCCTCCAATGGATGCCACATGAACCACCACTTGAGCATCTCAGCGGTGCAGTCGGGGAAAAACTTGCGGCTTTGCACGTAGGCCATCGGCCCTGGCAGCAGCGCGTATCCGGCCTCTTCGCTAATGAAATCAGCGGCGAGCATGCGGTTAAGGTCTTCAACGCTGGGCGTCAAGGCGTCAGCCAAGGGCATGGGGCCTTGCTGTATCTTTTCGACGGCACTGAGCGGCACGCTGATCTTCGAGCGGAAAAAGTCGGCGTAGGGTTTGCCTTGGATGGCCCGCTGATTGGCTAGGAACTGCTTCTGCATTGGCAATGAGAAGTAGGTGAAAGGTGTCATTACGCGCGCTTCCATGACGGTATTTCCTTGGTAGTGCGTGAAAAGCCCGCAGCATCGGCTGCAAAGTCCTCACGTGGTGTTGTAAAGGGACAATGACGGGACCAAAATAGGTAGGCTGAAATAAAAAGTCAAATTTGAATTAGAACTATAAAGAGATGAGCTCATGGACAATGCCATTGGCAAGCCTTCCCTGCCTCGTGCTTCGCGACTCGATGGGCAGGCAACGCGGCTGCAGATTCTGGAAAAGGCGGGTGAGTTGTTTGCCGAACAAGGGTTGGCCAACACCACCAGCAAGCAGATTTGCGAACGTTCGCAAGCCAACAGCGCGGCGGTGAATTATCACTTCGTAAACAAAGAGGGCCTGTACCGCGCGGTATTGCTCGAAGCCCACGCTCGGTTGATGCGGATGGAAACTCTGGTTTCGCTTAACGAGCGGCCAGGGTCGCCGCAAGACAAATTACGAGCCCTCATCACCGTGTTGGTCGAGCGCCTGCACGACCATCCGGATGGCTGGGCGCTGAAAGTGCTCACGCGCGAAGTGCTTTCGCCTTCTCCCGAGTTCGAGGTGGTGCTCAAGGAACAATCGTTTCCCAAGGCGCACATTCTGCGTGGCTTGCTTGGACAAATCATGAACTTGCCAGCGGATCATCCGACAACGTTGCGCAGCGCCATCAGCGTCTTCGCCCCCTGTCTTTTTTTGCTTATAGCCCATCAGCCGTTGAAGCAGCATGTGCTGCAAGGCTTGAGTCTCGAGCCGCAGGGTTTGATCGACCACATGATGAGTTATGCCCTTGGTGGGCTCCAGGCAGTGGCGGCGACTGCGCACGACGCCGCAAGCTGACGCGGGGTCCATGGTTATCGGGGTCTACCGTTGGCGCAAGTCCAATGAGTAGGCACCGCCGCCGCGCGCGACGATGTAGAGGGCCAGAAAACCCATCAGCACAGGAAACTCGATGCCCCGATCTATCCAGGGCCATGTCGGCCCCAGCGCGTAGCTGATTGCAACCATCTCAATGGCGATCAGCAGGGCGACGAGTCGCGTGCCGAGCCCCATCGCCAGCATGAGCGCACCGACCGTCTCCAGGAGCATAACCAGGAAGGCAAGCTGTGCAGCGAAAGGCAGCCCCATCACGTTCTGGATGAGGTTGATCGACGCGCTCATTGGATCAGCCATCGATCCATGGGCGGTGCGCAGAACCTTCGGCAAGCCGTGGGTAAACAGGATCACGGCGAAGACGATCCGCAGCAAGGCGTACAGGTGAGGTTCGAAGCGGGCGACTCGTGCAGTCACCGTGGCCACCGCGCAGCGCAGCAATGATAGGTCTTGAGTTGTCATGGGGAATCCTTGGCAGGGTTGCTTGCACTGATGTATGACGTCGATAACGACCCCGACACGGTGTGGGGTCGATACGTCTTTTGAATATCCTCAGGCTCTATTGTCCTTTGGCAGGCAGCCCCATCTTCGTCAGCGTCAGCGTTTCATCGGCGCGCCCCCATCCGCCGTCTGCAACCTCTTCGACCAGCACCATGGTGAACGGACGAACTCCCTCGCCGAAGTACTCGACGAACATCTCTGTGGTGCGATGGATGATCTCTTCTTTGCGGGCGTGGTCCAGGATTCCTTCGGGAAATTTATAGTTGGCGAATGGCATCGGTTTGCTCCGTGGGTGTGAAACAGATTGGGTCGGGCGAACAGCCCGTGGCGCGCATTTTTCTTGTTTGGGCCCTGGAGATAAACCCTGCCGAGTTGCCATCTGAATTCAATAACCGAGAACAATCGGCGCCGTGGAACGCTCTCACGTGCCAACCTCCGGATGCATGCGGTGTCATTTGATTTTCGCCGCATTTTCATCCGAGAGGGGGCGCCCCAGGCTTACGACGCCGTTAACCACGTGCCCGAGGTCATGCGCATCCGACTACTGTCCCTGCGTGCTTTTTCCGAGGAGGGGATGATGCTTGATGCCGATGTGGTGGACGGACAGGCAATAGAGCCTGTGATCAGCCGGATGTTTGCCAATCCCGAGGTCAGTTACATCCACGTTCACAACGCTAAGCAGGGGTGTTACTCAGGGCGGATAGATCGCGTGTAGGCAAGGGGAGGACTTGGCTTGAAAGCATTCGGGCCTGCAAGCCTGGAGCATCGCTCCACGGCCCGATGCGCGGAAGCGATACTGAGTTGGCTGTTGTCAGTGCGAGTGACGCGGCTCGCCGCTGCGGGCGATCACGCGCAGATGCAACGTCGCCGGCTCCAGGCAGCCCCCTGTGGAAAGCTGTCCCACCAGTTGCCGGTACAGTTCCTGCCAGGGTGTCTGTGACGGCGCAATGTTCGGCGTCCATTCGCGGCGGCGCTGGGCCATCTCTTCGTCGTCGATCAGCAGGTTCACGGTGCGGGTATTGAGGTCCACTTTGAGCCGGTCATTGGTTTTCAGCAACGCCAGGCCGCCGCCCACAGCTGCTTCCGGGGACATGTTGAGGATCGATGGGCTCGCCGAGGTGCCGCTCTGGCGTCCGTCACCGAGGCAGGGCAGGGAGTCGATGCCTTGTTTGATCAGCGCCGCCGGAGGGGCCATGTTCACCACTTCGGCACTGCCGGGATAGCCCACGGTGCCAACGCCACGGATCACCAGGATGCAGCGCTCGTCGATGTCTAGCGCCGGGTCATCGATCCGCGCGTGGTAGTCCTCCGGTCCTTCGAATACGATGGCCCGGGCTTCAAAGCTATTCTCGGCACCGGGTTCGGACAGGTAGGTCTTGCGAAACGCCTCGCCCACCACCGACATCTTCATGATCGCGCTGTCGAAGAAGTTGCCGCTGAGCACGATGAAGCCGGCCCGGTGCTTGAGCGGAGTGTCGAAGGGATGGATCACGTCAGTGTTGCTGGTCAGGCTGTTGCTGACGATTTCGCCGATGGTCTTGCCGCTGACCGTGGCGCAGTCTTCATGCAGGCGCCCGGCTTTTTGCAGTTCATGCATGACCGCTGGCACGCCTCCGGCCCGATGGAAACCTTCGCCCAGGTACTTGCCCGCCGGCATGCAATTGACCAGCAGCGGCACGTCCTCGCCAATCCGTTGCCAGTCCTCCAGGCTCAGCTCGACGCCCATGTGCCGGGCGATGGCGATCAGATGCGGCGGGCAGTTGCTCGAAGCGCCGAGTGCCGAGGCGACGGCGATGGCGTTCTCGAAGGCCTGGCGTGTCATGATCTGTGACGGACGTATGTCTTGCAGCACCAGTTCGCAAATGCGCTTGCCGGTGGCATAAGCCATTTGCCCGCGCTCGCGATAAGGCGCCGGAATGCTCGCGCAACCGGGCAGCGACATGCCCAGGGCTTCGGCCAGGGCGTTCATCGACAAGGCGGTGCCCATGGTGTTGCAGTGACCCACCGACGGCGACGCCGCGGTGGTCATTTCCATGAAGCCTTCGTAGTCGATCTCGCCGGCGGCCATCAGGTTGCGTGCATGCCAGAGCACGGTGCCGGAGCCGATCAGTTCGCCCTTGTGGTGGCCGTCGAGCATCGGCCCGCCGGACAGGACAATGGCCGGCAGGTCGGTGGTCGCCGCGGCCATCAGGCAGGCCGGGGTGGTCTTGTCGCAGCCGGTGGTGAGCACCACGCCGTCCAATGGGTAACCGTGAAGAATCTCCACCAGCCCCAGGTACGCCAGGTTGCGGTCCAGCGCGGCGGTGGGGCGGCGCGACTGTTCGGCGATCGGGTGTACCGGGAATTCCATGGGAATGCCGCCGGCATCACGGATGCCGGCCTTGACCCGTTGTGCCAGTTCCAGGTGATGACGGTTGCAGGGCGTCAGGTCGCTGCCGGTCTGGGCGATGCCGATGATCGGGCGTCCCGACTGCAGCTCTTCGCGGGTCATCCCGTAGTTCATGTAGCGTTCGACATACAGGGCGGTCATGTCCGCGTGGGCAGGGTCATTGAACCATTGCTCGCTGCGCAGGCGGCGTTTTGACGTGTCACTCATGATTCATTTCTCTCTTGTAATTGGATGAATCGGTCACGGTCGTGGCGTTTTAGCGGTCCAGCAGTCCTCGGGCGGCGAGGTTACGCAGCAAGGCGCTGACACCAAAGGTCCAGGGGGCGGCATCGCAGCTGTGGGTCACCTGGTTATGCAGGCTTCCGAGCAACGGGCTGCTGATGCTGACCACATCACCGCGTTTGTGGGTGAAACCGCTGCCGGCATGGTCACGGTCTTCGGTGGGGGCGAACAGGGTACCGAGAAATAGCACAAAACCATCCGGGTATTGGTGATTGGCGTTGAGCGTCTGGCCTGCCAGGTCCTGCGGGTCGCGGCTGATCTGGCTCATGGAGCTGGAGCCGTGCAGGCGGTAGCCATCCTCGCCTTGTACCTGAAGATCGACCACGCAATCCCTTACATCATCCAGGCTGAAGTGTTCGTCAAACAGGCGAATGAACGGCCCGATGGCGCAGGAGGCGTTGTTGTCCTTGGCCTTGCTCAGCAACAGCGCACTGCGGCCTTCGATGTCCCGCAGGTTGACGTCGTTGCCCAGGCTGGCGCCGTGGATCTGGCCACGGCTGTTCACCGCCAGCACCACTTCCGGTTCCGGGTTGTTCCATTGCGATATCGGATGAATGCCGATGCGGCTGCCGCTGCCCACGGCGGCCAGGACCGGTGCCTTGGTGAAGATCTCCGCATCCGGGCCGATGCCGACCTCCAGATACTGCGACCACATGCCCTGTTCGATGAGCAGGGCCTTCAGGCGCATGGCTTGCTCGGAGCCCGGCACGATCGTGCGCAGGTTGTCGCCGATCACGCTGTGCACCGTGGCGCGTACGGCTTCGGCCTTCGCGGCATCGCCGCCGGCCTGTTCCTCGATCACACGCTCGATCATGCTGGCGGCGAAGGTCACGCCGGCGGCCTTGATCACTTGCAGGTCCAGTGGCGGCAACAGCGACGGCTTGCTCGGGTCGGCATCAGGGCCGGTGTTGGCCAGCAGGGCTTCGACACTGGCGATGAAGGTGCCGGGCGTCTGTCGCACGGCGGCCAGCGGCGATTCGGTTTCCAGCAGATCACTCAATGTCGCAAAACGATCCGAGAGATCGAACACACCGTCGCTGCGCAACGCAATGGGCGAAGGCCCGGCGATCCGGCCTGGCACCCAGGCACGACCAATCAGGGTTCCGGCCACGCCATCGACGGGCAGGGTGTTCTCGGGAGTAAGCAGTAGCGACATGGCGAGTCTTCCTGTTCGTAAAGCCTTCACGCTAGGGTGGCCGCTCGATAAACTCCAATGAGATATATTCAGTATTTGATAACGTCGGGTTATCGCCGACCTGAGGAATAGCCATGTCAGATCTGTCCTTCTCCAGCTTCTGCGGCTGGCTCAAGTTCCGCCACTTGCTGCTGATCGACACGTTGGGGCGCACCCGCAACATGCACCTGGCGGCGCAGCAGATGAACCTCAGCCAGCCGGCCATCAGCAAGATGCTCAAGGAAATCGAAAGCCTGCTCGGCTTTGCCCTGTTCGAACGGCTGCCACGGAGCATGCCGCCCACGGCCTTGGGCGAACACGTACTGCGGTACGCGCAGATTGCCTTGAATGATGCGCGCTCGTTCGTCGAACAGATCAGCAGCTTGCGCGAGGGCGGCCACGGCTTTCTCAAGGTCGGCGGGATCTTTGCCGCCACTGCGGTGGCTTTGCCCGAGGCGATCCTGCAGATCAAGCAGCGCTGGCCGTTGCTGTCGATTGAAGTGGTGGAGCAGACCAGTAACCGCCTGATGGAGATGCTTGAAGAGAAGACGCTCGACCTGGCGGTGGCCCGTTTTACCGATCAAAGCCAGCAGCAGCGCTATGACTTCCAGCCGTTGGCCCCGGAACCGTTCTGCATCGTGGTCAACTATCGCCAGCCGTTGGCTGGCGCGGGTCCGGTCTCCTTGCAGCAGTTGGTGGACTTGCCGTGGATTCTCTATCCGGTCGGCACACCGATTCGCGCACGCATGGAGTTGGCCTTTGCCGAGGCTGGGGTAGGAATGCCGCGCAATACCATCGACACCATTTCCATGCAGACCTTCCTCCAGGTGCTGCAACGCGGGCCCATGATCGGCATGCTGCCCAATGCGATGGTCGATCCGCTGCTCGAAAGCGGTCAGCTCAAGACCCTCGATACCCCACTGCACCTGGCGCCGCAGGATTACGGCATCCTCACGCGCAAGGATGAGCCGTTGGTGGGCGCGGCGCTGGAGTTCGCCGAGATCCTCAAGGACAACGCGCGCCTGGCCGCCATGCAGCCTGCTTAAGGGCAGTATGAATCTGTGGGAGCAAGGCTTGCCCGCGATGCAGGCGCCTCGTTTCCGCTCAGACCACGTCGTCTTCATCGCGGGCAAGCCTTGCTCCCACAGATGACTCGTCACAGGTTCCATGGGTCTGAAGATTATTTCGATAACGCATCGTTATCAACTAATCCAAAAATGCCATTGGGAAAGAATCGCTTCCCGACAGTAGAGTCCTCGTTCAATCGCCGGATGATTCGCTCATTCGACGTGACCCAATAAAAACAATCAGGGGTTACCTCATGCAAACCATCTCCGAGCAGTTGCCCGCGCAGGCTCCCGCCTGCGAATTGGATTTCGAAGACCGGACCTACCGCAAGGTCATCTGGCGCATCCTTCCGGTCCTGCTGTTGTGCTACATGGCGGCGTACCTCGATCGGGTGAACATCGGGTTCGCCAAGCTCGACATGCTCAACGAGCTGCAGTTCAGCAACACCGTATATGCCTTGGGCGCCAGTATGTTTTTCTGGGGCTATTTCCTCTTCGAAGTCCCCAGCAACCTGTTGCTGCATCGCTTTGGCGCGCGGTTCTGGATTGCCCGGATCATGCTGACCTGGGCGGTGGTGTCCATGGCCGTGGCCTACACCGTGCCGCTGGCGGCTTTCTTCCACCTCGAATCGAGCACGATGTTCTATGTGCTGCGTTTCCTGTTGGGCATCTGTGAAGCGGGCTTCTTCCCTGGCGTGATCCTGTACCTCAACTACTGGTTCCCGACCCATCGGCAGAGCCGGGTGATGTCCGGGTTCCTGCTGGCGTTGCCGGTCAGCCTGACCCTGGGCGGGATACTCTCCGGTTGGCTGATGAACAGCATGCAAGGGGTGCATGGCCTGTCTGGCTGGCAATGGATGTTGCTGATCGAAGGCATTCCTTCGATCATCATGGCGTTCGTGGTGATCGTCTGCCTGGCCGACAACATCGACAAAGCCAAATGGCTTTCTGTCGCGGAAAAAGCCCTGCTCAAGGCCAACCTGCAAACCGACAACCAGGGCAAGGCCACGCGCTTGAGCGAAGTGTTCCTCAACCCGCGGGTGTGGTTGCTGGTATTGATCCTGCTGACCTTCAACACCGGCTTCTATGGCCTGGCGTTCTGGATGCCGTCGATCATCAAGAGCACCGGCATCACCAACAGCTTGCACATCGGTTTGCTGACCGCCATTCCTTACTCGGTGGCAGTGGTGGTGATGCTGCTCAACGCCCGGCACTCCAACCGCACCGGTGAGCGGCGCCTGCACGCGGCAATTCCGGCGTTCATTGGCGGCGCCGGCCTGATCCTCAGCGCGTTCTTCGCCGACAACCTGGTGTTGTCCGTGCTCTTTCTCAGCGTCTCCGCTTCGGGGATCCTCAGCCTGATGCCGATTTTCTGGACCCTGCCGGGCACCGTGCTGTCGGGCGTCGCCGCCGCAGCCGGGATTGGCATGATCAACGCCATCGGCAACCTGTCGGGTTTCACCGGTTCGATGATCACCGCCGTGGCCGAGACCCTCACGGGCAACATCAACAACGGCACCTATGTATTAGCCTTGTGTCTTTTGGTCAGCGGTGGACTGATCCTGGCCATTCCCGCCTCGATGCTCGGCAGGACACCCAAGCACGCCACCACGGCAGCCCAACTGGAGACCGCATGAACCTACAAAACAAGCGCGTACTGGTCACGGCAGCGGGGCAGGGCATAGGCTTGGCCAGCGCCATTGCCTTCGCCCGGGCCGGTGCCGAGGTGTTCGCCACTGACATCGATATCCACGCACTGGCGGGGATCGAAGGGATCACCGCCATGACCCTGGACGTCACGTCGCCCGTTGCCATCAGCGCCGCCTGCGAGCGCATCGGTGGGCTCGACGTGCTGTTCAACTGCGCAGGCTTCGTACACAGCGGCAACATCCTCGACTGCGACGAGGCCGCCTGGGCACGTTCGATGGACCTCAATGTCACGGCCATGTACCGGATGATCCGTGCGTTCCTGCCGGGCATGCTGGCCCGTGGCGGCGGTTCGATCATCAACATGTCGTCGGTGGCCTCCAGCGTCAAGGGCGTGCCCAATCGCTTCGCCTATGCCACCAGCAAGGCCGCGGTAGTGGGCCTGACCAAGGCCGTCGCCATCGACTTCGTCAGCCAAGGCATCCGTTGCAACGCGATCTGTCCGGGCACCGTGGATTCCCCCTCGTTGCGCCAGCGCATTGCTGACCAGGCCGCGCAGCAGGGCGTCGATGAGGCACAGGTCTACCGGCAATTTCTCGACCGCCAGCCCATGGGCCGCATCGGCCACACTGAAGAGATCGCGCAGTTGGCGTTGTACCTGGGCAGCGATGCGTGCGCCTACACCACGGGTGCCATCCACATCATCGACGGTGGCATGAGCATCTGAACCCCGGTCTTCACTTGAGCAGGAGCACGACATGAAACTATTGCGCTACGGCGAAAAAGGTTCGGAAAAACCCGGGCTGTTGGATGCCGACAATCAGATCCGCGACCTCTCGGCCCATGTGCCGGACATCGCCGGGCTGGTTCTCGGCCCGGATAGCCTGGCAACGCTCGCCGCCCTCGACCCGCGCAGCTTGCCGATCGTGGCCGGCCAGCCACGGATCGGAGCCTGTGTCGGCCAGGTCGGCAAATTCATCTGCATCGGCCTGAACTACGCCGACCATGCGGCCGAGTCGAACATGGAGGTGCCAAAAGAGCCGATCATCTTCAACAAGTGGACCAGTGCCATCTGCGGGCCGAACGACGACATCCAGATCCCGCGCGGCTCGCTCAAGACCGACTGGGAAGTCGAGCTGGGCGTGGTCATCGGGAAAGGCGGGCGCTACATCGACGAAGCGAACGCCCTGGAGCATGTCGCCGGCTACTGCGTCATCAACGATGTGTCCGAGCGCGAGTGGCAACTGGAGCGCGGCGGTACTTGGGACAAGGGCAAAGGCTTTGACACCTTCGGTCCCCTTGGGCCGTGGTTGGTGACCCGGGACGAAATCGCCGACCCGCATACGCTGGACCTGTGGCTGGAGGTCGACGGACACCGCTATCAGAACGGCAATACCCGAACGCTGATCTTCAGCGTGCCGCAACTGATTGCCTACCTGAGCCGCTGCATGAGCCTGCAACCTGGGGATGTGATCTCCACCGGCACGCCGCCCGGCGTCGGTTTGGGCATCAAGCCCAACCCGGTGTTCCTGCGTCCGGGCCAGACCATGCGCTTGGGAATCCAGGGCTTGGGCGAGCAGCGCCAGGTCACGGTGCAGGCGGACTGAGGGCTAGACCGGACCACTGCTATCGCGAGCAAGCTCGCTCCCACATTGGATCTTCGGCAGGCACACAATTCATGTGCCCCGCAGGCCCCTGTGGGAGCGAGCTTGCTCGCGATAGCGATGGTCTGGCTTAACCTCACTTGGGATCAACACGCCTCACGCGCTTCATCACCACCACAAAAAACACCGGCACAAACACCACCGCCAGTGTCGCGGTGATCATCCCGCCGATCACTCCGGTACCGATGGCCTGCTGGCTTGCCGAACTGGCGCCCGTGGCAATCGCCAGCGGTACCACCCCAAGGATGAAGGCCAGCGAGGTCATGATGATCGGCCGCAGGCGCAGGCGTGCTGCCTGGAGCGTGGCGTCGATCAGGTCGTGGCCTTCGTCGTACAGGCTCTTGGCGAACTCGATGATCAGGATCGCGTTTTTCGCCGACAGGCCGATGATGGTGATCAGCCCGATCTTGAAGAACACATCGTTAGGCATGCCGCGCAACGACACGGCCAATACCGCGCCGAGCACACCCAACGGCACCACCAGCAACACCGAGGTCGGGATCGACCAACTCTCGTACAGCGCCGCCAGGCACAGGAACACCACCAGCAGCGACAGGCCCAACAGGATGGGCGCCTGGCTGCCGGACAAGCGTTCCTGCAAGGACAACCCCGTCCATTCCTGGCCCAGTCCCGTCGGCCCCAGGGCCACCAGCCGTTCGATTTCAGCCATGGCTTGCCCGGTGCTGTAGCCCGGTGCCGGTTCACCGGAAATGCTCACCGCCGGATAACCGTTATAGCGGGTCAATTGCGCCGGCCCCTGGGTCCAGCGGGCCTGGACGAAGGCTGACAACGGGACCATTTTTCCGCTGTTGTTGCGCACATGAATCTTCAGCAAGTCTTCGACCTGGCTGCGCTGGTCGCCCTCGGCCTGGACCACCACCCGTTGCATACGCCCCTGGTTGGGGAAGTCGTTGATGTAGGTCGACCCCACCGCCGTGGACAACACACTGCCGACGTCGGCAAAGGAAATGCCCAGGGCATTGGCCTGCTTGCGGTCGACCTCCAATTGCACCTGCGGCGCCTCCGCCAGGGCGCTTTCACGCACATTCATCAGCATCGGGCTTTTGTCGGCGGCGGCGAGCAATTCGCTGCGGGCCTGCATCAAGGTGGCATGGCCGAGGCCACCACGGTCCTGCAAACGGAACTCGAAACCGCTGGAAGTGCCCAGGCCGTCCACCGGCGGCGGTAGCACCGAGAACGCCATGGCGTCCTTGATCTGGCTCAGCGCCAGGTTGGCGCGGTCGGCGATGGACGCCGCCGAATCATCGGCGCCGCGTTGCGACCAGTCCTTGAGAGTGGTGAAGGCCAGGGCCGCGTTCTGCCCACTGCCGGAGAAGCTGAAACCGAGAATGATCGTGCTGTCACCGACCCCCGGTTCACCGGCGTTGTGGGCTTCGATTTGTTCCACCACCTGCACCGTACGACTCTTGCTGGCACCCGGTGGCAACTGGATGTCGGTGATGGTGTAGCCCTGGTCTTCCACCGGCAGGAACGAGGAGGGCAGGCGACTGAACAGCAGGCCCATGCCCACCAGCAACACGCCGTAGATCAGCAGATAACGGCCGCTGCGTTTTACCGCATAGGCCACCCAACCTTGATAGCGCTCGCCGAATCGGTCGAAACTACGGTTGAACATGCCGAAGAAGCCGCTCTTGGCGTGGTGATCACCCTTGGCGACAGGTTTGAGCAAGGTCGCGCAAAGCGCCGGGGTCAAGGTCAGTGCGAGAAACGCAGAGAACAGGATCGAAGTCGCCATCGACAGCGAGAACTGCTGGTAGATCACCCCCACCGAGCCCTGCATGAACGCCATCGGAATGAACACCGCCACCAGCACCAGCGTGATGCCGATGATCGCCCCGGTGATCTGCCCCATGGCCTTGCGCGTGGCCTCTTTGGGCGACAAGCCTTCCTGGGCCATGATCCGCTCGACGTTCTCCACCACCACGATGGCATCGTCCACCAGGATGCCGATGGCCAGCACCATGCCGAACATCGTCAGCACGTTGATCGAGAACCCCAGCGCGAGCATCGTCGCGAAAGTGCCCATCAGCGCCACCGGCACTACCAGTGTCGGGATCAGGGTGTAGCGGATGTTCTGCAGGAACAGGAACATCACCGCGAACACCAGCAACATCGCCTCGCCGAGGGTGTAGATCACCTTGGTGATCGAGACCTTGACGAACGGTGAGGTGTCGTAGGGAATCTTGTATTCCACGCCGGCCGGGAAGTAGCGTGACAGCTCGTCCATCTTGTTGCGCACCAGGGTCGCGGTGTTCAAGGCATTGGCGCCCGGCGACAGTTGCACCGCCACGGCAGTGGACGGCTTGCCGTTCAGGCGCGTGGAAAACTGGTATTCCTGGCTGCCGATTTCCACCCGTGCCACGTCGGCGATGCGCACCGTCGAGCCGTCGGGGTTGGCCTTGAGCACAATGTCGGCGAACTCCTGCGGCGTGTTGAGCTGGCCTTTGACGACGATGGTCGCGGTGATTTCCTGGGTGCTGCGGCTCGGCAAATCGCCCAGGCTACCGGCCGACACCTGGGCGTTCTGCGCCACGATGGCGGCATTGACGTCGGCCGGGGTCAGGTTGAAACCGACGAGTTTCTGCGGGTCGATCCAGATCCGCATGGCCCGTTCGGCCCCGTACAACTGGGCCTTGCCGACACCGTCCAGGCGCTTGATCTCGTTCATCACGTTGCGCGCCAGGTAGTCGCTGAGGGCCACGTCGTCGAGCTTGCCGTCGCTGGAGGTGAGGGTGATCAGCAGCAGGAAGCCGGCGGAGACTTTGTCCACTTGCAGGCCTTGCTGGGTCACCGCTTGCGGCAGGCGCGACTCCACGGCCTTGAGGCGATTCTGCACGTCGACCTGGGCCAGTTCCGGGTTGGTGCCGGGTTGGAAGGTCGCAGTGATGGTGGCGCTGCCCAGGCTGCTCTGGGACTCGAAATACAGCAGGTTGTCGGTGCCGTTCAGCTCTTCCTCGATCAGGCTGACCACGCTTTCATCCACGGTTTGCGCCGAAGCACCCGGGTAGACGGTGTAGATCTCGATTTGTGGCGGGGCCACGACCGGGTATTGCGCCACCGGCAGTTGTGGAATGGCCAGGATACCGGCCAACAGGATGAACAACGCGACGACCCAGGCGAACACCGGGCGGTCGATGAAGAATTGCGGCATGGCTTAGTGTCCTGCCTGTGGCCCGGGAACCTGGGCGAGGGGAAGTGGGGTGTCATCGACCTGGACGTGCTCGCCGGGACGGGCGTGTTGCAGGCCTTCGATGACGATGCGGTCGCCGGGTTTCAAACCTTGCGTGACGACCCAGCGATCGTTTTGCGCGACGCCCAGTTGCACCGGTTGCTGGCTGACCTTCTGCTCGGCGTCCAGCAGCAACACCTGGGCGACTCCGGCGCTGTCTCGCAGGATCGCCCGTTGAGGCACGGTGATGCCCTGGCTATTGACCGCCTGTTCCAGGCGCACGCGAATGAAACTGCCAGGCAGCAAGTCCAGGTCGGGGTTGGGGAATTCGCTGCGCAGGGTGATCTGGCCGGTGCTCGGGTCGACGCTGAGGTCGGTGAACAGCAATTTGCCGGGTAGCGGATAGGGGCTGCCATCGTCCTGAATCAACGTGGCCTTGGCCTGGCCCTGGCCGACCGCTTGCAAAAGCCCTGAACGAAAGGCGCGGCGCAGGTCGTTGAGTTCGCGGGTCGACTGCGTGAGGTCGGCGTGGATTGGGTCCAGTTGCTGGATCAACGCCAACGGCGTGCTTTCGTTCTGCCCGACCAGGGCGCCTTCCGTCACCAGGGCGCGACCGATCCGTCCGGAAATCGGCGCGGTCACCGTGGCGTACCCCAGGTTCAGTTTTGCCCGCTCCACCGCGGCCTTGCTGGCAGCGACGTCAGCGGCGGTCTGGCGCACGCTGGCCCGGGCGTTGTCGTAATCCTGGCCACTGATCGCCTTGTCATCGATCAACTGGGCGTAACGTTGTGCCTGCAAGCGGGCCTGGAACGCATTCGCCTCGGCCTTGCGCAATGCCGCCTCGGCACTGTCCAGGTCGGCCTTGAATGGTGCCGGATCGATGCGAAACAGCACCTCGCCCTGTTTGACGTCGCGGCCTTCACGAAACACCTGCTGCAAGACCACGCCGGCCACCCGCGCCCGGACTTCGGCGACCCGCGGCGCGGCGATCCGGCCACTCAGCTCGTTGCTGATCGACAGTGGCCGGGCCTGGACGGTTTCAACGCGCACGCTTGCCAGCGGAGCGGATGCCTCCGGGGTCGAGGCGCTATCACAGCCACTGAGCAGCAGTGCCCCGACCAACAGGCCCAGTGTGACGAAAGGAATCTTGGACATGGTGCTTCCCCAATATTGAGCCGCCCATGGTAGGGGGCGAGGTCAATGGCAGGGGTGAAGCTTTGTAGGCGCTCTGTGAAATTGTGTAAGCACCCTAGTGGTCTGTTTCTGGGGCCACTAGATCCGAAAATGTCCCACCAACTGCTGTTGACGGTTGGCCATGGCATGCAGCGAGTGGCTGGCCTGCGATGCTTGTTCCATCTGGCCGGTCAAGGTCTCGCTGATCCCTCGAATGTCACTGACGCGATGGCTGATGTCCTCGACCACAGCGCTTTGCTCCAGGGCAGCGCTGGCGATCTGCTGGTTCATGTGCTCGATCACTTCCACGGCGTCGCTGATGTGTTGCAGTGCCGCCTGGGTCTTTTCGACTTGAACGACGCTGTCCCTGGCCTGCTCGCGGCTCAATTGGGTGCTGTGCACGACCTCCTGGCTCAACTGTTGTAACGCTTCGATCACCGTGCGTATCTGCTCGACCGAGTTCTGGGTGTTGCTGGCCAAATGGCGGACTTCGTCAGCCACCACCGCGAAGCCGCGCCCCTGTTCACCCGCCCTGGCGGCTTCGATGGCGGCATTCAAGGCCAGCAGGTTGGTTTGCTGGGCAATGGCGCAGATCACGTCCAGCACCTGGCCGATGTGTTGACTGTTGCCGGCCAGCGCCTGCACTTGCTCAAGCGTGGTCTCCAGGCGCCGGTCCAGGCTGTCGATGCTGGTGACCGCGTTGGCGAACAATTCACGTCCTGATCGGCTGGCGTTTTCGGCAACGGTGGCGGCATCGGCCGCCTGGTGGGAGTGGCGGGCCACTTCCTGGGCATTGGTGCTCATTTCATGCAGGGCGGTCGCGGCCAGCTCGACCTCCCGGTACTGCGTGTGCATGCCTGCGCTGACTTCCCGGGCCACCTGCGCCGAGGTATCGGCGGTGTCGCGGGTGTCCAGGGACGCTTGCTGGATATCGCGGATGATGGGCTGCAATTTGTCGAGAAAGCGATTGAAGCCCTTCGCCAGTTGGCCCAATTCATCGTGGCGGTCGTTGGGCAGGCGCTGGGTGAGATCGCCGTCGCCCTCGACAATGGCGTCGAGCATGTGCGCCACCCTGAGCAAGGGCCGTGTGACGCCGTAGGCCGTCAGCCAGATAAGCAATAATCCCAGACAACTGGCGAGCAAGCCCAGGCTGAGGTTGAACCAGTTGGACTGGCGACGCTTGTCGTCCAGCTGGGTCTGCATTTGCAGGGCTGGCGCTTGCACAAGCGACTCAGGCACGCGTATCTGCAATTGCCAGGGCGTATTGGCGGGAGCGGTTTGCACGGCTTGCTGAACGTCGATGGAGATGCCATCAACCGTGCCGCTATGGCCGGCAACTTGCCCTGACGGGGAAAGAATGTTGATCTCGCTGTGGCCGGGGTACAGGTCGTTGGCAAGGCTGGCGGCGAGTTGCTGAAGGGTATCGAGGCTGATGTCCATGCCCACCACGCCGATGACTTTGCCCTGGTCCAGCAACGGTATGGAGATGCTGCTCATCAACGTCTTCTGGCCTTCGACCTCGATCGCGTAGGGCTCTGTCACGCAGGTGCGCCCCTGGGTCTGCGGGCAGACGTACCAAGCGTTGGCCGGCTCGCTGCCCGGTGGTGCGGTGTTGGCACTGATCTGGGCTTCGCTGAGCACCTCTTGCACCAAATTGCCGGGTTGGCTTTGCGACCAGTACAGCGCAAAGCGACCTTTTTCATTGCCGGCCAGATCACGTTGGCCAGTGAAACCGACATCTTCGCCGATCAGCGCGTCGGGAAGCAGTACCACGTAGAAACCGAGGACTTTTTCGCGGTTTTGAAGGGCTTGGCGGGTCGCGGCGATCAGGTCCCGGCGCAGTTGCCCTGGCGTCAGTCGCCCGCTCCACGCTTGGGCGCGCAGTTGCAAGACCTGCTGGGCAAAACCTTCCCCATAGATCGCCGTTTCGCTGAAAAAGCGTTCCACCCGCTGACCATGGGCCATGGCCTGTGCCTGCAGGCCTTCCAGGGCCGAGCGCCCCAGCAGTTGACTGCTTTGCTGCTTGAGCAGCGTTGCGCCTTGCTGGTTCTGATACAAGGAAGCGCCGGTCAATGCCCCGACGACGGCGAGCAAGCACAGGCCACTCAAGAGCGTGATCCGCCATTGGATAGAGAGACGAGTGAAGAACATGCTGAGGTTTCCTGCGCTTAGGGATTTTTATTGTTCTGTGCCCAGCACTGTTTGAGGGACGGGCAAGGCTATCTTGCGAGAGGAAACGCCTGCCGGTTATCCCGAATCGGCAGCCGCTGCACGCGGCATGCAGGAGTGTTGACCTGTTTTGGGGCGCGGCTTTGGATGCTGCCGTTTTGGGATAGCGAAGGGTTTTGGCAAGGGCCTAGGATCGAATCCAGCGTGCAAGCAAAACAATAAGCTTTTGGAAGTCGGCGAAGCTGGCCGTCTCCGATCCAGCAACACTGCCTCATACAATAAGGTCAAGAACAATGAGTGTATCTTTCCCGATCAGCAGCTCGACGGAGTTGAAGCGCGGCGCCTTGGGTGTCGGTTTCATCATCTTCTTTGTGATTTCGGCGGCGAGTCCCTTGAGCGTCATCGCCGGCGGTTTCCCCATTGGCATCATGCTGGGCAACGGCGCTGGCACGCCGGCATTGCTGCTCCTGGCCTTGCTGGTGTTACTGGCGTTCTCGGCGGGCTACACCGCCATGTCCCGCCACATGACCAACGCCGGTGGGTTCTATGCCTTCACCTCCCGCGGCTTGGGTGGCCTGGCCGGCGGCGCGGCGGGCGTGCTGGCGATGTTTGCCTACAACATTCTGCAGGTTGGCCTCTACGGCATGTTCGGCGGCGTGGTCAGTGGCACGATGGCCAGCGTCTTTGGCCTGGACTTGCCTTGGTGGACCTATTCGTTGCTGGCGATGGCGAGCATCGCGATTCTTGGCTATCGCAAGATTGACCTGTCGGCCCGGGTGCTGTCGGTGGTGGTCATTGCCGAGTACCTGGCGATCCTGACGCTGGATTTCGCCATTCTCAAAACCGGTGGCGACAGTGGCATCAATCTCGATTCGTTCGATCGCAGCCATGTGTTCAGCGGCACGCCGTCCATCGGCTTGCTGTTCTGCTTCGCGGCGTTCATCGGCTTCGAGGCCACCACCATCTACGGCGAGGAGGCGAGAAATCCGCACCGCACGATTCCCATTGCCACCTACAGCTCGGTGTTGTTGATCGGTGGTTTCTATGCCTTGTCGGTCTGGGCGATGGTGATTGGCGTCGGGGCCGACAAGATCGTGCCGACCCTTCAAGCGCTCCAGGATCCCACCACGTTCATCTACGGCATGTCCGATCACTTTGTCGGCCCGCACCTGACCCAGATCATCCGCGTGCTGTTCATGGTCAGCATCTACGCCGGGCTGCTGGCGTTCCACAATGCCGCAGCGCGTTATTTCTATGCCATCGGTCGTGACGGTTTGCTGCACAGCCGGTTGGGCACCACCCATCGCGTGCACCAGAGTCCGCACATGGGCTCGGTCCTGCAAAGCCTGATCGCGGCGGTGGTGGTGCTGATCTTCGCCGCGCTGGACGCCGATCCGATCCTTCAACTGTTCGCCTGGTTTTCCAACCTGGCCACGCTGTGCGTGATCCTGCTCATGGCGCTGACCTCAGCGGCGGTGTTTGTCTATTTTCGCGCTCACCCGGAGCTGAAGCTGGGGCTCTGGCGCGGTCGGATTCTTCCGGTCTTTTCGTGCCTGGCATTGCTGGCGGTCCTGGCCCTTGCGGTGATTCATTTCGACGTGCTGACCGGCGCCAGCCAGCTTCTGTCCTATGGCCTATGCGCTGTGATTCCCGCCGCGCTGATCGTCGGCGTGTTCCTCGCCGCTCGATTGCGCAAGGTATCGCCCGAGCGGTTCATGGCGCTGGGAAGCCACAAGCTCTGAGGCGTCAGGCACAACGTCAATCCACCCAGAAAACAAGTCCGCTGTCGTTCGGGACGGTTCGTCAGCGCGTGAAAGGAAGGTTCTATGCACGATTATCAAATGCTCATCAATGGGGCTCGGGTCGACGGTGAAAACGGGCACTTTGATGTGCTCAATCCGGCGACCGCTACGGTGTTCGCTCGATGCGCGGCCGGTTCCCTGGCCCAGCTGGACCTTGCCGTCGAAGCGGCGCAGTCGGCCTTTGTCGAGTGGCGACACAGCACCCATGAAGATCGCCGCCAGCGCCTTCTGAGCATCGCTACCGATCTCGAACAGGAAGCCGAGGCGTTGGCCCGGCTCATTGTCCTGGAACAGGGCAAGCCGCTGGAATTGGCGTTCTCCGAAGTGATGGGTGCGGTGGCCTGGACGCGCTATGCCGCCGAGCAGCAGATTCCCGTGGAGTTGGTGGAAGAAACCCCGACCCAGCGTATTGAACTGCACCGCAAGCCGTTGGGCGTGGTCGCGTCGATCACGCCTTGGAACTGGCCGTTCATGATCGCTGTCTGGCACATCATGCCGGCATTGCGGGCCGGTAACTGTGTGATCAGCAAACCATCGAGCCTGACCCCCTTGAGCACCCTGCGCCTGGTGGAAGTCATCGCTCGCCACGTGCCTCGGGGCGTGATCAATAGCGTGACCGGTGAACAAGGGTTCGGCAGTGCGATCACCTCCCACGCCGGTATCCAGAAGATTGTCTTCACCGGCTCCACCGCCACCGGCCAGAGCGTGATGCGCGGCGCCGCCGGCAACCTCAAGCGCCTGACCCTGGAGCTGGGCGGCAACGATGCCGCCATCGTGCTGCCAGGCACCTCGGTCGCGGCGGTCGCCGAAGATATTTTCCAGGCCGCATTCCTGAACATGGGGCAGACCTGCGCTGCTCTCAAGCGGTTATACATCCACCAATCCCAGTACGAGGCCTTTGCCGAGGCCCTGACCCTGATCGCCCAGCGTCAGGTAGTGGGTGACGGCCTGGCGCCCGGGGTCACGTTTGGCCCGGTGCAGAACCTCGAACAGCTGGCGCTGGTGGAGGAACTGGTGGCGGATGCCCGCGCCCAGGGTGCGCGTGTGTTGTGTGGCGGTGCTCGTCTGGACCGCCCCGGCTTCTTCTATCCGCCGACGCTGGTCGCCGATGTGACCGATGGGCAGCGCCTGGTGGATGAGGAGCAGTTCGGGCCGGTGTTGCCGCTGATTGCCTACCAGGATGTCGAGGATGTCCTGCGTCGCGCCAATGCTGGCGACATGGGCCTGGGTGGATCGGTCTGGGGACGCGACAGCGAGCAGGCACAGGCCCTGGCCAGTCGCCTGGAATGTGGTATGGCCTGGGTCAACTGTCATGCGCAGATCCAACCGAATACGCCGTTTGGCGGCAGCAAGATGTCCGGGTTCGGCGTCGAGTTCGGCCTTGAAGGGTTGTTGGAGTTCACCGGCCAGCAACTGCTGTACGTACGCAAGCGTGAAACAGAGTGAGGAATGCAACCATGTACGAG
Organism: Pseudomonas sp. A-RE-22; assembly: GCF_019956035.1. NCBI lineage: Bacteria > Pseudomonadati > Pseudomonadota > Gammaproteobacteria > Pseudomonadales > Pseudomonadaceae > Pseudomonas > Pseudomonas sp. A-RE-22. The sequence goes on from NZ_JAHBCZ010000022.1 coordinate 57,474, forward strand.
CAATACAAGACAGCACCAAAAAAATTCTGGCACCCGATGAGTTCTTCGGCGCCGGCGAACCGGTCCAAGACGTTGATCATCGCCCGTGGCGACGGTAACTACATCACCGATATCGAAGGCCATCGCATGCTCGATGGGGTCGGCGGTTTGTGGAACGTGAACGTGGGCCATAACCGGGCTTCAGTGAAGGCGGCCATTGCCGCGCAGCTGGACGAACTGGCTTATTACCAGACCTTCGACGGCATCGCCCATCCGCGGGTGTTCGACTTGGCCGAGCGGCTGACGTCGATGTTCGCCCAGGAAAACATGACCCGGGTGTTGTTCAGCTCCGGCGGTTCCGATGCGGTCGAGACGGCCCTGAAAATGGCCCGCCAATACTGGATCGCCAGCGGCGAGCCAGGGCGCACGCGCTTTCTGTCATTGCGCAATGGTTACCATGGCGTGCACATGGGCGGCACCTCGGTGGGCGGCAACGGCGTGTATCACTACAACCACGGGCCGCTGCTGGCTGGCTGTCATCTGCTCGACACGCCGTGGCTGTACCGCAACCCCTGGGACTGCCGCGATCCGGAAGAACTGACCGCTCACTGCATTCGTCAGTTGGAAGACCATATCGCACTGCTCGGCCCGCAGACCATTGCCGCGCTGATCGCCGAACCGGTGCAAGGTGCCGGCGGTGTGATCGTGCCGCCCGCGTACTACTGGAAGAGGCTGCGCGAAGTCTGCGACCGCCACGGCATCCTGTTGATCGCCGATGAAGTGGTGACGGGTTTCGGCCGCACCGGCTGCATGCTCGGCAGTCGTGGCTGGGGCGTCGCTCCCGACGTACTGTGCCTGGCCAAGGGCATCACCGCCGGTTACATCCCCATGGGCGCCACGGTCTTCAACCAGCGCATGGTCGATGCCATCGAGAACGGCCCGGGTTTCAGCAACGTAATCATGCACGGCTACACCTACAGCGGGCACCCGACTGCCTGTGCGGCGGCCCTGGCAGTGCTGGACATCGTCGAGGCCGAGGATTTGCCGGGCAACGCCGGGAAAGTCGGTGCCCAGTTGCTGGAGCAACTGCAACCGCTGACCGAACGTTATGCAGTGGTGGGCGAAGTGCGTGGCAAAGGCTTGATGATCGCCGTGGACCTGGTGGTGGACAAGGCCACGCGCGAGCCGCTTGACCCTGCAACGGGCCTGGCCTCGCGCATCGCCGAGCAGGCGCGCCTGGCCGGCGTATTGATGCGCCCGATAGGCAACAAAATCGTGATGTCGCCGCCGCTGACTCTCACGTCCGACGAGGCCGCCATGATGGTCGGCGCGTTGGACAGCGCACTCGCTGACTGCCGTTAGCCCGGCCAGCCGGTGCCGCTTGCGGTGCCGGCTCCTGCATATAAAAACAGCCTACAAGGGCGCACCATAAGGAGCTCCAGCCATGCGAAATCTATCGCGTATGGGATTTTTCGGCAGTGGCCTTGCCTGTACGCTGGCGCTCTGCGCTGCGAGTCAGGTCCAGGCCTATGAGTTGTATGCCGATGACGATACTCACCTCAACGCCGACATGCTGGCCGTGTTCGGTCTTTTCAACAGTCGCAAGAATTACGACGGCAGGCCAGGTGGTTCAACCTGGCGCGAAGGCTTCATCAAGTATGGCGTCAGCGGCGACCAGGGCCTGGCCGGCCATGGCACCGCCTACGGGGCGTTCAGCCTGGTCAGTTCCGCCACCTGGGGCGATGGCGACGCGGCCGGCAATACACTGGGCAGCGAGCGCAAGACGAAGATTGAAGACGCTTACCTGGGTTGGCGTTCCGCCGATCTGTTCCCCGTATTGGGACAGGACGGTGTCGATATCTCCGGCGGTCGCCAGGTGGTCAAGCTGGGCAGGGGCTTCCTGATCAACGATGACGGGCCGAACCTGGGCAAGGGGCCTGCCGATGGTCGCTTGAATCGCGGTGGAGCCTATTACCTGGCTGCCCGGCACGCGTTCGATCAAACCGCCGTATTACGTCTCGGCGGGCAGGATGGGCTGCATGGCAGTGTGGTGTGGCTCAAGTCCGATAACCGCGCCCAGGCCGAAACCGAACTGGCCGCCGGTACGCTCGATTACACCGCCAAGGCGGGCACGTTGGGGCTGACCTGGATACATGGCCTCGACGTGAACGAGCAGTGGGCCAGCGATTTCCAGAAGCAACGCAAGGGCATGGACGTCTACAGCATTCGTGGTGAAGGTGACGCGGGCATCGAGAACGCCAGCCTGGCATTCGAATACGCCTGGCAGGACAAGGACGCCGGCCCGCAGAACGCCTGGTACGCCGAGGCCGGCTACACCTTTGCCGATCTCGCCTGGGCTCCGAAGCTGACGTACCGCTACAGCCGTTATTCCCAGAAGTGGGACTCGCTGTTCACCGGGCAGAGCACGGGCTATGGCACCTGGTTCCAGGGCGAAGTCGCGGGTAACTATGCAGGGCCCTTCAACAGCAATACGGCTATCCACCATGTCGGCTTGAAGGCCACGCCATTGGAAAACCTGACCCTTGGCGTGTTGTATTTTGATTTCAACACGGTACGCAAGGATAACGCCCTGAACCTGGATGCCCGTGAGCTGGATCTGTATGCCGAGTGGGCGGTCAACGAGCATGTGATCATCACTCCGCTGATAGGCCTCTACAAGCCGGATCGGGATGCAACGACCGGGGCCAATCAAGTGGCGGGCAATGGCACCAACGTGTACAGCCAGGTGACGGTGGCCGTTCCGTTCTGAAGTAGGGGGTGTTCGATAAAACCTGTGGCGAGGGAGCTTGCTCCCGCCGGGACATGTAGGAGCTGCCGAAGGCTGCGATCTTTTGATCTTGATCTTTCGCTTGGGACTCAATGGGGGGGCGAAAAGATCGCAGCCTCGCTTCGCTCGACAGCTCCCACAGGGCAGCGGTGTGGCCGCACCTCCGGTTTCTAGCCGATGGCAGGCGGATTCTGCATTCTCTCGGCAATCCGCCGGGTGGTGTCCATCACCATTTCAATCACGGTTTCCTGGCGCAGCAGTTTGAAGCTGTCGGTGCTGCCGACGGCTGAAAGGCTGCCCACCACCTCGTCGAGCCCAGGGTTGATGATCGGTGCCGCGATACCGGTGAGTCCCAGGTTGAGTTCGTCGTGGGTCATGCAATAGCCGTCCTTGCGGATCTTTTTCGTCACTTTGGAGAAGCTTGCCCAGTCATAGCCGTTGTCGGGGTCGTTGGCCATGTGTTCTTCGAACAGGCGTTGCAGGCGCCGTCCCTTTTGGAAGGCGATCAGCACCTTGGATTGCGCACCGCGAAAAAACGGCAGCGGCTGGCCGCGACCGAATGCGAACTGGTAGGTGTCGTTGGGTTCGGCGATGTAGGTGTTGATGATGTGGCCGTCATAGAAAACGCTGGCGAACACCGCAAGGCCCGTGGCTTCGGACAGCTGGTGCATCAACTCGCGGCCCGCCACGAGGATCGGGTCGTACTGGCGCATCATCCAGTCGAGCTCGATGATCCGTGGCCCCAGGCCGTAGCTGCCGGCATCCACCCTGACCAGCAGGCCCGCATCACACAAATCCTTGACGTAGCGGTACACGGTCGCCCGTGACAGGCCCATGCGCTCGGCGATGGTGTCGGGGTCGATCTTCAGCGTTGCCGGGTCGAACAGGTCCAGCACACTCAGCATTTTGCTCAGACTGCTCATTTCGCTCCTAAAGGGGGGGATGGCGCGTAGGTGGTCGTTGGGTGAGCACTATAGGTAGGTGCGCCGATGATGAAAAGCCCGCTCGCTCGGCGAACAGGGCGTTGCCACGATACGTCAGCGCTTGAGAAAAACATACATATTGAAGGTGGTATTTACGTCATATTTTTGCATAAATCTCAAAATAAGAGTTTTTATGTATAAAAATGCTTGAGCGTAGGGTTTTTCTGTGTGATAAATCTCAGCCACTGCAAACGCTCGATCAAGAGGGCTGGAAATGAATGGTGCGCAACTGATAGTGAAAGCGGCGGTGGCGAGTGGTATCGAATACTGCTTCGCCAATCCCGGAACGACTGAAATTCCCCTGGTGGCAGCCATGGCCAGTGCGCCAGCCCTCAAGTCGGTGTTGTCCTTGTTCGAAGGGGTGTGCACCGGTGCTGCGGACGGCTATGGCCGGATTGCCGGCAAGCCGGCGATGACCCTGACTCACCTGGGGCCAGGCTTTGCCAATGGCATTGCCAACCTGCACAACGCGCGTCGCGCCAACACCCCGATCGTCAACGTCATCGGCGATCACGCGTCATGGCACGTCAATTACGATCCGCCGCTGGCCAGTGATATCCAGGCGCTGGCCGGGAGTGTTTCCGGATGGGTGCGCACATCGCGCACCGCATCGGGTGTCGGCGAAGATTTCCAAGAGGCAGTGCGTGCCGCCTGGCAAGCCAACGGACAGATCGCCAGCCTGATTCTGCCGATGGACCTGCAAGCCAACACGGTGCAGCACGAGAAAGCCTTCACGACATTGCAGGCCCCGGTTCGCCGTTTTGCCGGTGACCGGATCGAGGCGGTCGCCCAGGCCCTTCGCGATGGCCAGCGCCTGGTGTTTATCGTTGGCGACCAAGGCTTGTCCGTCGCCGGACTCGAAGCGGCGGGGCGCCTGGCACAACTGCCAGGCGTGCGCCTGTTCGCCGAAACCTTTCCACGCCTGAGCTATCGCGGTGGTGGTTTGCCTGACCTGGATCGCCTGCCTTACTTCCCCGAAGTGGCCATTGAGATTCTTGACCAGTACGACGCGGTGGTGTGCGCCGGCGTGCCGGACCCGATCAGTTATTTCGGCTACGAAGGCATTGCCTCTCGCCTGGCCGAACGTGAACGCCTGCTCTGCCTGGCGGAAGTAGGGGACGATGTTGCCGGCGCGCTCACTGCGCTTGCCGATGCGCTTGAAGCGCCGGCTTATGTGCCAACGCCAACCGGTATCGAGCTGCCGCCAAGCGAAGCTACGTTGACACCGCAGTCCGTGGGTCAGGTGCTGGCTGCGTCGTTGCCCGACGATTGCATCGTTTCGGTGGAAGGCGGGACGTGCGGCTATCCGTTCTTCACCGCTTCGGCCCATGCCGCACGGCATCGGGTCTTGACCAACACCGGTGGCGCCATCGGCCAGGGCATCCCGGTGGGTTTTGGCGCCGCCATGGCCGAGCGCGGCAACCGCGTGTTCTGCCTGCAATCGGACGGCAGTGCCCAGTACACCATCCAGACCTTGTGGAGCATCGCCCGCGAGCAACTGCCCGTGGTGATCCTGATCGCAGCCAACCATCGCTACGCCATTTTGCAGAACGAGCTGCGCCGCTTCGGCATGACCGAGCTGGGCCCCGAGGCCCTGAGCCTGACGGTACTGGACCGTCCACGCATCGATTGGAAGGCTTTGGCCAAGGGCTACGGCTTGCCGGCCAGCACCGTGCACACCAATGGTGAATTGCAGCGCGCCCTGGCCAACGCCAAGGCCGATGGCGGTCCTTGCCTGATTGAAATGGCCCTGTGAAGGAGCGGATATGAACCCGATTCAATTGTTACCTGCCGTCGAGAAGTTCCTGTCGCAGCCCGGGCGCCTGTTTATCGGCGGGACCTGGCAGGACGCCGCCAACGGCCGCCGGTTTTCCGTGGAAAACCCGGCCACTGAGCACATCCTGGCGGAAGTCGCCGAAGGCGGCGAACGCGACGTGGATGCCGCCGTCGCTGCCGCCCGCGCGGCCTTCACCGGGCCCTGGGCGCAGCACTCACCGGCCCAGCGCGGGTTATTGCTGTTTCGCCTGGCGGAACTGCTTGACCAGCATCGCGAAGAGCTGGCGCAACTGATCACCCTGGAAAACGGCAAGCCAATCGCCGCGGCCCGGGGGGAAGCGGCCAGTGCGGCCAATATCATTCGTTATTTCGCTGGCTGGCCGACCAAGATCGAAGGCAGCACGCTGCCGGTATCGCCGTCCAGCGGCGCGCCGATGCTCAACTACACCTTGCGCGAGCCGGTGGGCGTCTGTGCCTTGATCGTGCCGTGGAACTTCCCGCTGACCATGTGTGTGTGGAAGCTTGGCCCGGCGCTGGCGACCGGTTGCGTCGCGGTGCTCAAGCCCGCCGAACAGACGCCTCTGGTTGCGATTCGCCTGGTGCAGTTGATCGAGGCCGCCGGTTTCCCGGCCGGGGTGGTCAACCTGCTCACCGGCCTCGGCGTGCATACCGGCGCACCGCTGGCCCAGCACCCGGACGTGGACAAGATCGCCTTCACCGGTTCGACCCAGGTGGGACGACTGATCGCCCAGGCGGCCACGGGCAACATGAAGAAGGTCTCCCTGGAGCTGGGTGGCAAGTCCCCCAACATCATCCTGCCGGACGCCGATATCGTCCGTGCCGCCAAGGGCGCTGCCGACGGCATTTTCTACAACCAGGGGCAGGTCTGCACCGCCGGGTCGCGTCTCTACGTGCACGCCAGCGTCCTCGATCAGGTGCTTGAGGAACTCCAGCGCCATGCGGCCGCCCATGTGTTGGGGCCAGGCCTGGATCCGGCCAGCAGCATGGGCCCTCTGGTCTCGGCCCGGCAATTGGGCACGGTGCATGGCTACCTGCAACGCGGCCAGGAAGAAGGCGCCGAGCTGATCTGCGGCGGTGATCGGCCGGCCCACCTGGAGCGCGGCCACTTCATCCGGCCCAGCGTGTTTCTCGATCGCGCCGAACGCGCCTGTGTCGCCCGGGAGGAAATCTTCGGGCCGGTGCTGACCGTCATGAGCTGGACCGAGATCGATGAACTGGTGCTGCGCGCCAACGACTCGCCCTATGGCCTGGCCGCCGGGCTCTGGACCCGTGACTTGCGTTCCGCCCATCGCGTGGCCGCCCAGTTGAAGGCCGGCTCGGTGTGGATCAACTGCTGGAACGTCGTCGACCCAGCCTCGCCATTTGGTGGCTACAAGCAATCCGGCTGGGGCCGGGAAATGGGTAAGAACGTGATCGATGCCTACACCGAAACCAAAAGTGTCTTCGTCGATCTCGCCTGAGCCGAACAATCACAAGAGGAACTGCTATGGATCTGGAATTACAAGGCCGCGTGGCGATCGTCACTGGCGGTGGCATGGGCATCGGCAAGGAAGTCGCGCGCTTTCTGTCCCAGGAAGGTTGCAAGGTGGTGATCTGCGCGCGGCGCATGGAATACCTCCAGCAAGCCGCCGAGGAAATCACCGCAGAGACCGGCAACGAGGTGCTGCCGCTGTTCTGTGACACCAACCAGATGTCGGCGGTGTCCGACATGGTCGAGGCTGCCCACAAGCACTTTGGCCGCATCGACATCCTGGTCAACGGCGCCGCGGCCCCGTCCGGTGTGGTGCGCAACGACATCGAGCACGCCGGCGACGACGAACTGCTCTCGGACCTCAACACCAAGGTGATCGGCTATTTCCGTTGCGCCAAGGCCGTGACCCCGCACATGAAGGCCGGTGGCTTCGGTCGCATCATCAATATCGGTGGCCTGACCGGGCGTGGCAGCAAGGTCCTCTCGGGCATGCGCAACCTGGCCATCGCCCACATGACCAAGACGCTTTCCGACCAACTGGGCCCAGCCGGCATCACGGTCAATCTGATCCACCCCGGCGTCGTGGACACCCCGCACATCCAGGAGCTTTACGAGCGCGAAGGGATCAAGCAGGGCAAGACGCCCGAGCAGGTGGAGCAGGGCTACATCGACGCAACGCCGATCCGACGCACCCTGGCACCCATCGAAATGGGCTGGCTGATCGGTTTCCTCGCATCCCCCAAGGCCGGTGCGGTGACCGGGGAATCCATTGGTATCGACGGCGGCTTGACCCGCGGCATCTTCATTTGAGGAGCAGCAGTGATGAGTAACGGAACCCTTTTGGTCGCCACCGTAGGGCAGGCGGTCATCCGCAGCGCCGACGCTGGCCGTACCTGGCATCGCCTGGGCCTGGGCCAGGACCTGGAATTCGACGCGATCACCCGCTCCCTGAGCTTGCATCCAGGGACGCCTGAGGTGATCTATGCCGGCACCGATGTCGGCCTGTGCATCAGCCGTGATACCGGAGGCCATTGGCAGCGGGTGGATTCGCCATTCAACGGCCAGACCGTCTGGAAGGTGGCCGTGGATCCTCAGGACGCACAGCGGATTTTCGTCGGCACCGGTGCGCCGTCGCGCGCGGTGCTGTGGCGCACCCTCGATGGTGGCCAGACCTGGGAACGTGCCCCGGTAGAGATCCCGGAGTTTTGCGAAGGGGTCAGCCGTCCACGCTTGCTGGCTTTCGCCTACGACCCGACCGATCGCAACCAGTTGTGGTTCGGCCTGGAAGAGGGCGGGTTGTTCCACAGCCGTGACGGTGGCGATAGCTGGACCCGTGTCGATGACCGCCTGCTGTGGGACTTCAACTCGGACGTGCACAACATCGTGGTCCTGCCCAACCACGGGCAAAAGGTCATCGTGGTGGTGTGCGTCAACGCCGTTTACCGCAGCCTCGACGAGGGGCAGACCTGGACCGGCATCGTCGCCCGGGAAACCTTCGGCCTGTACTACGTGCGTGCCATGAATGCAGCGCTGGGCAGCGAGGATACGCTCTACCTGAGCATTTCCGACGGCACCCCTGGCACGACCAGCAAGGTGCTGGTCTCCCGGGATGCCGCCCTCAGCTGGGAAGTGCTGCCACTGCCGCAACAGCCCAACTCCTGTGTCTGGGCGATTGCCTTGAACCCTGCCGACCCTCGCCAGATTGTCGCCGGCACCAAGTACGGGCATCTGTTCACCTCCGAGAACGGCGGTGACGGCTGGCAGAAGCAGTGGCGTGAATTCAGTGAAATCGCTGATGTGCTCTGGACGCCCGCGGTGGCGCAAATCAAGTCCGGGCATCAATCCATCATCAAGAAGAACTGAGGTATCGCGCGATGAAAGTCGAAGTCGTTCGTACTCACCTGTCGCTGTCCGTGAGCGACCCTGAAGTGTCGGCGCGTTGGTACGCCGACGTGCTGGGCATGCATGAAAGCGCCCGGGGTGAAAGCTGGATCATGATGGCCTTCGGTGCCAAGCACCACGATATCGCGTTGCTCCGTGCAGCACCCGGGGCCCACCAGGGCGGCCTGGGGCTGCAGCACTACGGGCTGGAGATCGCGGGCGACATGACCACCCTGCGCAAGCTCTACGGCATGTTGCTGAAGAAGGGCGTCGAGGTGGTGAAGATTACTGACCACGAGATCGGTAACGGCGTGTATTTCAACGACCCCGATGGCAATCGCCTGGAATTCTTCCTCGAGTCCGAACACGACGATGCACGCGGCAAGGCCCGCTTCAAGGCCGCTGGAGCCCCCAGCCGGCATTTCGATCTCGACCCACTTTGAAAGAGACTTCTCTTATGAAAACCGCAAATTTCGCCAGTTACCACATCCGCAAATGGTACACCTTCGTCGAGGAAACCCTGGCCAACGAAACGGGCCAGTTGGCCGATGGCGAGCCGCTGTTCAAGTACGCCATTGGCGCGGTGATCGCCAACCCTTATGCCGGCCGTTTCAGTGAAAGCCTGGCCGAGTTGATTGAGCCGTCGCCCTTGCTGGGCCAGGAGTTTGGTCGGCGCATCCGGGTACTGGCCGGCCAGCACAAGATCGTCAGCTATGGCAAGGCGTGCCTGGTGGGCAGCCAGGGCGAGTACGAGCATGGCAATGCATTGTTGACCAATCCGGCGGCGGATCCGATCCGCGTCGCATTGGGCGGCGGCAAATCCTGGGTGCCTTCCACGGGCAAGCGTGGCGGGCCTGGCGTGACCATCGATGTGCCGCTGGCTCACAAGGATGCGCTGTATGTCCGTTCGCACTACGACAGCATTTCGTTGTCGTTCGGTGATGGTCCGGCGGCCGACGAATTGATCATCATCTGGGCCTTCGCCACGCGTGGGCGCTTGCGTGCGCGCCTGGGTGGCCTTGAGGCTGCCGACGTCAAGGGCAATGACGGCCTGTATTGAGGTACGGATCGTGGGAAGCAAACGAATGTCTGCAAACAGCCAGTTCTTCACCAATCGATCGGGGCTACGCCTGCATTATCTGTCCTGGGGCAATCCGTCGGGCATTGCGGTGGTGCTGCTCCACGGGCTGCGCTCCTATGCGCAGACCTGGGATGGCCTGGTCAATGCGTTGGGCGAGCGGTACTGCTGCTATGCCCTTGACCAGCGTGGTCGTGGCCACAGTGACTGGGCGGATGCCTCCAGTTACCGGACCGAGGCCTATGTCAACGATCTTGAAGATCTGGTGGCGCATCTGGAACTGCAGCGTTTCGTCCTGGTGGGGCATTCCCTTGGCGGCACCAATGCACTGGAGTATGCGCGGCTCAATCCGGGACGACTGCAAGCGTTGGTGATCGAGGACATCGGCCCTGGTTCTTCGGTCAGCGGTGACGGCGCCGAGCGCATTCGGCGCGAGATGAGCCAGACACCGCTGTTGTTTCCTGACTGGGAGAGTGCCGCCCAGTTCTGGCTGCAAGCGCGACCTGGCCTCTCTCAGGAGGGGCTGGCTTCCAGGTTGATGTATTCCATGAAGGAAACCCTGGCTGGAATCGAATGGCGTCACGACCAGCAAGGTATTGCCCAGGCGCGCCTGAGTATTACCCCGACCGACCTGTGGCCGGCGGTACGGGCGCTGGATTGCCCGACGCTGTTCATTCGTGGCGCCCGTTCCGATTTCCTGCCCTTGGCGACCCTTGAGTCGATCAAGCAGGCCAGTAAGTGGGTGCGCACAGAGGAAATCGCCGACGCCAGCCATTATGTGCATGATGACCAGAGCGAAATGTTCAACCTTGTCGTCATGGACTATTTGTATGACCAGTGCCTACAACCACAACAACAAAGCGGTGAATAGCGATGAAGCAGGAGAAAACCCAGGTTGTCATCGTGGGCGGCGGCCCCAACGGGATCACGGCCGCTCATTACATGGGGCTGTACGGCATCGACTGCATCGTCCTTGAGTTGGCTGACGGCGTCCTGCCGTATCCGCGTGCGGTGGGCATGGATGACGAGGCCCTGCGTGTGTTGCAGGGCATCGGCATCGCCGAACTGGCCGCGCGCGACATGATCTGCAACGTGCCCTTGCGTTACTACAATGCGCGAGGCGTGTGTTTTGCCGAGGTCAAGCCGAGCACGGCAAACTATGGCTGGCCGATGCGCAACATCTTCATGCAACAGTTGCTGGAAACGACGTTGCGCGAGCAGTTGGGCAAGCATGCCAGTGTCGAGTTGCGCCAGGGCCATGAAATGCTCGATCTGGAGCAGGATGCCGAGGGCGTGACCTTGCAGGTGCGCGATGCCCAGGGCGAGCTCTATCAATTGCAGGCGCAGTACGTGATCGGCGCCGATGGTGGACGTTCCAGCGTGCGCAAGAAACTCGGCATCGAGCTGCTGGGGCTGACCCATCCGCGCAAATGGGTGGTGATCGACACGGCCAACGATACCCTGGATGCACCGTATACCGCCCTGCATGCCGACCCTCAGCGACCTTTCGTCTGCATCTACTTGCCGTATCAGCAGCGGCGCTGGGAGTTCATGCTCCTGGAGGGCGAAGACGAGACCCGGATGTGCGAAGAGACGACGATCCGGGACTTGATCCGTGGGCATATCGGCGATGCGGTCGATCAACTGGAAATCATCCGGATCCGCGCCTACACCCATAACTCTCGGGTCGCGGCGCGCTTTGTCCAGGGCCGTGTGGCCTTGGTGGGGGATGCGGCGCATATTTCCCCGCCCTGGGCCGGGCAGGGGCTCAATTCGGGCCTGCGTGATGTCGCCAACGTCACCTGGAAACTCGCCGCGATCCTTCAAGGGCGAGCGTCGCCGACGATTCTTGCCAGTTACGACCAGGAGCGCCGTGGGCACGCGACCGATCTCATCGCGTTGGCCGACAACATGGGCGCGGTGCTGGGGCTGACCAACCCGTTGATGGCCGGTGTGCGGGACTGGTTGTTCCAGGCCGTCAACAGCGTCGACAACCTTCGCTCGCACTTGCTGGAATTCAAGTTCAAACCCAAGGCGACCATCACCAAAGGCCTGGTGCATCACGAGCGTGCCGAGCTGCATGAGGATGATCTGGTCGGGCAGTTGTTCATCCAGCCGTCTGTCGAGGACGCCCAGGGTCAGCGCCGGCGCCTGGACGATGTACTGGGGCATTCCTATGCGGTGCTGGGGTATCGGGTCAATCCGAGCGAACAGCTCAGCGAGCAAACCGCCGCCTGGTGGGCGCGCTGGGAGACGCGCTTCATCCAGATCAATCGCTCGCGCAGTGGCGTGGGGCGTAACCAACCCTTGTCCGCCAGCGGCGCCATTTGCGTCGAGGACATCGATAATCGCTTGGGCGAATGGTTTGCCAAGGTGCGTGACTGCGTTGTGGTGGTGCGGCCAGATCGGTTCGTTGCCGCGATCACCACACCCGAGCGGCTCGAAGGCGTTTTGCGCAAACTGGCGGAGCAACTCTCATGAAGCGTGAGGATGATTTCCTGATCCGGCTCCACGATGCTGCGCAGGTCGTACACGCCTTGCCTTCGTTGGAGCCTCAGGCACTCGACCTGTCGGCGGGCTATACCTTGCAACGCGAGGCGCTGCGCCGGCGCCAGGCCGCTGGTGAGCGGTTGACCGGGTGGAAAGTGGCCTTCGCCGGCCGCGCCGCCCAGGACCGTTTCGGTATTGATGAACCGGTATTGGGCGCGCTGACCGATGCCATGGCTGTGGAACCCGGCAGCACGGTGCCCCTGGCACGGCTGATCCAGCCCAAGCTGGAGATCGAGCTGGCGTTTGTCCTGGGGCGCACGCTGGTGCCAGATTTCTACAGTGACGAGGACATCCTCGCCGCCATTTCCGAGGTCGCGCCGGCATTCGAAATTGCCGATTGTCGCTGGCAGGGCTGGCGTTTCGGTGTCGGAGCGTTTCTTGCCGACAATGCCGCCGCGGGGCTGTATTGCCTCGGGGCCAGGGTGGGGTTCGATCCGGATCGACTGCCCGAAGTGAACTATCGCCTGGTGCATGACGGCGTGTCCTGTGGTGAAGGTAACGTCCTGGCGCGCGAGGACACACCTCTGGCGAATCTGTGTTGGCTGGTCCGGCGGTTGCTGGCCGACGGGCAGCGCGTTGAAGCGGGGCAGGTGGTGCTGTCCGGGGCGTTGTTGGCGCCGATGGACGTCAGGGCAGGCGAATATCGTTTGCACATGCTTGGCACGGAACTGGCTTTGGTTTTCCGACAATAAGAACGGTTCACGAGTCCGTGGCGAGAGAGCTTGCTCCCGCTGGGCTACGCAGCAGACCTGTTTTGTGAGCGCTTCGCGCTCAAGCGGGAGCAAGCTCCCTCGCCACAGGTTTATCGACCTCTTTGGATATCAGCACCAGGGTTAAGCACAGCACCACCGAGGAACAATGATCATGTTCGCCGAAGTCCGTACCTTCAATGATCCTCAGCAACACGCAGGTTCGATCCTGGGCTGGCAACAGGTCTATGACCAACTCGGGCGTGGCTGCCTTTCCAGCGAGCTGCGGCAGGTGTGCGCCGATCGCTTCCAGATCTTCCAGGAGGTGCTGGATAAGCGTGTGGTGCAGCGCGGTTGCGCGCCAAAAGGGCGTTTGTGCATTGCCATGTCGCTGGGCGGCGCGCCGGTGGTCCAGGGGCACCAGGTGGGCGCCCACAGTGTCGTGCTATTGCGCGATGGAGAGGACTTCGTCTTGCACGCCCCGGAAGGCATGCACTTCTTTGCGGCCAATGTCGACACGGTGCGGTTCGCCAAGCTGGCGGCCTACGAACTGTCGAGCGAACAGCTCAAGCGCCTGCAAAGCGTGTCCCAGGTCAGCGTGGATGAGGCGGTGCTGCGTCGCGTGCAGCAAAGGATCCACCCACTGTTTCGTCAGCTTTTGGAACAGGCGGACGCGGTCAATCCGGCCTCGGAAAAAATCCTCGAGGACGTGCTGCTCAACGCCTTTCTCGACTTGTTCAGTCACGCTTCGGACGAGGTGCGTGGCCGGCGCGGCAATTTTGCCGTCAGTGCCTATCTGGTCAAGCGTTGCCAGGAGCTGGTCGTCACCAGCGCAGAGGTGCCCTTGAGCATCCTCGACTTGTGCGAGCAATTGCGGGTGAGTCGCAGGACCCTGCAGAACAGTTTCCAGGCGGTCACCGGGATGCGTCCGGTGGAGTACCTGCGCAACCTGCGGCTCAATGCCGTGCGCCGGCGTTTGATCACGACCCGTGCGGCGGCATTGAACGTCAGTGAAATCGCCGTGGCGATGGGGTTTTTCCACCTGAGTCATTTTGCGGCCCATTACCGGGCGCTGTTTGGCGAGTCACCCTCAGATACACCCAGGGCACCTGCATGATGGGCTGCTGCCTGCGGTGTTACCGAAGCGTCATCCTGCACACATAAAGGGCAGCCACTGAGCTGTTTGGTAGCACAGGTGTGCGGCCAAGCCTATGGCAGGGCTTTAAGGCTGGCAGTGGTTTTCCTCTGAAAATTCCTTCAAATCAAACACTTGCACGATTATTCGTGAGCTTGGCACGCATTCTGCCTTTTTGAATCCATGGATAATTGGATACAAAAATTCAGAAGGTGCTGCCATGCAATTTGCCCCGACTTACGCTGAACGTCCGCCGATGACTGCCGAGGAAGAGGCCTACAACTTCCTGCTCGATGCCATTTGTGGCGGTCGGTTACGCAAGGGCGACCGGCTGATTGCCGAGGACATCGCCAACGAAATCGGCATGAGCCGGATGCCGGTGCGCGAAGCCTTTCGCCGTCTGGATGCCCAGGGGCTGGTGACCCTGCGACCCAATCGCGGGGCGATTGTCAGCGGCCTGGACATCGATGAGTTGCACGAAGTCTTCGAGATGCGCAGCGCCCTGGAAGGCCTGGCAGTCCGTGTCGCGACAGCCAGAATTGGCGAGCGCCAGTTGGCTGCCTTGGAGCGACTGCTGGACGAGATGGACGATTACCGCGAGGAAAGCGCCGAGTGGGTCAGCCGCCATCGCGCGTTCCATGAGTACCTGTGCAGCCTCAGCGGTCGTCCGCGATTGCTCAAGCAGATCAGCGCGCTCTATTCCCTGATCGAAGCGCCCATGCGCCTGTGGCTGCAGCATGTGGAAAAGCCCCTGAGTGCGCGCCAGGAGCACATGCTGATCCTCGATGCCCTGCGTGCGGGCGACGCCGACAAGGCCGAGGCGGTGGTGCGTGCGCACATCGAAGGCACCGTCCCTGAATTGATCGAGTTCCTGCAATCGAAAAAATAACGAGAGCGGGCTCCGAGCCTGCCCGTGTTCTGACTTTGAGTACTGCCCGTTACTTACTGAACTGGAGTGTCTGGTCATGCATAAGCCTCGCCTGTTGGTTGCCGCTTTATCCTTGGGTTTCTGTGCACAGTGGGCGGTTGCCGCGCCCGTTGTCCCGGAGCGTTTGCTCAAGGTCGATAAACTCGTCTACTGCTCGGGCATGGATTCGCCGCCGCTGGTGTCCTTCGATGAGGCGCAGAAACCCAAGGGACTGACCGTGGACCTGGGGCTGGAAATCGCCAAGCGCCTGGGCGACAAGAAGGTGGAATGGCGGGTCATTCCCTTTTCCGGGCTGCTCCCCGCGTTGCTGGCTCGACAGTGCGACATGATCGTCGACCAACTGTTTGACAAGCCCGAGCGCCGCGAGGTGATCGACATCGTCAACTACATGTATTCCAGCCAGGCGGTGGTGGTGCCCAAGGGCAATCCAAAGGGCCTCAAGACGCTGGCGGATCTCTCCGCAGACAAGGTCGCGGTACTTAACGGTTCCACCATCAAGACCCTGCTCGACGCCGAGAACGAGACCCTGGCCAAGGCCGGCAAGCCGCCTATGAAACTGGTGGTCTACAACTCCGACACCGATGCCTTCCAGGCTCTGCGCATCAGCCAGGTCGACGCCTACGGCACCACCGTGGAAACCGCCGGTTATTACGCCGCCATGGCGCCCGATCTGTTCGAGGAGGGCGTGCCAGCCTTCAGCCGGATTCTCACCGGCCTGGGCATTCGCAAGGACGACCCGCAACTGACCGCCGCCGTGCAGCAGGTCATCGGCGATATGCGCAGCGACGGCAGCTACAGCCAACTGCTGGGCAAATGGCATGTCGCCAGTGACACGCTTGATTGAGGTGAACCACCGATGAATTTCAATTGGGATGTGTTCTGGCAGTACCTGTTGCAGCCCAGTGGGGTGTACCTCACCGGGCTCTGGCTGACCTGCCTGATCAGTGTGCTGGCGATGCTGCTGGGCTGTGCCCTCGGGCTGGCTGCCGCGCTGTTGCGGTTGTCGAGGAACCCGTTGCTGCATTTGCCAGTGCGCTTTTACGTGTGGCTGATGCGTGGCACACCGTTGCTGGTGCAGATCGTCTTTCTCTATACCGCGCTGGCCGCTGGCGGGATTTTCCGCTTCGAAGACATCGACCTCTTTGGGCTGGTAATCCCTGGCAATATCCAGGCGGCGATCATTGCCCTGGGTCTCAACGAGGGGGCCTACATGGCCGAGATCATCCGCGCCGGCATCGGTGCGGTGGACAAGGGCCAATACGAGGCCGGGCGCTCGCTGGGCATGACCTTCGCCAAACTGATGCGCCGCATTGTCCTGCCCCAGGCGTTCCGGGTCATCGTGCCGCCGCTGGGCAACGAGTTCAACGTGATGCTCAAGAACACCACGCTGGTCAGCGTGATCGGCGTACAGGAATTGTTGCTCAGTACCCAGATGGTCACGTCGGCGACGTTCCGGGTGTTCGAACTGTATCTGGTGGTGGCGATCTACTTCCTGTTGCTGACCACGCTGTGGGGCTTTTTCCAGCGCTGGCTGGAAGCCCGTTTCGGTCAGTCGGACCGGCCCTCGTCACCGCCGCCGGCTTCGACGCGGATGTTCGGTCGCAGCACCCTGAACCTGCTGAGGGCACGTTAACCATGGCGCATAAAAGCGAAGAGCTGATTATCGAGGCGCTGGATGTCCACAAGTCCTTCGGCGAGCTGCAGATTCTCAAGGGCATCTCCCTGCAAGTGCGGCGCGGCGAAGTGGTGGTGCTGATCGGCGCTTCGGGCTCCGGCAAGACCACCTTCATCCGTTGCATCAACCTGCTGGAGGACATCCAGGGCGGGCGGATCCGCGTCAACGGCCGGGCCATGGGCTATCGCGAGCGGGCCGACGGCAGCCTGGTGCGTGAGTCGGAGCGCAACATCGCCCGTCAGCGGCGGGACATCGGCATGGTCTTCCAGCGCTTCAACCTGTTTCCTCACATGACGGCCCTGGAGAACATCATCGAGGCGCCGATCCAGGTGCTTGGCGTGACTCGCACCGCAGCGCTGGAGCAGGCCCGCGGCCTGCTGGAGCGGGTCGGCCTGGCGGACAAGGCCGATCACTACCCGTCGATGCTTTCCGGCGGCCAGCAACAGCGAGTGGCGATCGCCCGGGCCCTGGCGATGAAACCCCAGGCCATGCTGTTCGACGAACCCACCAGCGCCCTCGACCCGGAGACTGTCGGCGAGGTGTTGCAAGTGATGAAGGAGTTGGCCGAGGAGGGGATGACCATGGTCGTGGTGACCCATGAAATGGGCTTTGCCCGGGAAGTGGCCGACCGTGTGGTGGTCCTGGACCAGGGCGAGCTCATCGAGCAGGGGCCGCCGGAGCAGATTTTCTGTCACCCCATTCATCCTCGTACCCGGGCTTTTCTCAGTCGCGTGTTATGACTTTTCCCGGCCACTGAATTCCTGTATCGAAGAGCCTTCGCCATGCTGAAATTTTCTGCCCACCAATACCCTTATCCGTCGCAACGCCAGAGCGTTTTCGCCCGTCGGGGCATGGTCGCCGCGTCCCAGCCCCTGGCTGCCCAGGCGGGCATCGAGATCATGCAAAAGGGCGGCAATGCCATCGACGCCGCCATCGCCACGGCAGCCGCACTGACGGTGGTCGAACCCACCGGTTGTGGCATTGGCGGTGACGCCTTCGCGCTGGTCTGGTGCAAGGGCCAGTTGCACGGCCTCAACGGCAACGGCCATGCGCCGGCCGCCTTGAGCATCGAGGCGGTCAAGGCCGCCGGCCACGGGCAGATGCCGCTCTATGGCTGGACACCGGTGACCGTCCCGGGCTGCCCGTCGGCCTGGGCCGAGTTGTCCCGACGCTTTGGCAAGCTGCCCTTTGCCGAGCTGCTGCAACCGGCGATCAGCCTGGCGCGGGAGGGCTTTGCGCTGTCGCCGGTGGTTGCCCATCAATGGCAGGTTGCGGTGAACGAGTTCACGCCCCATCGGGATGCCGTCCTCGAGGCCTGGTTCGATACTTTCCTGATCGATGGCCAGGCACCACGGGCCGGGGAGGTTTTTCGCAACCCGGCCCAGGCGCGCACCCTTCAGGAATTGGCCGATACCCGCTGTGAGAGCCTGTATCGCGGCGCGTTGGCCGAGCGCCTGGACGCCCATTCCCGGGCCAGCGGCGGCTATCTGCGGGCCTCGGACCTCAAGGATTATCGTGCCCAATGGGTGGACCCCATCCACGTCAATTACCGAGGCGTGGATGTCTGGGAAATCCCGCCAAGCGGGCAGGGCCTGGTGGCCTTGATGGCGTTGAAGATTCTGGAAGGTTTCGACTTCGATCACCGTGACAGCCAACAGACCTGGCATCGCCAACTGGAAGCGATGAAGCTGGCCTACAGCGACGGCCTGCACTACATCACCGATCCTTTGCACATGCGCGTGGCGGTGGCTGACCTGCTCAGCGATGACTACAGTGCCCACCGTCGTCGACAGATCGGCGAACAGGCCCAACCGCCCGCGCCCGGCGACCCCCACGCCAGCGGCACGGTGTACCTGGCGACCGCGGATGGGGAGGGCAATATGGTCTCGTTCATCCAGAGCAACTACCACGGGTTTGGCTCCGGTGTGGTGCTGCCCGACAGCGGTATTGCCTTGCAGAATCGAGGGCAGGAATTCAGCCTCGATTCGACCCACGCCAACTGCCTGGCCCCAGGCAAGAAGACCTTCCATACCATCATTCCCGGTTTCCTCACCCGCAATGGCGAGGCCCTCGGTCCCTTCGGCGTGATGGGCGGCTACATGCAGCCCCAGGGGCATGTGCAGATGGTCATGAACCTGGTGGATTTCGGCCTGAACCCGCAAGCGGCGCTGGATGCACCGCGCTGGCAATGGCTGGGTGGGATGAAAGTCGGGATCGAGCACGGCGCCTCACGGGACCTGGCCAATGCCTTGGTTCGACGGGGGCATGAGGTCCAGATCGCCAGCGACCTGACCGACTATGGCCGCGGCCAGATCATCCTGCGCGACCCGGTCAGCGGGGTGCTGTGTGGTGGTACCGAACCCCGGGCGGATTCGCATATTGCTGTCTGGTAAATGCGCGATCCGCCGACGCCTGGAGTGTCGGCAGGTCGCGTTTGCCGCTCAAGCCTCAGTAAGGATTGCAGTACTGTGCGACAGCCCTGGCCTGGTCGACGTAAGGACGTGCCGGCTCAAGGTTCCACTCGGGTTTGTCCCTGACGGGTTTGCCATCGAAGGTTGCCGCCAGATGACACACCAATTGCCGGCGGAGGGACCCACCGTAGACGCTGTATTGCCGCCATTGCCCGTCGTCTTTGTGCTTGTTGTACAGCTCGGCAAACATCCTGTCGGTCTGGTCATCCTTGATCGCGCGACCACAGGCCGTGGGCACGACCTGGAGCGACCAGGTGTCGGGCCCAAGCTTCGGATCAGGACGTTTTACCCAAGTGCTGGATTCGATGTAGCGGTCACAGAATTGTTGCGTGGGCGGTGGCGTGGTTCGGGTGCAGGAGAACGTGGCCTTGCTGCCCGGCGTCCTGGGGAAGTCGATCTTGATGACGTTGCGATCCTTGCCGGTCTTGTCCTTGTAGTCCCGTTGGTTGGCCAATGCATCGTTCAGGCCACGTTGATCGCTGTAGAAAAACGCCAGGATCGGCAGTGCATCGTCTTTCGGGTTACCCAGGCGCAGTTCGGTCTGGGTTTGAAACTCGCGGGTATTGATGACTTGCCGGGCGCCCATGAAGTTTCGAAACGCGTCGACCCGTTCCCGGCTGCTCATGGGGTTGCGCATATTGAAACCACATTGCAACTGGTCTTGCCTGCGGTCGTTGTTGAACCGGGTGAAATGCGCGACCCAGGCATTGGCGTTGAGGATAGGCGGCGCCATGGCCTGGCAGACCGCCTCTGTCTGGGCGGTGTTTTTGTTGTTGCCGCAGCCTCGGTCATCGCGAAAGTCGGTCCAGGCATCGTTCGGAAATGCGCAGTAGATGTGCACCGGGGTTTCCGGTTCACGTACCTGGTCGATCGGCGTGATGATGTAGCCGTTCTGGGTGCTCATGCCAGGATCTTCATAGCTGATGCCATCGACCCGCATCCAGGAGGCGGCAAAGGTGCCCAGCTCCTTCGCTTTCGGGCTTGGATTCCAGACATCCCATTTCTCGCCCTTCGCCGGATTGGCGCGGTGAGTGCCCCTGATCAGCAATCCCGAACAATCCGAGGCCGGGTCTTGCCGGCAACTGTCGACGGTGTTGTTGTACAACCCCTCCACCCGTTTCAGCGTCTCTTCGCACGACTCGGCATTGGCTGCTGTCGTTTGCCAGAACAATGGGAGGACGAGCAGTGGCGTGATCCTGTTCAAACGTGTCTTCATGACGTGACTTCCTTGTGGTGGAACCAGTAGCCGGCACGGCATTCCATGCCGGGGAAAGAGAAAACAGAAGGGTTCGTGGCGCCCGGCCGACGGGTTTCATTGAACCTGTCGCGGGCATCGGCGGTGTTATGGGCGAGGGCAACTCAACGCGAGAGCGAATGGCAACCGGCCGCAGCATCGAGTCCCTGGTGGATGTTGTAGTTGGGGTTGATGCGGGGCTTCAGCGGATCATGCGGCGACTGGGCAGCTACCGCATGGAACGCCAGGGGCGGGGTAAAAAACGCACGAGCAGCTGCGCACATGTCGACACTCCTTGTCGAACGAGATGGGTGAGTTTCAAGGTAGTCAACCCATTCCCGCAGGTCAAATCAACGCCTTTCCTCCAGGAGCCATTCCCGAGTGAATCTTGATGACGACCTTGCCCTTCGATCGTCCTTGTTCGACATAGCTCAGGGCATCGGCTGTCGCCTCGAAGGGGAAGGATCGGTCAAGCACCGGCTTGATACTGCCGGACTCGACGAGCGTGGTGATTTCACGCAGTTGAGAACCGCTGGCACGCATGAACACGAAGGCGTAGCTCACACCTTTTTGGCGGGCCTTGCGGCGTATACCGCTGCTCAACAGGCCCATGATCAGTCTCAGCACCCAGGAAAATCCCTGGGCCCGGGCGAACTGTGGGGTGGGTGGTCCTGAGATGGAGATGAGCTGGCCGCCAGGTTTCAGGATCTTCAGCGATTTCTCCAGCTCATCGGCGCCCAGGCTGTTCAACACGACGTCATAGTCCTGCAGAACGTTGGCGAAATCCTGTTGCTTGTAATCGATGACAACGTCCGCGCCCAGGGCTTTGACCCACGGCACATTGGCGGTGCTGGTAGTGGTCGCAACGAAGGCGCCGAGGTGCTTGGCAAGCTGGATGGCGAGGGTGCCGACGCCACCTGAGCCGGCCTGGATGAAGACCTTTTGGCCTTTCTTCAATCGGGCGGTTTCAACCAGTACCTGCCAGGCGGTCAGGGCGACCAAGGGCAGGGCGGCGGCTTCTTCCATGCTGATGTTTGCCGGTTTCACGGCCAGGGCATTTTCGTTCACTGAAATCTGCTCGGCGAAGGTGCCGATATGCCCATCCGGGGCGCGGGCATAGACTTCATCGCCCGCCTTGAATTGCTCGACACGGGATCCCACGCGGACCACGACCCCCGCCAAGTCATGACCCAATGCCAAGGGAAATGAGTAGGGCAGGATCAGTTTGAATTCGCCTTTGCTGATCTTTGAATCCAGCAGATTGACGCTGGCGGCCTGCACGCGGACCAGAACGTCATGGTCACCCACGTCAGGGGCCGGTAGCTCGCCGATACGGCCACTGTGCTTGCCGTAGCGGTCGATTAAAAATGCCTTCATGGTGCTTTGCTCTCATAAGGGATGCGGCGCAGTGATCGCCCGGCCCGGCATCCGGAAATACCGGCGCTGTCCTTCGCGCCGGCGCCCGCTAAACAATGATCACGCCGGGTCTTGATAGCGTTCGGCAACATGGGACTGCCGGATTTGCCCGAGCAGGCCTTGACGCGCGGCCTGCAAGGCATCCCAGCGTGCTTCTTCATGCAAGGGCGGGATGGTCACCGGCTCGCGACGATCAAAACCGACCAGCGCGGCATCGACCAGGTCACCGACTTCCATGACTTCATTCAGGGTGTTGATATCGATGCCCGCGCGTTCCCAGATCTCGGTACGGGTGGCCGCTGGCAGGACGGCTTGTACGTAGACGCCTTTCGGAGACAGCTCCAGGCTGAGTCCCTGGGAGAGAAACAGCACGAACGCCTTGGTCGCGCCGTAGACCGACATACCGAACTCCGGTGCCAGGCCAACGACGGAGCCGATGTTGATGATCGCGCCGTCACCCGCTTTGACCAGGCGTGGGGCGATGGCGCTGGCCAGCCGGACCAGCGCGGTGGTATTGAGCGACACCAGGTGCGCGACACTGTCGGTCGACTGTTCGATGAAGGTCCCGGATTGGGCAGCGCCGGCGTTATTGACCAGGATGCCGATGTTGGCGTCATCGCGCAGCCGGGCTTCGACGGTTGTCAGGTCGCCGATCTGGGTCAGGTCGGCCTGGAGAATATCGACGGCAACGTTGTGTTCGCTGCGCAGCTTGGCGGCCAGCGCTTGCAGGCGCGCGCTGTCGCGGGCCACCAGGACGAGATCGTGTCCACGTTGCGCAAAGCGCTGGGCATAGACAGCGCCAATACCGGTGGAGGCGCCAGTGATGAGAACAGTTGTGCGAGTGTCCATGGAGATTCTCTTCTTCAAGGTATTGATGAGCGAGTCGCGCGCTGTTGTTCAGGCGCGCGGTCGGGTCTGGCCAGTGTTACTGCGTGCTGGATTCAGCGAGCGTTGGATAATCGATGTAGCCCGTCGCACCACCACCGTAGAGGGTAGCGGGATTGAAAGCCGACAAAGGCGAACCGGTTCTGAGCCGCTCCACCAGGTCCGGATTGCCGATGAACGGCCGGCCGAAGGCGATCAGGTCAGCCTTGTCCTCGGCGAGTCGTGAGGTGGCCAGGTCCAGGTCGTAGCCGTTGTTGGCGATGTAGGTTTTTTTGAAGCGCTGGCGCAAGGCACCAAAGTCGAAGGGCGCAACGTCGCGCGGCCCACCGGTCGCGCCTTCGACCACGTGCAGGTAAACGATGTCGAGGGCGTTGAGCTGGTCGACCAGGTAGTCGAACTGGGCCTGTGGCGCGCTGCTGGACACACCATTGGCCGGCGAGACCGGCGAGATGCGCAGGCCGGTGCGGTTGGCGCCGACTTCGTCCACCACTGCCGCGGTCACTTCCAGCAGCAGGCGAGCACGATTTTCAATCGAGCCGCCGTAGGCATCGGTGCGCAAGTTGGCGCCGTCCTTGATGAACTGGTCCAGCAGATAGCCGTTCGCGCCGTGGATCTCTACGCCGTCAAATCCCGCGGCGATGGCGTTCGCCGCCGCCTGGCGAAAATCGTTCACGATCCCGGGCAACTCGCTGATGTCCAGCGCTCGCGGTTCGGAAACGTCCTCGAAACTATTGTTGACGAAGACCTTGGTCGCCGGACGCAGAGCGGAGGGGGCCACCGGCGCCGCACCATTCGCTTGCAGGTCGACGTGGGAAACGCGGCCGACATGCCACAGTTGCAGGAAAATCCGCCCACCTTTGGCATGCACGGCCTCGGTGACCGTGCGCCAGCCGTCGATCTGTGCCTGGGTGTAGATCCCGGGTGTGTCCTGATAGCCCTGTCCTTGCTGGGAAATCTGTGAAGCCTCGGAGATCAGCAGGCCTGCCGACGCTCTCTGGCTGTAGTAAGTGGCAGCGAACTCGCTCGGTACAAAACCTTGCCCCGCACGGTTACGTGTCAGCGGCGCCAGGACCACTCGGTTGGAAAGCGTGAGATCACCCAACGTGTAGGGCGTGAATAGGATCTGGTCGGTCATGACGTCTTGTTTCCGTAGGTTTGGATAAAGGGAGCGCGTGCAGCCTGGCGAGGTGAGCGCGGCTTTTCATTAGGATGATGACCGAAATCTAAACTGTCAACGAATTTGATTATGCTCGACATCTATGTATGATGTGAGCATGATTTCGAGCAGCACGAGGGAGTGAAAAAATGAGGGTGACCAAGGCCCAGGCCCAGGCAAATCGGGAGCACATCGTCGAGACGGCCTCTGTCTTGTTTCGCGAGCGAGGCTTTGACGGCGTGGGTGTGGCGGACCTGATGGCGGCCGCCGGCTTCACCCATGGCGGGTTCTACAAGCATTTCGGCTCCAAGGCCGACTTGATGGCCGAAGCGGCAGCTAGCAGCCTTGCGCAGTCGCTGACCGACAATGCGGGCATCGACGTGGCTGATTTCGTCGATCTTTACGTGTCCAGGGACCACCGTGACGGCCGGGGTGGCGGTTGCACCATGGCGGCACTGTGTGGCGACGCTGCCCGTCAATCGCCCGAACTGAAGGCTACCTTTGCCAACGGCATCGAAAACACGCTGGCCGCGCTCGAAAGCCGGTACGAGGCCGGGCAAGACGCGCCGCAGGAAGCGATCAGGGCAAAAATGCTCGACATGTTGGCGCATGCCGTCGGTGCGATCATGTTGTCGCGTGCCTGCCCGGACGATTCCGCGCTGGCCGATGAAATCCTCGAGGTATGCCGCGCCCGGATCATCGCGGCGCTGCCGCCGTCGCCCGCGAAGCAGCCTTGAGGGCAGGGCGCCGGATGCCGATTGGCGTTATAGCGACGCCCTGACCACCAGCGGGCAATCCACCGGCTGGGCACCCGATACCTCGAGGTTCTCGATCAGGTGCCGGGCCGCCTGGCGACCGATCTCGTAGTACGGCAGTTGTACCGTGGTCAGTGGCGGGATGAACAGTTCGGCGATGCCGATCATGTTGTCATAGCCGAGCACCGCGACGTCGTCGGGAATTTTCAGGCCGCGCCCCAGCAACAGCTGATAGGCACAAAAGGCGATGCGGTCGTTGCCGCAGACCAGGATGTTGAATTGCGGACGGCCGTCAACGATATGCCGGTCGAGAATGGCGGCGGTTTCACCGTAGGCGTCGTGATCGGAAAGGTCGTACTGCAGGAGTGCTTCAGGTGCCAGCCCGACGGCCTGGCAGGCGCGTTGCAGGCCTTGCTGGCGCAGGCCCCAGGCAAGACTCTTCCTCGGTAAATTGATACACAGCGGGCGCCGATAGCCTTGGCTCAACGCATGCTGCATGGCTCGATGCTGCCCGGCTTCATCATCCGGCACATAACTGACCAGGTGGCTGTCATCGGCCAGGCAATTGGCGAGCACCAGCGGCTTGCTCTTGAGTCGCTCGGGAATGCTCACCTGGCGCAATCCCATGGCACTGAAGATCAACCCGTCGGGGCGGTGCGACAGCATCAGGTCGATGTTCTGGTCGGTGGGCGGGTTGCTCAACAGGTTGAGGATGAAGACGTTCCAGCCTGCCTGCTGCGCGGTCTGTTCGATGGACAGCAGCAACTCGACGGCGAACGGCGTGGTCGCGGTGTCCAGTGCGAACACACCAATGGTGCGCGCCTGCAGGTTGTCGCCGCGCATCCTGCGCGCCGACAGGCTCGGTACGAATTGCAGTTCCTCAATGGCGCGACGTACCCGCTGAAGGGTTTCGGGGCTCAGTTTTTCCGGCGTGTTGAGCGCGCGCGAAACCGTCATCAGGGATACGCCGGCCAGCTGTGCAACGTCTTTCACGGAAGTCATGCGAAGTGCGGCCAGTCAGGTTGACGCAGAATCATGACACAGGCCCTGGGCTTCTCGCGACTCGAATGACGGTACTCACAGCCAGCCCGAGTCCAGCGGCCAGGCCTTGGGAATGGCGACGCGCCCGCCAGTCCCGTTCGCCAACAGCTTCACCCCGAGGCTGTCGGGCCGCGGATAGAGGCGGCTGCTGAAGCTGAAGCGGCCGTTTTCCTCGAACACCTCGATGGACGAGCGATCGAGAAATACCCGCAGGTGCAGTTGTGTTTGCGTCGACTCGATCGACACGCTGCGCTGACCACTCACTTGCGCACCCGAGCGGCTGCGATCGAGCACCAGGCGTTGCAGTGACGCGTCGTAATAAAGCAGGGTTTGTTCCTGCTCATCGGCACTGCAGCGCAAGGCGACGCCCAGGCGGCCTTCGGTGCAGCCGAGCAGATCCAGATGCACATGGATTTCGATCCTGTCGCCCTGCACTTGCGGCACCCAGCAGCTGCCCGACTCGCCCCACGGTGCGACGCTCGGCAGCGGCGCCTGGCGCAGCGCCGTCAGTTCCCGTGCCGGAAACACGCCAAGGCGATCGCCCTGCAGTTCAAGCTCGCGGGGCAAGCCGAGCATGCCGCACCAGTGATGAGCCTGGCTCGGCATCGGGCTTTCCCACATATCCAGCCAAGCCCACACCAGGCGCCGACCATCGGCGGCCTCCAGCGTTTGCGCGGCATAGAAGTCGTGACCGTTATCCAGTTCGATGAACGGCCCGCCGGTGAAGTGCCATTCGCTGTCGAGTCGGCCAATGCGATAACCGGTCTGGTACTTGTTGAGGCGTTCGTAACCTTCGGCTTGCATGCCCTGGGGGGAGTACAGCAGCACGTCGCGCCCGTTGAGGTGAAACAGGTCCGGGCATTCCCACATGTAGCCATCGCCCTCATTGCCGCTGGACACGTAGTCGAGGAATTCCCAGGTGTGCAGGTCGGTGGAGCGGTACAGCGGCAGCAGCGGCTTGTCGCCCAGGCGCGCGCCGGCAATCAGGTACCAATAGCCGTCCTCCTGCCAGACCTTGGGGTCGCGAAAGTGCATGATCGTTTCTTGCGGCGCGTTCTCGATGACAGCGCCATGCTTGACGAACCGGATGCCGTCGTCACTGGTGGCCAGGCACTGGACCTGGCGGATAAAGCGTTCGTCACCCACTTCTCCCAGCCAGGTGTGCCCGGTGTAGATCAGCGCCAGGGTGTCGCCACACACCACCGCGCTACCGGAAAAACAGCCGTGGCGGTCGAAGTCATCGCCTGGCGCCAGGGCAAGGGGCAGATGCTGCCAATGGACCAGGTCGGCGCTCTTGGCGTGCCCCCAATACATTGGCCCCCATTTGGCATCGAAAGGGTGGTGCTGGTAGAACACGTGATATTCGCCACGGAAAAACACCACGCCGTTAGGGTCGTTCATCCAGCCCGCGACAGGCGCCAGATGATAGTCCGGTCGATAATCGTCGATGAGACGAGACTGACCTTCACTCAGCGCCTGCTGCGCATGTTCAAGGGGGGAGGGCATGGGTGCATTCATGGCATTCACAGACACAGTCATAGGGCGCCTGCTTTTGGCGAGCGCTGCGGGACGTCCTCCGGGAGGACTTCAATAACAGCAGGATGGCGTCTCAAGGCCGTGCCATCCGCGTCGAACAGATGCACGCTGCCGAACGCCAGTTGCAGTTCAACCCGATCGCCCACTCGCCATCCGGCGTTGACTTCGCAGCGACAGATCAACGGTTCATCCTCGCCTGACTCCAGGTGCACGTAGGTTTCGCTGCCCAGGTATTCGACCCCGACCACGACGATGCCGGCGCTGCCTTGCGCCGCTTTGAGCGACACGTGTTCCGGGCGAATCCCCAAGGTCAATGGGCTGTTCGCCGCCAGGTGGGCGCTGTCGAAGGGAAGGGGCGTCATGCCCAATAAAGGGCTGTCGATCTGGCTGGTTTCACCTGGGGTGTGCAGGTGCGCCGGCAGAAAGTTCATCTTGGGCGAACCGAGGAAACCGGCGACAAAGCGGCTGGCCGGATGCTCATAGAGTTCGCGTGGCGAGCCGACCTGCTCGATGCGGCCGCCATTGAGCACGACAATCTTGTCGGCCAGGGTCATCGCTTCAACCTGGTCGTGGGTCACGTAGATCATGGTCGAGCCCAGTCGTCCATGCAGCCGGGCGATTTCGTTGCGCATCTGCACGCGCAAGGAGGCGTCGAGGTTGGACAGCGGCTCGTCGAACAGCAGGATGTCCGGTTCCCGCGCCATGGCCCGGCCCATGGCCACCCGCTGGCGCTGTCCACCCGACAGTTCCCGTGGTTTGCGCTGCAGCAGTTTGTCCAACTGCAGGATCTGCGCGGTTTTCAGCACTCGCTCGCGCAGGCTGGTCTTTTCGGTCTTTGCCAGTTTGAGGCCAAAGCTGATGTTGTCGTAGACGCTCATGTGCGGGTATAGCGCATAGGACTGGAACACCATGCCGACGCCACGCTCGCGCGGTTCCAGGTCATTGACCCGGCGTCCGTCGATCAGCAGGTCGCCGTCACAGATCGAATCCAGTCCGGCGATCAGTCGCAGCAAGGTCGACTTTCCGCAGCCCGAAGGGCCGACGAAAACCACGAATTCACCCGCCGAGATTTCCAGGCTGACGTCGCGAAGAATGCGTGCGCCGCCCAATTGTTTGTTCACGTTGTCCAGCTTCAACTTGATCACGATGCTGTTCCTTTCTTGTCTGTGTTGGGCCTCAACCCTTTAACGCGCCGGCAGTGAGGCCGGAAACGATGCGGCGCTGGAAGACCAGCACCAGAATCACCAATGGGACCGTGACCAGCACCGACGCCGCCATCAGCAAGCCCCAAGGCAGTTCATGTGGGCTGCCGCCGGAAATCAGCGCGATGGCGACCGGGACCGTGCGTTGCGAGTCGGTCAGGGTGAAGGTCAGGGCAAACAGGAACTCGTTCCAGGCGGCGATGAAGGCCAAAAGCCCCGTGGTGACCAGTGCCGGCCAGAGCAGCGGCAACAGCACGCGGGTCAGCGTGACCCAGGGTGACGCACCGTCCATGATCGCGGCCTCTTCCAGTTCATGAGGCAGTTGGCCCATGAAGGTGGTCAGCACCCAGACGGTGAAGGGCAGGGTGAAAATCGTGTAGCTCAGGATCAACGCCCAGGACGTGTTGTACAGGCCCAGGGCACGTATCACTTCGAACAATCCCGACAGCACCGCGACTTGTGGAAACATCGAGACGCCCAGGACCATCATCAACACCACGCCGCGGCCGCGAAACTTCACGCGGCCCAGGGCATAGGCGGCGGTCAGGCTGAGGAACAACGCCAGCGCGACCACGCTCAGCGCAACCACCAGCGAGTTGCCGATGGCCCGCAGGAACGAGGCCTGGCTCAGCACGGCGGCATAGTTGGAGAAGTCGGGGTTGTCGATCCAGTAGCTCACCTGGAACAATGCGCTGGACGGCTTCAGCGACGTCACGATGGCGTAGTAGAACGGGAAGACCGCATACAGCAGCAAGATCCCGATCAGGCACCAGAATCCGGTGCGCAGCAGGGCTTTTTTCAGCAGGCGCGGGCTCATGAGCGAACCTCCAGCTGACGGCGTCCGAGGTACAGGTAAGTCATGGCGATGACCGCCACGACCAGGAACAGCAAGGTCGAAGCGGCGCTGCCGTAACCGACGTCCTGGAATTCCACCAGGTGCTGGCGGGCATAGACCGACATGCTCATGGTGCTCGATGAGTTCGAGGTCAGCACATAGATGACGTCGAACACCCGCAAGGAGTCGAGGATGCGAAAGATCGCCGCCACCAGCAATGCCGGCATCAACAGCGGCAGGGTGACCCACCAGAACACTTTCACCGGGTGAATGCCATCGACCCTGGCGGCTTCGTAGCAGTCGCTGGGCAACATCTGCAAGGCCGCCAGCATCAGCAGCGTGACGAAAGGCACGGTCTTCCAGACGTCGACGATGATCACTGCCCACATCGACAGGTCCGCGTCGGCTGTCCAGGCCAGGGGCGCATCGATCAGGCCGAGGCCGAGCATCAGGTGATTGATGATGCCGAACTGGTCGTTGAGCATCCATGACCAGATTTTCGCCGAGACGATGGTCGGGATCGCCCAGGGGATCAGGATCAACGCCCGCACCACCGCGCGTCCGGTGAACTTGACGTTCAGCAGCAACGCCACCATCAGCCCCAGTACGATTTCCAATCCCACTGACACCACGGTGAAATGCAAGGTGTTGCGCACCGCGTTCCACCACTGTGGATCGACCAGGATGCCCGACCAGCCGGCGCTGCTGTGATACAGATAATTGCTCAAGCCGACAAAGCTTGCATCGCCCGTGTCGGCCAGGCTGGCGTCGGTCAGGCTGAACCAGAATGTGCGCAGCAGCGGCCAGGCCGCCACCAGGGCCAGGCATAGCAACATCGGGCTCAGGAACAGCCAGGCGGCGCGAACGCGACGGCGTTGTACCGGCGTTTCCCGAGTGAGCAGGTACTCGTCGTCGCCGGGGGCGAGTGTAGTGGAGACAGACATGGTGATTTCCTTCCTTGTGGCTTACCAGTTCCGGCGTTTGATGCGCGTGAGTTCGCTTTCCAGTTCGGCCAGCGCCTGATCGACCGGCCGTTCGTCCGCCAGCACGCCGTGCACTTGATCGAAGAACGCATTGGAGACCCGTGGATAGCGGTCGGCGGTGATTGAAGCAGGGCGCATGACCCCATCATTGAGGATGCTGCGCAGTTGGCTGTAGTACGGCATGGCGGCGAGCAACTCGGGATCCTGGTAGAGCGACTCGATCACCGGGTTGTAGGCACCCACCAGGGCGCGGTGTTTCTGCTGTTGGGCGCTGCTCAGGTAGCTCACCAGTTCTGCGGCGAGCTTGGGGTTGGCGCTGTAGCGCGACACCGCCAGGCCCCAGCCACCGAGGGTGGACGCATGGGTGCCCGTCGCGCCGCCGCGGGGCAGGGGAGCGACGCCGACCTTGTCCTTCACGACGCTGTCCTGGCTTTGCACCAGGGCCCAGACATAAGGCCAGTTACGCATGAACAACGCATTGCCCGACTGGAAGACGCCGCGTCCTTCTTCCTCGGTGTAATTGAGTACGCCACGCGGGGAGATGTCTCCCACCCAGCTTTTGGCCAGGGTCAATGCGGCCCTCGAGGCCTGGCTGTTGACCACGATGTTGCCTTGCGCGTTGACCAGCCCGCCTTGCGGCTGGCTGCTGATCCACTCCAGTGCGTTACACGTCAGACCTTCGTAGGCGCGCCCCTGGAATACATAACCCCAGGCATTGGCGTTCCCGGCATCGCGTTCGGCCTGCTGGACAGCCCTGGCAGTCGTGGTCATTTCTTCCCAGGTCTGGGGCACGGGCTTGTTGTACTTCTCGAGCAGGTCCTTGCGGTAATACAGCAGCCCCGAGTCGGTGAACCACGGCATGGTCACCAGGCGCCCGTTCACCGTGGCGTTGTCCACCTGGGCCTGGAAGTAACCTTGGGTCGCGTTGGCAGGAAGCACCTCGCGCAGGTCCATCAAGTGCTTGGCAAGCATCCCCGGCCACACCATGTCGATCTGGATGATGTCGATGTCGCTGGATTGCGCACTGAGGATCTGTTGGTAGAACGACAACCGCTCGGTCGCCGAGTTAGGCGTGGAAACCACTTCGACGCTGTTGCCGGTCTGCTTCGACCACGCCTCGACGGCCTCCTTGCACAGTTGCAATTCAGCACCCACGGCACCGCAGGAAATCGTCAGGCTGGCGGCTGTGGAGAGGGATGGAAACCCGACGCACAGGCCGAGCAGTGCCGCTGGAAGGATCGATTTGAGCTGTTTCATAAAGCCCTCTTTATTTTTGTTTTTAGAAAAGTTAACGTTAACATCGCCAAATGTAGCAGTGTATTTGCGATGAGGCATCCTTTTTTTCCTTTGGTTTGACAATTCAGAACCTGGGCGAAAAAGGCCGGTCGCGGCAACAGAACAATAAAAACAAAACAGGGAAAATCCACATGCAGAAAGCATCAAGCTGGCTACTCGCAGGCGTGCTCGGCGCCGCGGCGACCACTTCTCAGGCCGCGACTCTGGAAGAGCGCATGGCCGCGTTCGAGGCCCGTGCCAGCGCAGCGGAAAAACGCGCAGCCGCCGCCGAACAGCAAACCCAGGCACTCGCCAGGGAATTGCAGCAACTCAAACTCGCCACGCCCGCCACACAACCGGTGGCGTCCGCTGCTACGGTCCCCACGCTCGATGCTCGCCTGGCAAAACTCGAAGCCAGCCAGCAAAGCACGGCGAAGCAGGGCAGTGGCGCACACCTTACCGACGGCTTCAGCTTCAAGGGCTATGCTCGCTCCGGGTTGCTGATCAATGATGGGTTGGGCGGTGGTCGTGGCGGTCCGTACACCACGCCGGCCGGTTCTGTGGGTGGCGCCGTCGGGCGACTCGGCAACGAGGACGACACCTACATGCGCATCGACCTGTCGAAAGAGCAGTACGCGCAGAACGGCACCCACTCCAAGTTCACGGTGTCCATCGCCGATGGTGTGGAGAGCTCCAACGACTGGACCGCCGATGAAAGCAACCTGAACGTGCGCCAGGTGTTTACCGAACTCGATCACCTCGCGGCATTCAAGGGCAATTCGATGTTCGAAAACTCGACCCTGTGGGCCGGCAAGCGCTTCGATCGGGACAATTTCGACATCCACTGGCTGGACTCCGACGTCGTCTATCTGGCCGGCACCGGTGGCGGCATCTACGATATACAGATGACCAAGGACTGGCGCTCGAACTACTCATTGATCGGTCGCAACTACGGGGATTTCAGCGAGGGTGGCGTCAATGCCGATGTGGAAAGCTACATCCTGACGTCCAACCAGTTTTTCGACGGTGGCCAGTGGCAGTGGATGTTCAACGCCATCGGCTCGAAGAAAAACGACTTTGCTACCCGCACCAACGAGGCGGGGCTGACGCCGGCCGATTCCGGCTTGCACAGCATGGTCGCCAATCACCAGAAAAACTTTTTCGGCCGCGAAGGCTTCTTCAAGACGGCGCTGCTCTATGGGCAGGGCCTGGGGGCTGAGGTCAAGAACGTTGGCTCGGATGGCGAGCTGATCGATGATGCTCGTGCCCTGCGTCTGGCGCTCTACGGCGAGACCCCTATAGCGTCCGGCTGGCGCATCGGCCCGAGCCTGCTGGCTGAACAAAGCAAGGACCGCTACGTCAAGGGCGACGACTACCGTTGGATGACCCTGAACGTGCGGTTGGCCAATGAAATCAACAGCAATTTCGAGATGGCCTACGAGATGAGCTGGCAAACCATGAAGCTGGACCCCAAGGGTTACCTGCAACGCAATGCGGTCGACGGCAACTTCTGGAAGTTCACGGTCGCCCCGACCTTCAAGCCTGACCTGGGCGATCTGCTCACGCGTCCTGAGCTACGCCTGTTCGCCAGCGTCATGAACTGGTCGTCGGACCTGGACCGGTACAGCACCACGGACTCCTTCGGCAAGACTGACTTCAACGCCGGCGGTGTCTGGCAGTACGGCATCCAGATGGAAACCTGGTTCTGATGCCGGCCAGTTGAAACCTGTGGGAGCGAGCTTGCTCGCGATAGCGGTGGATCAGCCTGCAATGATGTTGGGTGTGCCGACACCTTCGCGAGCAAGCTCGCTCCCACAGGTTTACCGAGTTGCTCACAGACCTTGCGTACGCCACACCCCTTGTGGGAGCGAGCCTGCTCGCGAAAGCGGTGGATCAGTTTGCAATGATGTTGGGTCTGCCGACGCCTTCGCGAGCAGGCTCGCTCCCACAGGGGCTTTGCTTGACTGATGGGTATTACCGCGCATGCCAGCCCAACTGGCTTGAGATCTGTTGGGTGGCTTGCATCAGTTGCTTGACGTAGTCCTGCTTCAACTCTTCCCTGAAGCGAAAGCAGGGAAATGAAACGCTCATCCCGCCGATCACATGGCCAAAACGGTCGCGGATCGGTGCCGCCAGGCAACGCATGTTGTCTTCGAACTCTTCATGGTCCTCGGCATAGCCTTGCTGGCGGACGGTCTCCAGTTCCTGCAGATACGCTTCGGCACTGGTCAAGGTATTGGCCGTGCGACGCTCGAAGCTTTCCTGCGCCAAGTGCGCCAGCAACTCCTCTTCTTCAAGCCAGGCCATCAGCACCTTGCCGATGCCGGTGCAGTACAACGGCGCCCGCCGGCCGATGCGCGAGTACATGCGCAGGTTGTACTTGGAGTCGATCTTGTGCACGTAGACGATGCTGCCTTCGTCGAGAATCCCCAGGTGGACGGTTTCGCCGGTCAGCTCGTTGATCCGCCGCATACCCGGCTCCGCTTCCCGGACGATGTCCAGGTGGGGCAGGGCCTGGGCCCCCAGTTCAAACAGCCGGACGCTGAGGCGATAGCGATCCTCGGCGTCCTGCACCACATACCCACGCGCCTTGAGCGACTGCAGGAAGCGATAGACCGTGGCCTTGGACATGTCCAGCTTGTTGGCGATTTCCGAGACGCCGCTTTCTTCCGGATGCTCGGCCAGTGCCTCGAGCACGGCCATGGTCCGGCCAACCGCCGACACCAGATCGTTGTTTGGAATGACGCTGTTGTCCATGAAGGCTCCAACGTGAAAGTAAAACCCAAGGATATACGCAAGCAGAACAAAACGCTGTTTCATTTTTGCTTGACGAGGCGGCAAATCTGACTAGACTCGGGCCTTGAGATAAAAATGAAACGCCGTTTTAAAAACAAGAAAGGCGCGTTGATTATGGATGTAACGCTTAACCATGGCCCAGAGACCCGCTTCGCCCGCCCGATGAAGGTGGCGTTGGTGGGGGAATGCATGATCGAGATGCGCGGTGAACCGGGTGCCGCGATCACGCAGACCTTCGGTGGCGATACGCTCAACACCGCGGTCTACCTGGCGCGATTGAATCTGCGTGGCGCAGTGGCCGTGGACTACGTGACGGCCGTGGGCTGCGATGCGTTCAGCGTTGCCATGCGCCGCTCCTGGCTGGACGAAGGGATCGGTGATGCCCATGTCCGCGTGATCGAAGACGCGCTGCCGGGGCTGTATTTCATCCAGACTGATCCCCACGGCGAGCGGCGTTTCCTTTACTGGCGCGGGGAAGCGGCGGCGCGGCGCATGTTCGAGGGCCCCAAGGCAGAGGTCATGCTCGAAGCACTGGCTGATTACGACTACGTCTACCTGAGCGGCATCAGCCTGGCGATCCTCACGCCAGAAGGGCGCCAACGCCTGATCCAGGCCTTGCACCTGGCGCGCCGAGCCGGCACGCGCATCGTCTTCGACAACAACTACCGTCCCCACCTCTGGCCCGATCCTGAAACGGCCCGGCAGGCCTACCGCGACCTGTTGCAGATGACCGACCTGGCCCTGGTCACCTGGGAAGATGACGCGGCCCTGTTCGGCTATCGCGACACGGAGGCCTTGTTCAGTGCCTACGCCCAGGCGGGAGTTCGCGAGGTGGCCCTCAAGCGCGGCGCCGCCAGCTGTTTGATCCAGTGCCCGACAGGGCGTTTCGAAATACCCGCGCAAACCGTCGTCCATGTCATCGACACCACCGCTGCCGGTGATTCGTTCAACGCCGCGTACCTGGCCTGTCGCCTGCGTGGCGGCGATCCAGAGCAGGCCGCCCGCTGGGGCCATCGCCTGGCTGCCCAGGTCGTCCAATACCGAGGTGCGCTGATTCCCCAAGCGGCGATGCCGAACATGGGCACGTCCTCACTCCCTTCTGTTGCACAGGTCTGACTTTATGAGAATTGTTGAAGCGCGCGTCATCGTGACCTGCCCGGGTCGCAACCTGGTCACCTTGAAAATCGTCACCGACGAGGGCCTCTACGGCATTGGCGATGCGACGTTGAATGGCCGCGAACTGGCGGTGGTCGCTTATCTGGAGGAGCACGTGCTGCCCGCGCTGATCGGCCGCGACGCTCACCGCATCGAAGACATCTGGCAGTACCTGTATCGCGGTGCGTACTGGCGCCGGGGGCCGGTGACCATGACCGCCATTGCCGCCGTCGACGTGGCGCTCTGGGACCTCAAGGCCAAGGCCGCGAACATGCCGTTGTACCAGTTGCTCGGTGGCAAGAGCCGCGAGCGGGTGATGGTCTATGGGCATGCCACCGGCAAGGACATCGAAGGGTGCCTGGACGAAGTCGCCCGTCACGTCGAGCTGGGCTATAAAGCCGTGCGTGTGCAATGCGGTGTGCCCGGCATTGCCACCACCTACGGCGTCGCCAAGCGCAGCGGTGAGCGCTATGAGCCGGCCGACAGCGACCTGCCCGCCGAACACGTCTGGGACACCGCCAAATACCTCAACTACGTCCCCAAGTTGTTCGCCGCCGTGCGCGAACGCTTTGGCGACGACTTGCATATCCTCCACGACGTGCACCATCGCCTGACACCCATCGAAGCCGGGCGCCTGGGCAAGGCCGTGGAACCGTACAACCTGTTCTGGCTGGAAGACTGTACGCCGGCCGAAAACCAGCAGAGCTTTCGCCTGATTCGCCAGCACACCACCACACCGTTGGCCGTTGGCGAGGTGTTCAACTCCATCCATGACTGCCGCGAGTTGATCCAGGAACAATTGATCGACTACATCCGCACGACGCTGGTGCATGCCGGCGGCATTACTCATGTGCGGCGTATTGCCGATTTCGCCGCGCTGTTCCAGGTGCGCACCGGCTTTCACGGCGCCACCGACCTTTCACCGGTGTGCATGGGCGCGGCCCTGCATTTCGATACCTGGGTGCCCAACTTCGGCATCCAGGAACACATGCCTCACGAAGACCGCATCGATGAAGTCTTCCCCCATGCCTATCGCTTCGAGGACGGCCATTTCACGCCGGGCGAAACACCGGGACATGGCGTCGACATCGATGAAGACCTTGCCCGCCAATACCCCTACAAGCGCGCCAGCCTGCCGGTCAACCGTCTTGAAGACGGCACGCTGTGGCATTGGTGAAACGCTTTTAACCCTTTGAGCAAACGGGGCGAATGTCCCGTCAGGAGTGACCCGATGAAAGCGTTCCAGGTAAGAGCACCCTTCGAGTTCGGGTTGGCCGAGGTCGACCGACCGCAGCTCGCCCGAGGCGAGGTCCAGGTCGATGTGGCGTATGCCGGCATCTGTGGCTCGGACATGCACATCATTCATGGGCAGAACGCATTCGTGCGTTTCCCCCGTGTCACCGGCCATGAGTTCTCCGGGGTGGTCCGGCAAGTCGGCGACGGTGTCGAACACCTGCAAGTGGGTGACCGAGTGTGCGTCGATCCGGTGATCAGTTGCGGTACCTGTTATCCCTGCCGGATTGGCCGACCGAATGTCTGCACCCGCCTGCAAGTGATCGGCGTGCATCGTGACGGTGGTTTCAGCGAGCAGGTGTGCGTACCGGCCGAGAACGCACACCGCTTGCCCGATTCGATGTCCCTCAGCCACGGCGCCCTGGTCGAGCCTTATTCCATTGCCTTGAACGTGCTGGATCGGATGCAGCCTCATCCGGGCGACAGCGTGCTGATCTACGGTGCCGGGGTGATCGGCCTGACCCTGGTGCAGATGGCCCGGGCGCTGGGATTGACCGACATCACCGTGACCGATGTCATCGACAGCCGCCTGGAGACGGCGCGGGCGCTGGGCGCCAGCCGGACCCTCAACGGCCAGCAAGTCGACGTCGAGGCCACGATGCGTGAATTGACTCAGGGTGAAGGTGTGCCGTTGATTGTCGATGCCGCCTGCATTCCGGCACTCATGCCGCAGATGGTGCGCCTGGCTTCGCCGGCCGGGCGCATCGGGTTGCTGGGGTTCAATGCCACGCCGAGTGATCTGGTGCAGTTGGAAATGATCAAGAAGGAACTGACCCTGGTGGGCTCGCGGCTCAATAACCGCAAGTTCCCGCGGGTGATCGAACTGATCGCCAGTGGCAAGTTGCAGGTCCAGGACCTGATCAGCCATCGCGTCAGCTTCGACGAAATGCCTGGCGCCATCGACCTGATCGAAAAACATCCCGAGCAAACCCGAAAAATACTGGTGGAACTGACGAACGCCCATCCCTGAGCTGTCTGTACCACCGGTTTCATCGTGCCTGTCATGGGCACCCTCACCGAATAAACACAACAAGCGGGAGGTTCCACCATGTTTGGTCAAGGACGTAGCTTAATCATCATCATGCTGTTCCTGGCCGGGGTCATCAATTACCTCGACCGGTCGGCATTGTCTGTGGCGGCGCCTTTCATCCAGAAAGACTACGGTCTGAGTACGGGTGAGATGGGCATGATCTTCAGTAGTTTCTTCGTCGGTTATGCCGCCTTCAACTTCATCGGTGGCTGGGCCGCCGACCGCTACGGCGCCAAGACCACGTTGCTGCTGGCCATGGTCCTGTGGTCGTTGTTCAGCGGCCTCACCGTGTTGACGGTGGGCTTCGCTTCGCTGGTACTTATCCGGATCCTGTTCGGCATGGGTGAAGGACCGCTGAGCGTCACCACCAGCAAGATGGTCAACAACTGGTACACCCCCAAGCGCCGGGCGCGGGCGATTGGCACCTCGATGTCCGGCACGCCGCTGGGCGGGGCGATTTCCGGTCCGGTGGTGGGCTTTATCGCCGTCACCTACGGCTGGAAGATGTCGTTCATCATCATCATGGTGATCGGCCTGGTCTGGGCGGCGGTGTGGTTCAAGTTCGTCAAGGAAAGGCCAGAAGGCGAGGGTGCCGAGGAGATTCTGCGGGCCGAGGGGCAAAGCGAGTTGGCAGCACAACCGGTGTTCCCACTGCGCTTCTACCTCAAGCAGCCAACGGTGCTGTTCACCTCCCTGGCGTTCTTTTCCTATAACTACACCTTATTCTTCTTCCTGACCTGGTTCCCCAGCTACCTGACCATGGCCCACGGCCTGAACGTCAAGGACATGAGCATCGCCACGGTCATTCCCTGGGTGCTGGGTTTCCTCGGCCTGGCCTTGGGCGGTTTCATCTCCGACTTTGTGTTCAAGAAAACCGGAAAGATGATGTTCTCCCGCAAGGTGGTGCTGGTGACCTGCCTGCTGGCCTGCGCCGTTTGCATCGCCTGTGCGGGGATGGTCAAGACCCTGTATCCGGCGGTCATCCTCGTCGCCTTGGCGGTGTTCTTCCTGTACCTCACCGGTGCCATCTACTGGGCGATCATCCAGGACACCGTCCCGGCGGCGCGGGTGGGCGGCGTCAGCGGTTTCATGCATTTCCTGGCTAACACCTCGGGCATTGTCGGCCCGACCCTGACGGGCTTCCTGGTGCAGTTCACCGGCTCGTTCACCAGTGCATTCCTGCTGGCGGGGCTGTTGACCGTGATCGGTGCCGTGTGTGTGGCGCGCTACGTGAAACCGCTGTCGGTGGCCGATACCGGCAACGCGGCGGCACAAAGCTCGCAACCCGCTTCGGCCCTGGGCCATCCCTGAACAGAAGGAGTGAGTCGATGCCTGTTGTGAAACGTGTACCTTGCACCGGGACTGCAGCGCAGATCGGTATCGTGCACCTGGGCCTGGGCGCGTTTCACCGCGCGCACCAGGCGGTCTACCTGCAACGCCATCTCAATCGCCATGGCGAAAGTGACTGGGGATTATGCAGCGCCAACCTGCGCTCCAATCGCACCTTGGTCGAGCAATTGCGCGAGCAGGACGGCCGCTACCATGTGGCCGAGTACCGCGACCGCGAGCAGGTGACCCTGCGTGAAATCGGGGTGTTGCGCCAGGCCTTGTATGTGGGCGAGGGCGGTGATGAATTGGAGCAGTTGCTGCAGCGCATGGCTGCGCCGCAAACGCGGATCGTCACGCTCACCGTCACCGAAAAAGGCTACTGCCTGAGCCCTTCCTCCGGGCAGTTGCGCCGCGAAGATCCGACGATTGCCCATGACATCGAGCAGCCACAAACGCCGCGCTCGGCCCCCGGCATTGTCCTTGAGGCCTTGCGTCGCCGTCGCGCGGCAGGCATTCCGGCCTTCACCGTGTTGTGCTGTGACAACATGCCCGACAACGGCCAGCGCACCCGCCAGGCGGTGAGCGCCTTGGCGGCGTTGCAGGATGAGGCGCTGGCGCAGTGGGTCGAGCAACAGGTGGCGTTTCCCAGCTGCATGGTCGATCGCATCGTGCCGGCCATGGACGACGAGTCCTTCCGTCGGCTGGAGCAGCAACTGGACTGCCACGACCGCGCGGCAGTGGTCTGTGAAAGTTTCAGCCAGTGGGTGATCGAGGATCACTTTCCCCTCGGCCGCCCGGACTGGGAAGTGGAAGGCGTGCAGATGGTCGACGATGTGCGTCCGTTTGAAACCATGAAACTGCGCATGCTCAATGGCAGCCATTCATTGCTGGCCTACGTGGGGCTGCTGGCCGGCCATGAGTCGGTCTTCGACGCTGTCAGCGACGTGAAGCTGGCGCGCCTCCTCGAGCGTTACATGGCCGAGGAAGCCGCACCCACCCTGGACATGCCGGCCGGCATCGATCTTTCGGTGTATGCCCACGACCTGCGGGCGCGCTTTGCCAACGACAGCCTGCAACATCGCTTGCGCCAGATCGCCATGGACGGCTCGCAGAAACTGCCGCAACGCTGGTTGCTCGGCGCGCAGCAATTACTCGACCAAGGGCGCAGCATCGACTGTACCGCCCTGGGCATTGCGGCCTGGATTCACTACTGCACGCAGCCGTTGCCTGGTCAGTCGATGCACGTGATCGACGACCCGCTGAGCGCAACCTTTGCCGATCTTGCGGGACGCTTCGAGGGCGCATCGCGGGTGAATGCTTTCCTCGACCTGGATGAAGTCTTCCCGCTGCAGCTGGCGGCTCGCGCAGAGTTTCGCGATGCCGTGCACCGCGCCTATCGCACCCTGGTCCGCGATGGTGTGGACAGCCTGTTGCCCGCCCTTGCTGCACCCAACTGATAACAAGGAGAATAACATGGAACAGACATGGCGTTGGTTTGGCCCCAAAGACCCGATTTCCCTGGCGGACGTTCGCCAAACCGGTGCGACCGGCATCGTCACCGCGCTGCACGAAATCCCCAATGGCCAGGTGTGGCCAGTGGAGGCCATTGCGGCGCGCAAGCAGATGATCGAAGCGGCCGGCTTGAGCTGGTCGGTGGTGGAAAGCATTCCGGTGCACGAAGACATCAAGCGCGGCTGTGGGCGGCGCGACGAATACATCGCCAACTACCAGCAAAGCGTGCGCAACCTGGCGAGCTGCGGCATCGATATCGTCTGCTACAACTTCATGCCGGTGCTGGACTGGACGCGTACCGACCTGGCCTATGAGCTGGCGGATGGCGGTTGGGCACTGCGTTTCGATCAAACCGCATTCGCTGCTTTTGACCTGTTCATCCTCCAGCGCCCGGCTGCGCAGGCCGAATACAGCGCCGAGGATATCCAGCAAGCCAAGGCCTACTTCGAACAACTGTCACCGACCCAGCGTGAAACCTTGGTCAACACCCTGATCGCGGGCTTGCCCGGCGCCGAGGAGCACTACAGCCTGGACAACTTCCGTGCCTTGCTGCGTACCTACGCCGACATCGACGAGGCCACGTTGCGCGAACACCTGGGGTATTTCCTGCGCGCGGTGATCCCCGTCGCGGAGGAGGTGGGTGTGCGCATGGCGATCCACCCGGACGACCCGCCCCGGGCGCTGCTCGGTTTGCCACGCATCTTGTCCACTGCCGAAGACGCCCAATGGCTGCTGGACGCGGCGCCTAGCCCGGCCAATGGCCTGACGTTCTGCACCGGCTCCTATGGTGTGCGTGAAGACAACGACCTGGTGGCGATGGCCAAGCACTTTGCGCCGTTCATCTACTTCACTCACCTGCGTTCAACTCGCCGGGAAACCGACCCACGCAGCTTCCATGAGGCCCATCACCTGGATGGTGACGTCGACATGGTCGGGGTCATCGCCGCCCTGGTGGCTGAAGAGCGCCGACGTGAGCGCGAAGGTGGCCCGCGCTTGCCGCTGCGTCCAGACCATGGGCATCAATTGCTTGACGATCAACAGCGCAAAAGCAATCCCGGCTACTCGCTGATCGGCCGTCTCAAGGGCTTGGCGGAAATTCGCGGCGTGGAGCTGGCGGTGCGGCAACAGCTGAGCTCTGTAGGAACTGGCGAAGCCTGCGATCTTTGATCGTTCCCACGCTCCTGCGTGGGAGTGTCGCCAGGGACGCTCCGCGTTCCGCTTCCGGGGTGTGACGCAGAGCGTCACGGGATGCATTCCCACGCAGGAGCGTGGGAACGATCAAGCCCCTTCCGGTTCCAGCGCTTGCAGCCAGCGGTTCTCCGAACGGCTCAGATGCTGGCGCATCGAGGTTTGGGCGCCGAGCACATCCTTGTTGGCTACGGCGTGCAGGATCGCCTCATGCTCGACGACCGCAGCTTCCCACGTCAGGGCATTCTCCGAGTGTTTGCTCAGGTGAGCCGAAATCGGGTTGTGTCGTTCATCAAAGAGCGCAGTGATGATCCGGACCAGGGCGGAGTTGCCG
Organism: Pseudomonas sp. A-RE-22; assembly: GCF_019956035.1. Classification (NCBI taxonomy): domain Bacteria; kingdom Pseudomonadati; phylum Pseudomonadota; class Gammaproteobacteria; order Pseudomonadales; family Pseudomonadaceae; genus Pseudomonas; species Pseudomonas sp. A-RE-22. The sequence continues at coordinate 99,854 of NZ_JAHBCZ010000022.1, forward strand.
CTCATCTTGGCCAGGCGCTGATGGAAGCGACGGTCATCCTCCAGCGGAGGCAGGCCATTGGCGATGCTTGCGCGCATGGCATCGATACAGTCCTGCAAATAGCGGTAGTCGCTTTTCTTGCCATGCAAACACGCCAGGATCACCGACTCACCTTCGATCAAGGCGCGCGCCTGCATCAGTTCCGACGGGCTCTCGCCCAAGGTCATGCTCGGGTTCTTTCCGTCCTTGGGCTTGGCGCGCACGTACACGCCGGAGCCCATCTTGATCTCGATGTCGCCGTCTATTTCCAAGGCAATCAGCGCCTCGCGCAGCGACGGCCTGGAAACCCCCAGCAGTTGGGTCAAGTCACGCTCGGGGGGAAGCCTGGAGCCTGCTTTGAAATCCCCCTGGGCGATGTAGTTGCGCAGTTGATCGGCGATTTTCTGGTACGGCTTTCGCTCGGCGGTGTTGATCGGTGAGACCATGGGGTGGCGTCCATCGGAGAATCCGCAAAGGCTACCATAGGCGCTTGATGGTGTTCATTTATGTGGGGAAGGGTTGCAGTGACTCTGCCATTCACATCACCGCGCCGATCTGCCAAGGCAGGAACTCGTTATCGCCCAAGCCGTTTTCCTCACTGCAGGTGCGATGTCCGGACGCCGTCTCCAGCATCAGTCGGAACAACCGCTCTCCCGCCTGCGCCACCGACAATGCCGCCGGCGTTGAAATCCATATCCAGTTCCATGCGTTGGAACAGGCGAGTATTGGTGGCGATCTTCAAGGAGGGCGTGGGTTTGCAACCGTAGGTCGAGCCGCGGCCCGTGGTGAAACAGATGAGATTCGCGCCTCCGGCCACCTGGCCGGTCGCGGACACCGGGTCATAGCCGGGTGTGTCCATGAACACGAGGCCCCCGGTATCGACCGTTTCAGCGTATTGGTAGACGCCCATCAGCCCGGTCGCACCGGCTTTCGCCACGGCGCCCAGGGATTTTTCCAGAATGGTGGTGATGCCCCCGGCCTTGTTGCCCGGCGAAGGGTTGTTGTTCATATCGCCGTCGTTGTGGCGCACGTAAGCTTCCCACCAGTGGATCCGCTCCATCAATTTTTCCGCGATTTCAGCAGACGCCGCGCGGGCCGTCAGCAAGTGTTCGGCCCCATAGATTTCCGGCGTTTCCGAAAGAATCGCGGTGCCGCCATGCTGCACCAACAGATCCACGGCCGCGCCGAGTGCCGGATTGGCCGTAATGCCCGAGTAACCATCCGAGCCGCCGCATTGCAAACCGACGCATAAGTGGCTGGCGGCCACGGTCGACCGTTGGTATTGGTTGATGACCGGCAGCATCGCTTCAATATGGGCGATGCCACGGCGCACGGCTTCGCGAGTACCGCCTTCTTCCTGAATGATCAGGCTGGCCTTGAGCACAGCGCGGCGATCTCCCAGTTCATTCATCAACGGGGTCAGTTGGTTGACTTCGCACCCCAGGCCGATCAACAGCACGCCGGCGAAGTTGGCGTGATCGGCATAGCCGCGCAAGGTGCGTTTGAGGATGTCGATGCCTTCACCCTTGGCGCCCATGCCGCAGCCGCTGCCGTGGGTGATCGCCACGACGCCATCGACATTGGGAAAGTCTTTCAGGCGGTCAGAAGAAAAGGCATTGGCGATGTGTTTGCAGACGGTTGCCGAGCAGTTGACGCTGGAAATGACCCCGATGTAATTGCGTGTACCGACGCGCCCATCCTCACGAACGTAACCTTCGAACGTAGCGGGATCATTGCTCAACGAGGTGGGCACATAGACGTTCCGTACACGGTGTTCGGCATTGGAGGCGGACATGTCCAGGTTGTGCACGTGGACGTAATCGCCGGGTTCGATGTCCCGGGTTGCCTGGCCAATGGTCTGCCCGTACTTGAGCACCCGTTGGCCGGCCAACACCGTGCGCAGGGCGATCTTGTGGCCGGACGGAACCGGCTGGCTGGCGGTCAGTGTGATGCCGTCGGCACTCACGTGCTGACCTTTGGCGATATCGCCCCGGGCCACTGCGACATCATCGCCCGGTGCCAGCACAAGCAAAGAAGAAGGCGGGTTCATGTGGCGTCCTCCGATTCCTAGCACTCGATGATGGCTTTGACGACACCCTGGCTGGGGTCGAGCAATGTGGAGAATGAATCGGCCACGTCGCCCAGGGTCAGTCGGTGGGTGTTCAGGACCGCATCCGGAATCAATCCGTCGCGCAGGCATTGCTCGACGTGGCGGAAGTCTTCCTGGGTGGCGTTACGGCTGCCCATCAGCGTGGCTTCGCGCTTGTGGAATTCAGGGTCGGAGAAGGTGATGGAGTCCCGCACCACCGAAATCATCACATAGGTGCCGCCATGGGCGATGAACTCGAACCCGCGCTCCATGGCCCGTGCGTTACCGGTGGCATCGAACACCACGTCGAAGAAATCACCCCCTGTCAGTTCAGCCAGGGTCTGCTTGTCGCCTTCGCCGATGTGCACGGCGGCGTGGATATCCAAGTGTTGCTTGCAGAACGCAAGACGATCCTCACGGGTATCCAGGACAGTGACTTGCGCCCCACGCAGGCTGGCGAAGATCGCCGCGGCCATGCCGATCGGGCCGGTGCCGACCACCAGCGCACGTTTATCCGCCTGGACATTTGAGCGCCGCACAGCGTGGGCGCCGATGGACAGGAACTCGATCATCGCCGCCTGATCGAGGGAAACACCCACAGCCTTGTGCACGAACTCGTGGGGAACGCTCAGGTACTCAGTGAACGCGCCATCGCAATGAACCCCCAGCACTTGAATGCGGGTGCAGCAGTTGGTCTTGCCCTGGCGGCAGGCGATACATGTCCCGCAGGAAAGGTAGGGCATCACATAGACAACATCACCGATGGCGAGGTCGCTGGCGCTGTCCGTCTCGTCGACAACCCCGGAAAACTCGTGGCCCATGACGCGCGGATATTCGAGGTACGGCTGATTGCCGGTGAAGATGTGCAGGTCGGTGCCGCAGACCCCGACACGCTTGACCCGGATAAGGATCTCTCCCGGTTTCCTGAGGGGCTTTTCACGTTCGATGGCGGTTAACGAGCCGGGTTCGTTACAGATGACAGTCAGCATGTTGATGCTCCTTGGCTGGCGTACGGGCAGTGGCTGCCTGCAGGCGGGAGGAGGGTTGTGAGCGCACGGCTGCCGGGACCGGGGCTCTTTTTTTGTTGTAGGCGGGCAGTGACCTGCACCGATGACCTTGGCCCGAAACTACACGCCGTAAAAAATATTGGCAAGACCAATTAATAAAAATATTGATTGGACTGACCAAATTCAATCTGGACGTCGCCCGGCGCTGCATCTTGAGTGAACCCAGGTCCATCCCGACAGGTCACTCGTTTATCAGGAACGAAAAACAGGATGGACCCTCTGATGCGACCTATCGATCTCGCCAGCCTCTCCTTTGCCGCGCTGCTGTGCGTGGCCTGTTCAAGCCAGCCGCCCGCCAAATGGAGCTACGCTGACGCCCAAGGACGGGCCAATCTCCCCCCCGATCAGGCCTATCCCGAACTCTTTGAAGCGGTGCAACGCGGGCAGGTGTTCACTGACCAGAAGCATTTCGTGGACGCACTGTCCAACCGTGACCCGGCGCAGATTCGCGCCGATTACCTGGCCCGACGTAACAGCGATGGCTTCGATATCAAGGCTTTCGTGAAAGACAACTTCATCGAGTCCGGCGAAGCCGAAAGCCCGGCTCCCAAGCCCGGTGCTCCGATCGAGGCACACATCGACAGCCTCTGGCCGGTACTGAGTCGATCCTACAGCCAGGTGCCGGCCTACAGCAGCTTGTTGCCGCTGCCGCAGCCCTATGTGGTGCCCGGTGGACGCTTTCGCGAGATGTATTACTGGGATTCGTATTTCACCATGCTGGGGCTTGAGCAGAGCGGTGATAAGGCCCAGGTCCGCCAGATGACCGACAACTTTGCCTACATGATCGACACCTACGGCCACATTCCCAACGGCAATCGCACCTACTACCTGAGCCGGTCGCAGCCGCCATTCTTTGCTTACATGGTGGAGTTGCAGGCGCGTATCGAGGGCGACCAGGCTTATGGACGATACCTGCCGCAGTTGCAGAAGGAGTATGCCTATTGGATGGCGGGCGCCCAGGCACTCAAGCCCGGCACGGCTGAGCGGCACGTGGTCAAGCTCGCCGATGGCAGTGTGCTCAATCGCTATTGGGATGCCAGCCCGACGCCTCGACAGGAATCCTGGCTGCAAGATGTCAACACCGCCGAGCAGGCGCCGGACCGGCCCAGGGAAGAGGTCTGGCGAGACCTGCGCGCCGGCGCCGAAAGTGGCTGGGACTTCAGCTCGCGCTGGTTGGACGATGGCCACAACCTGGCGAGCATTCGCACCACCGCTATCGTGCCGGTGGATCTGAATAGCCTGATCTATCATCTGGAAAACACCATCGCCAAAGCCTGCGAGACGGTGCACAACAGCCCCTGCGTCCAGGCTTACGGCCGGCGCGCCGAACTGCGCCAGCGTGCCATCGAGAAGCACTTGTGGAATGCCGACAAAGGCTTCTACGTGGACTACGACTGGCAACGCAACCAGCCACGCCAGCAGCTCACGGCCGCGACGCTTTTCCCGCTGTATACGGGGCTGGCGTCTGTCGAACATGCCAATCGCACCGCCGATGCGGTACGTGATGGCCTGTTGCGCCCCGGCGGCATCGCCACCACCCAGGTCAGTAATGGCCAGCAGTGGGACGAGCCCAATGGCTGGGCACCGTTGCAATGGGTCGCGGTGGAGGGGCTGGACCGATACCGGCAAACCGCCCTGGCGCAGCAAATTGGCAGCCGCTTCTTGCAGCAGGTCGAGAACCTTTACCGCAAGGAAAACAAACTGGTGGAGAAATACGATCTGTCCGGGCGCGGTGACGGCGGGGGAGGCGGCGAATATGAACTGCAGGACGGTTTCGGCTGGACGAATGGGGTGACGCTCAAACTACTGGGTAAATATGGCGCGACTCCCCCAACCCTGATGGGCAAGTGAATGCCGTACACATCTCTGTGGGAGCGAGCTTGCTCGCGATGACGGCGTGCCAGCCACCCTCAATGTTGCTGAACCACCGCTATCGCGAGCAAGCTCGCTCCCACAGGGGGATGTGTGGCGTGGTCAAGTCGCACCATCACCTTAGTAGGAAGGTGGGCTCGCTATTCATGGATCGTCACCCGATTGCGCCCGCTCTTCTTCGACGTATACAGCGCCTGGTCCGCCCTGGCGATCAGGTCGGCGTGGTCGTTCGAGGGTTGGCTCAGGTCGGCCACCCCCAGGCTGATGGTGAAGCGGATGGCCTGGTCGTTGTAGTGCACTTCCAGCGTTTCGACGGCCTTGCGCAGGCGCTCGGCGAAAATCTGCGCGCCGGCCTTGTCGGTGTCTGAGAGCACCACGCCGAACTCTTCACCGCCATAACGCCCAGCCACGTCGGCGTCGCGCACATGCTCGCGCAGTAGCCCGGCGACATGCTCGATGACCTTGTCGCCGGCCTGGTGACCGTAGGTGTCGTTGACCCGCTTGAAGTGGTCGATATCGAGCATCACCAGGCTCAACGCATGGCCGTAGCGCTGATGCCGGGCGTAGGCGGCTTTCAGGTTGGCCTCCCAGTGACCGCGGTTGTACAACCCCGTCAGTCGGTCCGTGCTGGAGAGTTTTTGCAGCTGTGCATTGGCGGCCTGGAGCTGATGCCGGTTGGTGGCGACGTCGGTGACGTCGTAGATCACCAGGCAGATGTGCTTGATGGTGTTGTCGGGCGAGCGCAGCGGCAACAGCGTGGTGTTCTGGTACATGAACGCTTCCTGGCCGGTAATCGGCTGGTAGCTCTTGAACCGAATCAGGTACGGGCGCTGCTCCCAGACCGTGAACGCCGGCGTGCCCAGGGTCGCGACACTTTCCACCTTGCGGCTGAACCATTGGCGATCGATTTCAGGGAACAGAGTGAAAAAATGCTGATTGTGGGCGCCCTTGGGCTGCACCCCGGAGCGGTTCTCCATGAAGGTGTTCCAGACCTGCACGCGGTACTCGCGGTCGAGCACCACGACACCGACGTCGATGCTCTGAACGATGGCCAGCAACCAGTGAAACTCGTTCAGATCGATGGAATCGTTCATGGCTCAGCTCATCAGATAGGCGAGTTTGTGGGTCAACCGTTCGATGGAGTCTTCCGTGAACAGCAGCAACAGGTCGAAGCGAATATCGTGCCCTTCCAGGCTGTAGCTGATTTCCACCGCCAGGGTCTTTTTCCAGTGCTTGCGGTTGACCTGGATCAGTTCCTCGATGGCCGCGTGCTGGCCGAGAATCTGCGGATGGCCCTGGGAAAACACCACATCGATTTGTTCGGCAATGCTGCTCAGGCACGCACCGATCAAGACGCTGGAAAGGTCCAGCAACATTTCCAGGTCCGAATAATCGGCGCTCTCGCGCTGCATCAGTTGCGCGATGTCAGCGATTTCCGAGTCATGGAATATCAGCAGGGCTTCGCCGGCGATGCCGCTGCCGATGAAACCCTGGCAGATGGCCGTGAGTTGCTGGGAGCTGCCGACGTCGTTGAGCGCCATATGCAGTTCCCCGACCTCGAGAATGTTCACGTTCGGCACCGGTAACTGCACAAAGACCCCCAATACCTTGGCGATCAGGGCCGCTGCCCGGCCGATGGCCACGTTGACCGTCTCGCGGAACACATCGTGAAAACTGATGGCCGTGTTCGTGGCCGAACGATTCTGCAGCGGCACCTGGCCGGATTGGGTCAGTAGCCCCACCCGGATGAGGGTCTGGCGCAGTTCGTTTTCGTCGAAAGGCTTTTTCAGGAACGCCAGCGCGCCCAGCTCAAGCACGCGGCGCACCGCCTCGTCCTGGATGTCACCGGAAATCACGATGACTTGCGCCTGCAATCCCTCGGCGCGCAAGGCGCTCAACACCTGGTAGCCATCCATCTCCGGCATGGTCAGGTCGAGCAGCACCACTTGCCCCAGGCCTTGGCGTATGGCGTCCATGGCCTGGCGCCCGTTGACCGCCTCGGTGACCGAAACCGGCCAATCTGTCGGCAGCGCGCGCAACACCTGTTTGCGCGCCATGTTGGAGTCGTCACACACAACCAGGGGAATCAACGGCACAGGGGCATCCATTGGCGTTCAATGGCAGGGGAGGTCCTACGTACATCATTCATAGGCAGGCAGGGGCCCTTTGATTAACGAACGGGATTTATCAGGCATTGCGTCGTGCATGAAAGACCTGCATGACACTGTTGTATTAAAAACTGGACCAATAAGTCAGGGGAGTCAACTGCACTTCGTCATTACAACCAGCGCAAAGCCACGGACGACGTGCCGATTGGCAGTGGCAGACGCAGTTTGTGGTCTATAGTTTTCTGCAGGTCCGGAATCCTTCAGTGCCGGCGATCAGGAACCACGGACGCCTCGGAGCGTTGCCGCGTTGGATACCCGCAGGCCGTCAGCAGTGAACAATGCAGGGAGCACATCATGGCGATCCAACGGGCGAGTGTACTGACGTCGGCCCAGGATGTTGCCCCTCGTGAAAACGCCTTGTCCGATGCGACGAGCGATCTGTTTCGGCGCGGCTTCGACCAGGTCAAGGAAGCCTACATTCTGTTCCCGCTGCTGGCGGTTCTCCTGCTGTCGGTCATCTGGGCGGGCACCCTGTACCTGATCAAGTTCGAACAGGCCCGCGCGCAGCAGGGCATTGCCGAGGCGAGCCTGGAAATCGGCGCCACCTACGAAGCGCAGATCCTAAGGGCGGTGCGTGAAATCGATCAGACCCTCAAGCTCGTCAAGTACACCTACGAGTCCGAGCGCGAGCCAAACCCGCTGCCCAAGCTCAAGGCCCGTGCCTTGCTGCCTTCACCCTACTTGTTTGATGTCAGCGTGGTCGATGCCAGTGGCCTGGTCGTCGCCAGCACCCAGTCGAGCGAAGTCGGAAACCGGATCGCCAAGGATGAGCTGCAAACGGTGGGGCGTGACACTGCACTGTCGATCAGCCGCCCGTGGAAAAGCCCGGCGACGGGGGAGTGGAAGTTGCGTTTCAGTCGACGGCTCGACACGGGGGATGGCGCATTCGCCGGGATCGCCATGGTCGAAGTCGATGCGGCCTATTTCGTCAGCAGTTATGACACCTCCAAGCTTGGCAATCAGGGCTTGCTCGGTCTGCTGGGCATCGACGGTGTCTTTCGGGCACGGCGCAGCGGGGAAGCGATATCGGCGGGCGACGAGGTCGATTACGCCGTCGTGGTGCCAGACACTGAAAACGCTGAAGCCGTACGCTTGATCAACGGACCGGACGGTGTGCGGCGCTATATCAGCGCCCGTCAGCTCTACGATTTTCCGCTGGCGGTGATTGTCGGCTTATCCGAAGAAGAACAGCTGGCCACGGTGAAGCGACAAGCGCGCACCTACCTCTGGCGGACCGCGGGCGGCAGCCTGTTGCTGGTGTTGTTGGCGGGGCTGCTTGCCCGGATGAGCTGGCAACTGCTGCAAAGCCGCCTGCGCGCTGGTGAAGCGAAAGTCGCCTACGCCGAAAATGTCGAGTACCTGGCCTATCACGACGGCCTTACGGCGTTGCCCAATCGCAGTCTGTTCAGCAAGCTGTTGAGCCAGAGCATTGGCGAGGCGAGCCGTTATCATCGGCAACTGGCGGTGCTGTTCCTGGATCTCGACCGCTTCAAGCAAGTCAACGATACGCTTGGGCACGATGCTGGCGATCAATTGCTCAAGGAGGTCGCGCTGCGACTCAAGGCGTGCCTGCGCACCAGCGATACGGTGGCCCGATTGGGCGGCGACGAATTCGTGATCCTGCTGCCGGAGCTGTCCGATGACAAGGACGTGGCAACCACCGCCCAGAAAATCCTGGGTGCCATTGCCCGGCCTTTCAACCTCCAGGGGCAGGAGTTCCGGGTGACCGCCAGTGTCGGCATCAGTGTTTTCCCACAGGATGGCCTGGACGAGCAGACACTCAAGAAAAACGCCGATATCGCGATGTACCAGGCCAAGCAATGCGGCAAGAACAACTTCCAGTTCTACTCCGCGAAGCTGAACGCGGACTCACTGGAACGGTTGACGCTGGAACTGAGCTTGCGCCACGCGCTGGAGCGCCACGAGTTCCAGCTTCACTACCAGGCCAAGCGAGATATCGGCAGTGGCCGCATTACCGGCATGGAAGCGCTCCTGCGCTGGAATCATCCGGACCTGGGTATCGTGGCACCGATGCAGTTCATCCCCGTCGCGGAAGAGACCGGTTTGATCGTGCCGATCGGCAAGTGGGTACTCAAGACCGCCTGCCAGCAAAACGTGGCCTGGCAGCAACAGGGATTGCCGCACCTGGGGGTCGCCGTGAACCTCACGGCACGGCAGTTTGCCGATGAGAACCTGCTTACGGACCTGGCTGAGATATTGGCCGAAACCGGTATGGATGCACGTCTGCTGGAGCTGGAGATCGCCGAGAGCCTGCTCATGCAGGACGTCAAGAGAGCGTTGAGCGTGTTGACCGGGCTCAAGCATCTGAGGGTCCGCATCGCCATCGATGATTTCGGCATTGGCTATTCTTCGCTCTCTGCCCTCGAGCAGTTTCCGCTCGACGCCATCAAGATCGACCGCTCGTGTATTTGCGATACCAGCAGCGTGTTGGAAGACAAAGCCTTGACCGAGGCCATTATCGCCATGGGCCGGACCCTCAGCCTGACCGTGGTGGCCCAAGGCGTGGAAACCAAGGAGCAGGCCGATTTCCTGCGCGACAATGCCTGCGACGAGTTCCAGGGTTTTTACTTCAACAAACCGGTTCCCGCCGATCAGTTCAAGGTGTTGCTGCAAGCCCAGGCGGCTGACACGGATCTCGATACCTAAGGCCCGCGCTTATTGCGGGTCAAGCGGCAGCGCCCTGACGCTGCCGTCCACCTCCCGAGCATCGATATAGCCAATGGTGCCGGGGTTCTCTGCAACACGCTTCTTGACCTCCGAACTGCTTGAAACAGCCTGGGGCGGTTGGCCTCTGCCGGTAAAGATGATTTTCGACCAGTGCGCCTTGAGCTGGGAGGCGGACTTGCCTGTGAACGTTGTATAGAACTCATCGCGGGTCGGCGAGTCTTCCGTCAGGTCAATGGGAGTCGCCTGTCCGCCGTCGGGGAAGCGACTGGTCTTGCCGAGGAAAATATCCGACACCTGATTACGCGCGAGCGCTTTCACCGGGCTGGACGTGGCGACGACCACGACCACGTCGGCCTTGACGGCAGCGCTGGCTGCGCACATGGCGAGCCCCGCTACGGCGAATCCGATGAGCCTCACAAACCACATGGCCCGCTCCATCAGAATACAAAATCGACAGCTAGGCTGATGACGTTGAATGAGCCCCCAGGCTCGAAGTCCGGTTGGGGGTTGATCAACGGACCGACCGAGTTACCCTTGAAACGTGTGTGATCGTATTGCAGCTTGGCGTCCATGTTCTTGGTGAAGTCCCAGCGCACGCCCAGAGAAAGGGTCTGCTGGCCTTCGTTTGAGCCCAGGACAGAGTTGAGCGCACCATTGAGCTGCGCAGCGGCACCCGCCAACTCCGGTGGCAAGGCCGATGTCGTCAAGCCCGGGCTGGAGACTTCTGTTTCGGTCTTGGACCGAGCGTAGGTGACATAGGGGGTGAACGCTTCAATGCGGTATCCGCCGCTGATGTACCAGGCGCTGGTCCTGCCCAGGCCGGAGCGGCTATCCAGGCGCCCCCATTCGCTCATGACGAACCAATCGCCCGGATCATAGCTGGCACCTACTCCAAAGAATTCGACGGGCGTGTCATCGGAGTCGTAGCGATCGGCGATGGCGATGCCTTCTGCACCAAACTCCCTGAACGTATCGAAGAGTGAGTTGAACTGCTCCAGGGTCAGGTCGGCTTTCATGAAGGTGATGCGTGTGGTCAGGACGCCGAACTCGGTGGTGTTGGTGACTCCCCAGAAATTTCTCGTCAGTGCTTTGCCGGCGCCATCAGGCTGGCGGCTGTCGGTCTGGCCGTAGTGAGCCTGTACGGTATCGGTGATTTCATCGATATGAAACCGGTAGCTGCCATCGATGCCGTCGCTGCTGGAAATCGGCATCAGGCTGTAGACCTCCATGGGCGCCCGCGCCCAGGGCAGGGTATAGCCCACTTTTCGAGTGTCGGAGACCAGGAAAGTCGGCAATACGGTACGGCCAATGCGTGCGTTGAAGTCCGGCGTGAACTGGTACTTGATGTTGGCCCACTCGACAAAGGGCCGGTAGCTGTTGTCGTAGCGCTGCTCTGAAATGACCTGCACCACAGCCGACAGCTGCGGGGTGAACGTGGCGGTCAGTTGGGCGCCGATCAGGCTGTCGACGTCGGCGCTCCAGTTGCGTGAATGTCCTGCGCCATTGGGTTTGAAGATACTGGTGGTGAAGTCGGCTTTTTTCTCGCTGGAGTGGACGATCCCCACCGTGCCGAAGCTGCTCAACGAGAATATCGACGTATCGGCTGTATCGGCGCTGGAACCGCCGGCATACAGCGTCATGACGGCCAGGGCCAGTGTATTGGGTCTTGTCGCCATAGGGTCAACGTGACCTCGTTGCATGGATCGCCATTCGTCTGTTCCTTGTAACGTTGGCTGAAGCTGCCTGAAACCACCGAAGCGTAGCCTAGATCGCCAATTTGAGCGTAAAGGTCGCTCCCGTTCCCGGGCCATCGCTGTGGGCCTCCAGCGAGCCACCCATCTCCATGGCCGCCAGGACGCAGCTGTGCAGACCAAAACCATGGCCGTCCTTGCGCGTGGTAAAGCCGTGGGCAAAGATCCGTGTCAGGTTCTCGGGCGCGATGCCTTCGCCATTGTCGATGACCTTGATCACCAGGGTGTCTCCTGGGTGCAGCTCACTCTGAAGGATGATTTGATGGGCAAGCTCCGGCTTGTCATCCATCGCCCTGCTGGCGTTTTTTATCAAGTTGACCAGGATCAGCAGCACCCGGTGCTTGTCCAACAGCAGCAGGGGCGTTTCGGCAAAGTTTCGCACCACGGTTATCTGGCGCGCCGCGATGATGCCGGCGTTCATGCGCAGGGCATCCTCGATCAGTTCCTTAATCTGCACGGTTTCGGCAATGGTGGAGGTGCCCGCATACGATTGCTGGGCGGAAACGATTTCCTTGATGTGGTCAACGCTTTTAGTCAGTTGGCCGAGTTCCTCGGTCATGCTCTGTTGCTCGACCGCCAGCGCGTCCACCAGTTGGTTCAGGTAGCCGGGCAGCAGCTTGCCTTTTTCGTCGTGGGAGATGAAGTCGCCGAGGTCCTCGGCATGCTCGTTCATCATTTGCACCGCTTTGCCGAGCCCCAAGGCCTTGCTGGTACGCAGCTTGCGGGTGACCAGGTCGGCGGAGATATTCACGCTGTTGAGCACATTGCCCACGTTGTGCAGGACGTTGGTGGCGATTTCGGCCATGCCGGCCTGGCGGGCGGCCGCTGCCAGTTGCGTCTGGGCTTCGGCGGCGCGCAAACGGCTCTGCGCCAGTTGCCAGCTCATCCGGGCGAGCAGGCTCACCAACAACACCAGCACCAGGCTGCCGCCCGCGGCGCGCCAGAGATAGGTGCGTGCTTGCTGATTCACCGCGGCCAGTTGCTCTTGCTCGGACAAGCCGACAATCACCGCCAACGGAAAGTCGTAGAGCTGGCGGGCACTGGTGTAGCGCCGCACTCCGTCCCACCCATTGACCGAGAGCACGGCCTCGGTGTTTTCGGCGTCCGGCACCACGGCGCTGTAATCGACCGTATCGCCAGCCAGTACCGTTTCCCCGGTGCGCCGTACGCGGAAGATGCCATCGGTGCCAAGGAGCCCGAGCGCACCCTGGTCGCCGAGTTTCGAGGCGTCGTAGCTGCTGACGAAGTAGGCGGCATCGACCTCGACCCTGGCGATCCCGGCAAGCCCGCCATCCGCCGCGTCGAGTCGCCGACTGAAGCGCAAGCGCCATTCCCCGGTGACAGGGCTTTTCCACGGGTGGCTGATGGACAGCGAGTCGCTATGGCGCAGCGTTTGTTGCTCATCCGGGTCCGCGATATTTTCCCGGTCGTTGGTCCGCGTGCTTGCCACGAGCCTGCCGTCCGGGTTGACCACACTGACGTCGAACACCAAGGCCGGCGGCAACAAGGCCCGCTCCTGGAGACGGCGCAAGGGATTGGGCTCACCCTCTGCTTCGTAGGTGTATTTGACCAGTTTGAGGGTTTGATCGATTTCGTGAATGGCGCGCAACATTTGCGCTTCGTAGGTGGCGCCCATCTCCAGGCTTGCCGTCGCGGCGCTCTGCTGCGCGCGGGCATGTTCAACCTTGATCAGGTACAGGGTCGCGGCCCAGATGGCCAGCAACAGCAGCGCGGCCAGCAACGGGAACAGAATGTAGGCTTCCTTGGCCTGGTCGAAGCCGAACCGAAACACGCCGGCCTCGGTATCGCCATCCATCGCTGGATGATGGGCAGGGCCAGGGGCCAACCTCAGTGTCTCAGGCCGCTGGATCGGCATGGTGTGCTCCCTGCATTATTCACTACCGAAGGCTGGTGGGCATCCGACATGGTTACGGCTCGAGGGGGTGTTGCTCCTATGGCCCGAGCGAAACTCTGGATATGTCAGGAACTATAGACCACAAAACCTGCATGCCAATGGGCGAATGGTGCCTAGATTGATAGGTGCACAGGGGGCTTTGTGGCGAGGGGATAAATCCCCTCGCCACAGGTTATTCAGCGTTTGCTCTATTGGGCTCACACCGCTTGTTTGACCTTGCGATGCACCCACTGCGCCTCGTCCCGCAATTCAAGGACTTGCCAATGGAAGTGCTCCAGGGAGGCGCTGTGCCCGACACTGATCAGGATCGTGTCCGGCAGCGTTTGCTTGAGCAGTTGATAGCAGCGCGCTTCGTTTGCCGCATCCAGCGCCGAGCTGCTCTCGTCGAGAAACAGCACCGCAGGTCGGGTCAGCAGGGCCCTGACGAATGCACAGCGTTGCTGTTCGCCGACGCTGAGGGTCTGCGTCCAGTCCCGTTCCTCCTCCAACTGATCGGCCAGGTGTTGCAGGCCGACTTGCTCCATGATCTGGCGCAGCGCCGCATCTTCTTCGCGGCGGGGCGGTTTGGGATACCACAGCGCCTCGCGCAGGCTGCCCAACGGCAGGTAGGGTTTTTGCGAAAGTGTCAGGGCGCGCTCACGGTCATAGCTACTTGAACCGCGAGCGTGATGCCAAAGCCCGGTAATCGTGCGGATCAGCGTCGATTTGCCGTAGCCGGACGGCGCGCTGATCATCAGGCTGTCGCCGGGCTTGAGGGAAAGGTTGAAGCCTTTGAACAATGGCCGACCGTTCGGCAGCCAGATGTCCAGGTCCTTGATGTCGAGGCCGCTGGCCTGTTGCTCGTGCCTGACCTGGGACTTGACCTCGACGTTATCCAGGCGCTCCTGGAAACCGACCAGCCGGTCGATCACCGACTTCCATTCCGACAGCTCCGGGAACACGCTCACCAGGTAGGCGATGGCCGCGTGCACTTCGCCGAAGGCCGCGCTTATTTGGGTCAGACGGCCGAGGGGAAAGGCGCCGGCAAAGAACTGTGGGGCCATGATGAACATCGGGATGACCGTCGCGCTGCGCAAGTAGAAGGTCGAGTAGCCCATGATCAGCTTCTGTTTCTTCACCAGCGCCCAGAAGTTCTCCAGCGCCGCCTCCAGGCGACGGTTGAAGCGTTCGTTCTCCACGACTTCACCCCGGTATTGCGCCACCGAATCAGCATTCTCCCGCAGGCGGATGAGCGAGAAGCGAAAATCCGCCTCACGCCGCTGTTGCATGAAATTGAGGCTGGGCAGCGCGCGGCCCAGCCAGAAGGCCAGGCCGGTGCCCGCCAGCGCATACACCAGGGCGACCCACACCAGCAGCCCCGGAATGACCACCGATTGGTCGTTGAACGGCACGCTGACGAGGCTGGAGGCCTGCCAGAGGATATGCAGGAAGGAAAACAGCGACACCACCGACGTCAACAGGCCCAGGCTCAACTTCAGCGACTTGACGATAAACAAGTCGATGTCCTCGGCGATCCGCTGATCAGGGTTGTCGACCTCGGTTTCGGTCAGTTTCAGCTTCTGGTAGCGCTGGCTGCCCAGCCATTGATCGAGCAAGTTGCGGGTCGCCCAGCGCCGCCAGCGGATGGTCAGCTTCTGCTGGAAGTGAAACGCGCCCACGGTAAAGGCGGCCGTGCCGATCTGCAGCAGGATGAATTGCAGGCTGCCGATCAGAAAACCGTGATAGTCCAGGGCCTGCAAGGCGTTATAGAAGTGCAGGTTCCAGAAATTGGTGAGGATATTGACGCCGACCAGGCACAGGGTCATCAGCACGGTGGCCAACAGCAGCAACAGGGCCGGGTACTTTTCCCCGGAGGCCCAGAAAGGCCGCGCGAGACGCCAGAAATTGCGAAGTGTGTGCATGTGGTCTTGGTAAGCCTGGTCGCTAACGACGTTGAGTTTGCAAGGGCGGGAGGATAGGATCAGCCAATGCTAATCGTTTGCATTAATTAGGGAAAGCCACGGGAGCCCCGTTATCGAATTTCCAGAATGGCTTAACCAGGCCTGGCCGCCGATACAGCGGGTTATCCGGCAGGCACCTGGCGACCAGCCTGCCATCGCGTTGAGCCAGCTTGCCGACCCTGCCGTACTGCAACCCTTGCTGAGCCGGTTTGCCCTGCGTTACCCGGGGGTGAACCGCGCCGCCGTGGTCTCGCAGTGGTCGATGAACTACATGAGTATTGTCCTGCCGGCCACCCTGGCCTGCGTGCTGACGCGTCATTGCGCCATCGAGTTCTGGGGCGAAGACGCGCTGCTGCTGCACGACGACGGTCAACCTGCGGCACTGGGCCTGGCCACCGGGCTGTCGGCCTTGGGTGCGGATGATCGTGCCGCGTACTGGTCGCGATTGATCCACGAGCACCTGGCGCCGCTGTTCAGCACCTTGGCTGCCGCCGGTGGCCTGGCCCCGAAGATATTGTGGGGCAACTTCGTCGCCATCTGGGACGGCGCGTTCGCCAGGATGGACCCCGACCTGTCCAGGGACGGCTTCGCCGAGGCGCACCAGTGGCTGGAACACGTCACGGTGAACAACGGACGCTTGAAGCTGCGAGGCCTGCAACGCATGGTCGAATCACCGGCGCCGCAGATTTGCCCGTGCTTGCCCCTGCGCCGGCATTGCTGCCTGCATTACCAGCTGCATGAGCCGGTCGAAGGCCAACCGCCAGTGCTCTGCGAATCCTGCCCCAAGCTGCACCGCCTGCCGGTGGCGGAGCAGGTGAGCTATCTGCATTACATCTATGAGTAGGGGGGGGCGCGTCGTTTTCTTTTGGGGTTGGATTGGATTGGATTGGGTGCATATCCGTTGCTGCGGTAACGGCTGCTTAGGGTTCCGCCCTGACGGCGGCTCACTTTTGAAAAGCCCGGAAGCCGGCCCAGTCAAAAGTAAGCAAAACGCTTTTGCCCCACCACTTGGCACCTCGCTTCGGCTCGGTGTGCCCTCACTCCGGCATTGCTCCGTGGGCCGCCGCGAAGGGCCATCCTTGGGCCCAGCGCGGCTATCCCGGCATCCATGCCGGGATGCCCACTGCGCAATGCCTGCGTTCGGCCATCGTGGTTAACGGGGCGCCGAGATCAACGTCCACCGCGAGGCGGCCTAACAGCCGACCTGGTTCTCCCGGTCATACACCCATCAGAACTGTGGGAGCAAAGCTTGCTCGCGATGGCGGTGGCTCAGTCGCATGGATGTTGGGTTTGCTGGCCTCATCGCGAGCAAGCTTTGCTCCCACAGGTGATCTTGGGTGTTCATGAGTTCTGTGTTCACTGCGGCCCATTGTGGGAGCGAGCCTGCTCGCGATAGCCGTGGCGCAGTCACATAGATGCTGGACATGCCCCGCTTTTGCTTTGCTTTAGATCTTGATCTGAGAGCCCCGTTAAACCACGCTGGCCGGAGTGAGGGCATGCCGAGCCCTAGCGAGGCACCGAGTGGTGGGGCAAAGCGTTTTTGGTTACTTTTGGCTGGTCCGGCTCCCGGCTCTTCCAAAAGTGACCCGCCGTCAGGGCGGAACCGCCAGCCGCCGTTACCGCAGCAACGGATATACACACCATCCGTCCGGAAAAAAGGCGAGTAGCTTTATCAAAAAAACGACGCTTTCCATTTCTGAAAGAAGCGCCGTAAGTGAACAGCATTACCCACAATGTTCAGGGCTTCCTCAAGACAGCATTTCGGCCACGGGCATCGCATCAGCCTGCGGGGCGACTTCGCTGAGCTTGCCATGTTCGATGCGGATCAGCCGGTCGGCCAGGCCGAAGTAGGCGTCGTCATGGGAGATGACGATCAGTAATTTACCGCGCTTGCGCAGGTCCGGCAGGATCCGGGTGTAGAAAAAGTGCTTGAACACCGGGTCCTGGTCGGCGGCCCATTCGTCGAACAGATAGCAGGGACGATCATCCAGGTACGCGCTGAGCAGCGCCAGGCGCTTGCGTTGCCCGGTGGACAGCGCCAGCGTTGTCAGCTTGCCTTCCTCGATTTTCACCTTGTGGTCCAGTTGCAAGTGCACCAGGTAGTCCTGGGCCTGTTTCACCAGGTGTGGATCGTCGCCATCGAACAGGTTTTCGAACAGGCAGAAGTCGGTGAAGATCGCCGAGAAGTGCTGTCGGTAATGGTGGTTGTCATTGCTCGAAGACACTTGCTCGTCGAGCATGATGTCGCCGCTTTCCGGCCGGTACAGCCCGGTCAGCAACAAGGCCAGGGTCGTCTTGCCGCTGCCGTTGCCGCCGGTGATGAACACCACTTCGCCGGCATTGAGGGTGAGGTCGATGGGGCCCAGGGTGAAATGACCGTCCTCGCGCTCGCGGTAATAGGTGTGAGTGACCTGGCGGCACACCAGGCTGCGAACCTGGGTTGGCGAGATCGTGTCGAGGGCCTCGTCGGCGGTTTGCATCTCGCCTTCCAGGGCGCGGATCTTGTTCAGCGCCACGCTGGCCCGGCCGAGGGTCGGCAAGGCGTGCATCAGTTCCGACAGCGGCGTGATCATGTAGAGGATCGCCAGGATATAGCCGGTGACCAGGCTCACGCCCAGCTCGATGAAGTGCGGCGCGGCGAACAGCACCACGCCGATCAGCATGTAGAACACCGCATTGCCCCAGTTCAGGACCAGGGCGTAGATGCTCATGCCCCGGACAAAATCGCGGCGATATTGCTGGCTCACCGGTATCAGCAGGCGGGTGAAGAAGTGCTGCCGGCGCGGATGGTTGAGTTGCAGTTCCTTGCTGCCATCGGTGAGCAGGCGGTATTGATTGAACAACTGGTCCTTGAGCTCGCGAGCGCGGGAAATCGAGGTCAGTGCCCGGCGTTGCGGCCAGTGAAAGCTCAGGCTGCCGAGGGCGATCAGCAGCAGCGTCAGGCCCAGCAGCGGCATGCTGAGCCAGCCCAGGTAGCCCAGGCATGCGACGATGATCCCGACGTTGACCAGCAGGATCGGCACCAACTCCACCGCTTGGCTGATGGTTTGCGTATCGTCGGTGAGCATTGCCAGCAGGCGATGTTTGCCCAGGCGCTGCAATTGCGCGTAGGGCGTGTCGATCAGCTTGGCGCTCAGGTGCAGGCGCATGTCGTTGACCGCGGCCTGGCCCAGGCGTAGCAGGCTGATGTCGGAGACTATCCGCGACACCGCGACCAACACCACCAGGCCGGCGAAGAGCAGGCCATCCACTGGGCGCAGCTTATCGAACACCTCCAGGCTGTGGTTGATGTTGGCGATCAGGCCGGCCGCTGCGAGGCCGCAGGTCAGCCCCGTCAGGGTCGCCACCAGCAGTGCGCGCCATGAGCGTTTAGCCATGAGTAACAACAGATCCATTTCAAACCGCTCCGTGTGTAGCAATGGCCGTGAGGCGCGCCGCCAATTGTTCATGCAAGGCGCGTTGCTCAAGGATGGTGAGGTGTTGTGCGACGATGACCTCGCGGGTCAACGGACCGCTGCTCAAGCGTTCCCACTGCGGGTCGGCGAAGTCAGGCTGGGCGAGGGTGTCGCTGGCCCACCAGACATGCACCGGGCAACTTAGCCGGGCAGGCTGGAAAGTCGCCAGCAGATGCTGCGTATGCTGCTGGTAGCGCAGCCGCGTTTGCAAATGCTCCCAACTGTCGCCATCGAGTTGCAGGCCTTGTTGCCGTGCCCACTGGACCAGTTCCGGCAGGCGTGCCGCTGGAGGCAGGGCGTCCAGTTGCGCCAGCAAAGCGGCCATGATCGGCGGCGGCAACTGGCGCAACACTGCCTGGCTGTCCGGTGTCACTGCTTGGGAAGCCGATTCCAGCAGTGCTTCGACACTGTCTTCCGGCGCCTGACGCTGGTATTGCGAGTCGATGATACCGAGAAACGCCACTTCTTCACCCTGGTTTTCCAGGCGAGCGGCCGCGGCAATCGCGAGCAGGCCGCCGAGGGAAAAGCCCAGCAGGTGATAAGGCCCCTGCGGTTGCCGCTGGCGCAGGTGTTCGACATAAAGCGCGCCGAGGCTCTCGATATCGCCGCCCAGCGCTGTGCTGTCGTCGCTCAGGTACGCCGCCTGCAAGCCCCACAGATGCCAGCCCGAAAGCGGCGCCAGTAGCGTGCGGTAATCCTGCACGTGACCGGTGGATGGGTGGAAGCAGAACAGGTTGGCGGTTTCAACGGCGTTGGGCGCCGACAGCCGGACCAGCGGCGAGAGCTTGAGCTCGGCCTGTACCAGCGCCGCAAACGCCGAGACGCTCGGGGCGTTGAACACCGCATTGACCGTCACCGGTGCCGAAAGCGCGGTCTGCAAGCGACTGGCAAGGGTCACTGCTGCCAGGGAGTGGCCGCCCAGCTCGAAGAAGTCATCGTCGATGCCCACCCGCTCCAGGCCCAGCACCTGCGCCCAGACGTCGGCGAGCAGGGCTTCCAGCGGTGTGCGCGGCAAGGCGCTGCCGACTGTTTCGAGAACTTTATCGGCCCATTGCTGCAGGGTCTTGCGGTCGAGCTTGCCGTTGCCCATCAGTGGCAATGCTTCGACGATCCGCAGGGTGGGCAGCATGTAGTCCGGCAAGCAATCCTGGGCCTGGCCGTGCAGCCGGGCGACCGTGGTCGAGTGCCCGGGCGCCAGGGTCATGAACGCGAACAGTTGCTGGCCGAGCTCGCCCCGGGGGATGCATTCCACGGCAGCCTGGGCTACACCGGGAAGGCCGGTCATCTGCGCCTGGATCTCGTCGAGTTCCACACGGAAACCGCGGATTTTCACCTGGCGGTCTGCGCGTCCGGTGATTTCCAGGCTGCCGTCATGGCGATAGCGGGCCAGATCGCCGGTGCGATAGAGGCGTTCGCCAGGCAGTTGCGCCAGTTCGATAAAACGCCCGGCGTTTTGTTGCGTGTCCAGATAACCGCGGGCCAGTTGCGGGCCGGCGATATACAGCTCGGCGCTCTGGCCGGGGGCGGCCAGCGCTTGCTGCTCGTCGAGCAGGTACAGACGCATGCCGTCGAGACGGTCGCTCAGCGGCAGGCGGCGATAATCCATGGTCGGCTCGGCTTTGTGCATCACCACGCCAACGGTGGTTTCGGTCGGGCCGTAATGGTTGAAGACCGCCAGCGTCGGCGCGAGGTCGCGAATGCTTTGCAACAGGCGCCGCGAACAGCTTTCGCCACCGAGGATCAATTGCGTGCGTGGCAACACGGCAGCGCTTTGGGCGTGAATCAACCAGGCGTCGAGCAACGACGGCACGATCTTCAGGTGGTCGATCGGGTACCGCGCCTGCCAGGCAGCCCAGGCCTGGGCGTCCATCGCCGTTTCCTTGTCCAGCAGGTGCAATTCGCCGCCGCTGAGCAGTGCCGGGAACAGCAACGTGTAGCCCAGGTCGGCCGCCAGGGAAGTGACCACCGCACTGCGTTCGCCGGGTGCCAGCGCCAGGCGGCGGGACACGCTGGCGACATAACTGGCGAGCTGCCAATGCTCGACGATAACGCCTTTGGGTGTGCCGGTGCTGCCGGAGGTGAACAGCACGTAAGCCGCGTCCTGGGCTTGGATCTCGACGTCGACTGGCGTGGTGGGTGCTTGCTGCCAGGTCGCTTCATCCCGCAGGTCGAGGCTGCCGATGGCGGGCAACGCAGGGGCGCTGCCGGCCGAACCACTCAGGATGAAGACCGGCTGCGCCTGTTGCAGGATGGCCAGGGAGCGCTGTGCCGGCTGATGCACGTCCAGGGGAACGAACGCCGCGCCGCTCTTGAGCACGGCGAGCATGGCCAGGACCATCTGCGAAGAGCGATCCAGGTACAAGGCGACGCGGTCTTCGCGACCCACGCCTTGAGCGCGCAGGTAATGCGCCAGTTGGCTGCTGCGGGCCTGCAATTGGGCGTAGCTCAGTGGCCCGCAGTGGTCGCGCAGAGCCAAGCGCTCGGGGAACTGCGCAGCACACGCATCGAAGCTCGCCGGCACGCTGCTAAACGGCAGCGCCGCGACGTCGACTGGCGCCTGCAGGGCGGCCAGCGTCGCGGTGAAACTCGGCGACTGCAATGACAGCTCGGCCAAGGGCTTGCCCGGGTTGGCGAGGGCATCGAGCAGCAGCGATTGGAACTGCTCCAGCAAGATCAGGGCGGCTTGCTCGCTGTAGCGGCTCGGCAGGTGGCAGAGGTTCAGGCGATAGCCGCCAGCGGTGGTTTCGGCCACCAGCAGCAACTCCATGCCCGCGGGGATGGCCTGTGCGTCCAGCACGGTGAGCGTCGATGCCAGGCTGCCCAAAGTGTCGAGCCGATCGGGCAACTGCCCACCCCACTGGAAACCGTACTGCGAGGCGTCGCCCGGCTGTGCAGCGCTGACGCCGCAGTATTCCTGCCATTCCGTGGCTTGTTCGCAGAGCACCTGCAGGTTCGCCAGCGCCTGGGCAAAATGGCTGTCCGCCGCCGGTTGCCAGCGCAGGGGCAGGGGCTTGGCGAACAAGCCCCAGCAGTCGGCGAGTTCTTCATAGTCGTCGCGGCAATCGTGGACCCAGTTCAAGGTCAGTGCCGGGCTGTCGCCGGTACTCAGGCACTGCAACAGCACGCCCCAGGCCGTTATAAAGACCTGCTCGGGCGATGCGTCGTGACGCTGGCAAAAGCTGTCCAGGGCCATGCTCACCGACGGGTTGGCGTCCAGGCGAGTGGTGACCGGGGCGTCCGGGCGGTCGCTGCGTACCTGGCGGTAGAGCAATTCGCTGGCGGCCGGCTCGTCCAGGGCCTGGCTGGCCCAGAAGCGTCGGCCAGGCTCGGCGTCTTCATCGGCCTGCAATTCGTAGAGCCAGGCGCTGTACTGGGTATAGGTCATGGCTTCGTCATCCACCGATGGCGCATCGGTCGAGCCCAATGCCTGCGCCAGGCGCAGCAAGGTTCCGCGATCGGCGCTCAGTGCCGGCAATTGCAGCGTCACCTGGTGGCGATCGGCGCCGATTGCTTGCACCTCGACGTTGAAGGCGTTCGCGGCCATGACGGTGGATTCGATCACTTGCAATGGCATCAGCAAGCCAGGCTCAGGCCGCACCCGCAGGCGCAAGGCCTCGTGGCAGGCGCTCAGGGCGACGAGTCGTTGCTGCAGACGTTCCAGGGCCAACGGACCTTTTATTTCCAGTTCCAGGCGCGCTGCTGGCGACCCCGCCAACCACTGGCTGCGTTGTTGGGGCGAGAGTGCGAAGGCTTCTTCACGTTTTTCGAAGGCGCTCATGCCTGCACCTCCGCCGCCGGCGACGGCTGTGCTTCGGGCAGGCAGCCGGTCAATTGTTCACGGCGCATCATCTGGCCCATGGCGACACAGATCTTGCGCTCGCCCTCGAAGGGGTCCCGGGCATGGGCCACCAACATATTGTCCAGCATCACCATGTCACCCTTTTGCCAACTGAAACGTACTGCGCAGTCTTCATAAGCTTCGCCGATCACTTGCATCACCGCGTCTTCGATCACGCTGCCGTCGCCGTAGTACACGTTGCGGGGCAGGTGCCCGGGGCCGAACAGGCTGATCAGGTTGCTGCGCACTTCCGGCTCCAGGCAGGCGGTGTGGTGCAGTTGCACCTGGTTGAAGAACGACAGTTCACCGGTCTCGGGATGCGCGACGATGGCCGGGCAATGCTGGGCGATCCGCAGGTTGTCGGTCCCCAGCCATTCCCAGCGCATGCCCGACGCCAGGCATTGGCGCTCGACTTCCTCGCGCTGTTCGGTCTTGAAGAAGTCCTGCCAGCGTACATCCAGCTTGTCGGTGAAGTGCCGCACATAAAGCAGCCCCAGGGCCTTGAAGCGAGCGACGATGTCCTCGGGCAAGCGCGCCAACACTTTCCGGCAATCGACGATGGGCGTGCAGCCGCCGCGCGGTGCCGGCGTTTCGCAATAGAACCACTGCTTGCGTGGCCACTGCGGCAGATGGGAGCTCTCGTTGTGGAAGAGAATCATGTGCTGTTCCGGGTACGGCGTGGAGTGGTAGATGTTCTTGCCCGAGGTGTTTTTCGGCAGGTCGCCGTAGGTCCCGTAGAGGTCGGGTTCGATGGCCTGGGCGAATTGTTCGAAAGCGCCAGCGTCCGGCAGGTTGAAACCCCGGAACAGCAGGCCACCGTGGGTCAACAACTGGGCATTGATCCATTCCCGGGCTTGCAGCGCCCAGTGCACCGGGTCCAGGTCGCCGAGCAACGGCTCGATCACCAATGGCAAGGCCTGCCCGGCGTTGAGGGTGCGGGCACGGACCTGCTCGTGGGCCACCTGGCTCACGGCGGTTGCACGAGTCTGCTTGAGCTTGCTCAGTTTCGACTGCTTGCGCGCGCTACGGGCCGAGGCGTCGTCGAGCGGCAAATCAGGCGTGGCGCCAGCGTTGCTGCCTTCAAGGCGCCACGACCACAGGTCCAGCGCCTGCGCCGGGGCCGCGACGAGCTGCTTCAGCAGGTGCTCGAAGCCTTGTTCGAGGCGCTGGACGGTCTGCGCCTGCAACACGCTGGTGCGATACACCCAGCGCACGTTCAGGCCTTGTTCCTCGTCCTCTTCGACGAACACAGCGAGGTCGAACTTGCTGCTTTCCTGGGGCGATACCAAGTGCTCCACCTCAAGGTCCGGCAGGCTGGCATTGCCGCTGGGTGTGTTCTGCATGACGAACAGCACCTGGACCAGTGGGTTGACCCCCGGCGTACGCGGCGGCTGCAACTCCTCGACCAGTTTGTCGAACGGCACCTGCTGGTGCTGGAACGCCGACAGGCAATCCTCGCGCAAGCGTTGCAGGCGGACGTCAAAGGTTTCGCCCTCGCTCAGGCGGGCACGGATCGGCAACACGTTGACGAAGAAGCCGATGAGGTGTTCCAGGGCCGGATGTTCGCGGTTGGCCAGGTCGGTGCCGACGATGAAGTCGTTGGCCCCGGTGGCGCGCTGCAACAGGCTGTTGAAGGCATTGAGCAAGACCATGAACAGCGTCGCCCGTTGCGCTTGCGCATAGGCCTTGAGCACCTGCGTCTGGGCCGCGGTGAAGCGTTGCTCCAGCGCCGCGCCCTGGTAGTCGGGGCGCGCCGGGCGTGGCTGGTCAAGCGGCAGCGGGATCAGCGTTGGCGCGCCGTCGAGCTGGCGGCGCCAATAGTCGATGGCCCTTGCCAGCAGGCGCTGTTGCGCTTCGCTGCGTTGCCAGTAGGCATAGTCGGCGAACTGGATCGGCAGCACCGGCAGCACCGGTGTCGAGCCGCTGGTACGGGCCTGGTACCCGACGATCAGCTCCTGCATCAGGATGCCCATGGACCAGGCGTCGGTGGCGATGTGATGCAGCACCAGTTGCAGCACATGATCATCGGCCCCCAGGCGCAGCAGGTTGGCGCGCAGCATTGGTGCCTGTTGCAGATCGAACGGGCGAGCGGCCTGTTCAGAGATCAGGCGTTGCAGGGTTGGCGCCTGCTGCTTGCTGTCGAGGTGACTCAGCTCGGTCGGCGTCAAGTCCACCACAGGCGCCGGGCTGATGACCTGGCAAGGCTGGTCGCCGTGGAGGTGGAACGCCGTGCGCAAGGATTCATGGCGCTCGAAGACTGCCTGCAACGCCGCTTGCAGCGCTGCGATGTCCAGCGCGCCACGCAGCCTGACGGTGGTGGTCATGTTGTAGGCGGCGCTGGGGCCTTCGAAGCGATCCAGGAACCACAACCGTTGCTGGCTGTAGGACAGCGGCAACGGCTGGTTGCGCGGCGCCAGGGTCATCTCGCTGTCGCTGTCGGCTTCGGTCTGGGCGTTGCGCTGCTGATCGACCGCTTCGGCCAATTGTTCGAGGGTGCCGCGCTCGAACAGCGTGCGCAGTGGCAGGTTCACGTTCAACCGTCGACGAATCCGCGACAACACCTGGGTGGCCAGCAGCGAGTGACCGCCGATGGCGAAGAAGTCGTCATGCACACCGACATCGTCCAGGCCAAGGATTTCCTGCCAGAGTTCGGCGAGCACTGTCTCGGTTGGCGTACGCGGTGCGATGCCTTGCGCCTGCGCTGTCTCGTCCTGGGGCACATCCAGGGCGGCGAGGGCGCGGCGGTCGACCTTGCCATTGGCGTTCAGCGGCAATTGCGCAAGGGCCAGCCAACGGGCCGGGACCATGTAGCTTGCCAGTTGCTGGCCCAGGTAAGCGCTCAAGACCTGTTGCGCGGACTCACCGCCCAGGTCGACCGCTTCGTCGAGCACATACCAAGCCACCAGTTGCAACGCACCGCGGGCGTCGGGCAGCGCCAGCACCGCCGCGCTGTCCACCGCCGGGTGTTGCATCAGGCGGTTTTCGATCTCGCCCAGTTCAATGCGGTGGCCACGGATCTTCACTTGCTGGTCGCGACGGCCGAGGTACTCGATCACGCCGTCGGCGCGCATCCGGCCGATGTCACCGCTGCGATACAGGCGCGCATCGGCCTGGAACGGGTGCGGCACAAAGGCTTCGCGGGTACGTTGCGGGTCGCGCAGGTAGCCGCGACCTACGCCGACACCGCCGATGCACAACTCGCCGGGTACGCCGATGGGGACCATGCGCAGCGCCGAGTCGAGGACGAACACCTGGTTATTGGCGGTCGGCTTGCCGATGGGCATGTGCAGGCAGTCGTCGGCCGGGGCTTGGGTGATGGAGTAGAAGGCGACGTCGTCCGAGCATTCGGCGGGTCCGTAGGCGTTCATCAACGGGATGGCCGGGAAGCGTGCGAACCAGTCCCGCGCCAGGGCCGGTGGCAATGCCTCACCGGTAGGCAGGAGCCAGCGCAGGCTCGCCAGGCTGTGGTGCGCCTGGCTTTCCTGGAGCATGCCGCGAATCAGCGCCGGTACGGTTTCCAGCAGCGTCAGTTGCTGTTCTTGAACCGCATCGAGCAAGGCCACAGGGTCGTGGGCCTGGGCATCGGGAAGAATGTGCACGGTGGCGCCGAACAGCGGTGCGGCGAGGAATTGCCACACACTGATATCGAACGCCGCCGAAGCCGTCTGGGCAATCCGGTCGTGCTCACCCAGGCCCAGGCTCGGGACCTTGCCGAACATGTTGTTGAGCATGCCGCGTTGTTCGACCATCACACCTTTGGGCGTGCCGGTGGAACCGGAGGTGAAGATCACGTAGGCCAGTTGATCCGGGTTGTGCACATAGCTGACCGGCGGCTGTTCGCGGCCTTGCCAGAGTGCCTGGGCGATCAGGCAGGTGGGTTGCTGGCGCATCTGCGGCAGGACGTTGTCCAGTGCCGAGGTCGCGTGCTCGCACACCAGCAACAGCGGCGCTTCGCCCAGGGCCAGCAGCTCCGCCAGGCGGGCATGAGGCTGTTGGATATCCAACGCCTGGAACGCGGCGCCGGCCTTGAGCGTGGCGATCATCATCGTCAGCAAGGCCAGGCCACGCTCAGCGAACAGCGCCACCAGGGTTTCCGGGCCGGCCCCGGCGGCTTGCAGCGCATGGGCGATGGCGTTGGCGCGGCGATCCAGTTCGGCGTAGGTCAGCGATTGTCCCCGGCATACCGCGGCCAAGTGCTGCGGGCGGCTGCGCACTTGTTCAGCGAACAGCGCCGCATAGCCGCGCTCCAGTGGGAAGTCGACGTCGCTGCGGTTGCAGTCGATCTGCAACTGCCGGCGTTCCGCCTCGGGCAGCATGTGCAGGCTGCCCAGGGGCGCCTGCGGTGCCTCCAGCATGCCCGAAAGCAACTGCACCAGGTGCCCGAGCATGCGCTGCACGGTGTCAGTGCTGAAACGCATGCTGTCGTAGGACAAGCGAATGCCCAGGCGGTCGCCGGGGTACAACACCACCGTCATCGGGAAGTTGGTGTGAACCCGGTCTTCGTAGATGTCGATGCTGAAGGCATCCAGTTGCACGCTGCTGATATCCAGTGGCGCGTTCTCGAACACCACCAGGCTGTCGAACAACTGCTGGCCGCGCGGCACTTGGCTGCAACGCTGAATGTCCACCAGCGACGCGCTTTCGTGTTCGCGCAATTGCGCGTTGTGGGACAGCAGCGCCTGCAACCAGTCGGCCACTGGCGCTTGTGGGTCGACATCGATGCGCAGTGGCAAGCTGTTGATGAACAGCCCGACCATTTCTTCTACACCGGCGAGGTCAGTCGGGCGGCCGGCGACGGTCACGCCGAACAGCACGTCGCGGTTGCCGCTGTAGCGCGACAGCAACAGCGCCCAGGCGCCCTGAATCCAGGTGTTGGGGGTCAGTTGGTATTGCTGGCATAGCTGCTGCAGACGCTGGGTCTGGGCGATGCTCAGGGTCTGGTCGAAGTCGCCGACCTGTTCCGGCGCCTGTTCCGGGCCGGCTGCGGGGCTGTCCACATGCAGTGGCGTCGGCTCGCTGAAACCGGCCATTTCGGCTTGCCAGAACGCGTGTGCGGCGGCCATGTCATGGCGTTCCAGCCAGCTCATGTAGCCGCGGAACGAGCGCAAGCGCGGACGGGCCACAGGTTCCTGGCGCACGATGGCCTGGTAGATCGCCAGCAGGTCTTCCATCAGCAGGCCGAAGCACCAGGCGTCGGTCAGGATGTGATGGAAGCTGCGCACCACGGCGAAGCGTCGCTCGTCGAGTTGGAACACCCGTAGGTGGGTCAGTGGCGCAGCGGCCATGTCGAAACCTTGCAGGCGTTGTGCTTCGAGGGCCTGGTCCATGGCCAGGCGCTGCTGTTCTTCGTCGAGATGACGCAGGTCCTGCCAGTCGAACGCCGGGTGGGTCTGGCGGTACACGCATTGCAGCGGCTCATGGTCGTCCTGCCACCAGAAGGCGGTCCGCATCATCGGATGGCGCTCGAGGAACAACTGCCACGCAGCTTCCATCGCCGGGCGTTGCAATACCCCGTCCCAGCTGTAGCGTTGTTGCATCAGGTAGATGCCGCTGTGGGGTTGCAACAGCGTGTGCAGGAGCATGCCTTGTTGCATCGACGACAACGGGTAGACGTCTTCGATGTTCAACCAGTCCAGCGGCTCGGCCGCCAGGGTCGCCGCTTGCTTGTGGCACAGTGGAAACGCCTGGCTGGCAGGGCGCAGGTCCGGTGTGGCGACGAGTCCGGCGAGTTCGCTCAAGCGTTGAGCAAGGCGCGGTGCCCAGTCGGCGGCGAGGGTGCCCTGGCTGCGCAGGTGCAGGCAGTCATCCTGCCACCAGGCGTCCAGGGTCAGTGGGCAAGGCGAGGCCGCCGACGGGCTCGCGGCTTCGACCTGGGCCAGGATGCCGCGCTCTTCGCGATGGCTGTCGAGGTTGCCCAGCCAGCGAATGGCGACCGAGGCCGTCGGCAGGTCACGCAGCGGTTCTTGCAGGTAGGTGTTGTCCGACAGGTAGCGCAGGGCGCCATAGTCGACGCCGTGTTGCGGGTAGGCGCGCATCTGCGCGGCCAGTGCCTGCAAGCGTTGCAGCAGGCTGTCGCCTTCGGGCTGAAGGAAATAAGGCACCGCCAGTGCCAAGGGCCCGATGATGCGTGCCGGGTCGAGGTCGGCCACGGCAATCGGCGCCGCGACCGGCAAGCGCTCGACACTCGGCCGGGCGCCGTGCACGCTCAGCGCGATCAGGCCATTGCCGCACAGTTCACGGTACTGTTCGGCCACGGCTGCGGCCAACAGGCTGTTCCAGTCCAGTTGCAGCACTTCGCCCAGGCGCTTGAGTTCGCCTGAGGTGGCGGCCGCCAGGGTCTGTTCGATCACGCTGGCCGGCTGCTGGCTGTCAGGCAGTTGCAGCGGTTCCAGACCGGCGTATTGCAGCCAGTGCTCCCAGGCGTCGTCCAGGGCATCGCCCTGTGCGTGAGCTTGCTGGTGCCGTGTCCACTGGGTGAAGTCACCACCGGCGTAGGACAGGCGCACCGGCCGCTGATAACGCAGTTGCGCCAAGGCCAGGTTGAGGTCAGTCAGCAGCAGCGACCAGGAGGCTTCGTCCAGGCACAGCGGATGAGCGGCCAGCAGCAGGGCGTGCTTGCCGCCCACTTCCAGCAAGCTGGCGTGCAGGGTTTGGCCGGCGTCCAAGTCCAGCGCATCGACACCGGCCTGGGCCAGGGCTTGCAGTTGCGCCGGGGCGCAGGTCTCCAGTTTTTCGGTGGTGATGACCGGGGCCTTGGTCGCGACCAGCACCCGTTGCTGCCACTCGCCCTCCGGCAGGGCCTTGAGCGCCAGGCGCAAGGCCTGGTGGTGTTGCTGCAAAGCGGCGATGGCCTGGCTCAGCAGCTCGCTGTCGATCGCCTGGGTCAGCGCCACGCAACGCCAAGTCGCGTGCAACGGCCCTTGTTGCAAGCGCGCCAGTTGACCGGCGGCCAGCGGCAGTTCATAGCCATCGGCAATGTCTTGTGCCACACCCTGGCTGGCATCGGCGCCCAGCACCCGGGCGATGTCGGCGATGGTGCGGTTTTCGAAGAGCTGGCGGGGCGTGAGTTTCAGCCCTTGCTGGTTGGCGCGGGCGATGATCTGCAAGTTGATGATCGAGTCGCCGCCCAGGGCGAAGAAGTTGTCATGCACGCCGACACGCTCAAGCTTCAGCACCTCCTGCCAGATGGCGGCCAGTTGCGCTTCGACTTCATTGCGCGGGGCAACG
This sequence comes from Pseudomonas sp. A-RE-22, assembly GCF_019956035.1. Lineage (NCBI taxonomy): Bacteria > Pseudomonadati > Pseudomonadota > Gammaproteobacteria > Pseudomonadales > Pseudomonadaceae > Pseudomonas > Pseudomonas sp. A-RE-22. The sequence continues at coordinate 129,882 of NZ_JAHBCZ010000022.1, forward strand.
TGGGTGGCGCTGTCGTCCGTGGGCTTTTGCGGGAGCGGCAGGCGCTGGACATCGACCTTGCCGTTACGGGTCAGGGGCAGTTCGTCGAGGGTGATGAAGTGCGCCGGCACCATGTAGTCCGGCACCCGCGCTGCGAGGTCGTTACGCAGTTTCGTGGCGGACAGCGACTGGCTGGCGACCAGGTAGGCCACCAGGCGCAGGCTGCCGTCCAGTTCCACAGCGCGGACCAGCGCCTGTTCGATCAGCGGCGACAGGCGTTTGAGCTGCGCCTCGACTTCGCCCAGCTCCAGGCGGTTGCCACGGATCTTGACCTGGCTGTCGACCCGACCGAGGAACGCCAATTGGCCGTCCACTTGCCAGCGCACGCGGTCGCCCGTGCGGTACCAGCGTTGTTGATCCGCGTCGAGGTGGAAGCGCTCGGCGGTCAGGTCCGGGCGGTGCAGGTAACCCCGGGCCAGGGCGCCGTTGATCAGCAGCTCACCGGACACCCCGGTGGGCACCAGCCGACCGTTGGCATCCACCACTTGCAATCGGCGGTTCGGCAGCGGCCGGCCGAGGGCGATGCTGTGCAGGCCTGCCGGCAGTTCGGTGGCAATCGCCCCGACTGTCGCTTCACTCGGCCCATAGTGGTTGAACACCCTGAGCCCTGGGGCCAGGCGGTTGACCTGCTCCAGCAGCGCCGGGCCGAGGGCGTCGCCACCGAAGACCAGCAGGGCGCGCGGCAACAGGCGGGCGTCGGGAAGCGCCTGCAACAGACCGGCCAGGTGGCTTGGGGTAATCTTCAGCACATCCACCGGGTGTTGCTCGAAGAGTTCGGCCAGCGCCAGGGGGCTGAAACCGCTGTCTTCATCCACCAGCAACAGGCTGGCGCCGCTGCACAGGGCGCCGAACAGCTGGGTGTGGCCGAGGTCGGCGGCAATGCTCGACAGCAAGCCGTAACGGGCCGCCAGCGGTGGATTGAGTACTGCGTGCACCGCCGTCAGGTAGTCGACGATGGACTGGTGCTCGACCACCACACCCTTGGGGGTGCCGGTGGAGCCCGAGGTGTAGATCACGTAGGCGGCGTCAGTCGGGCTGTGGGCCACGGTCGGGGGCATGTCTGGCTGGGAGGCGATGGTCTCGGCCTGTTCCGCCAGCCACAGCGTCGGCGTGTGCTCGGCCAGGCCCTTGAGCAGGGGCGAGGCGGACGCGCCGATCAGCAGTGCGGCGCGGCTGTCCACCAGCACATCGGCCAGGCGCCCGGCGGGCTGCTTGAGGTCCAGCGGCAGATAGGCGGCGCCGGCCTTGAGGGTGGCCAGCAGGGCAATCACGAACTCGGCGCTGCGTTCCAGGGCCAGTGCCACGACGCTGTCGTGGTCGATGCCCTGGGCGCGCAAATACTGGCTGAGGCGGTTGGCCTGCTGGTCCAGTTCACGGTAGGTCAGGGCGACCTGACGGTCGCGGACCGCCAGGTGTTCCGGGTGAGCGGCCACCTGTTGTTCGAAGCGCTGGTGCAGGCACGCCTCAGGCACCGGCAGTTGCACGCCGCGACCCTGCACGAGCAGTTGCTGGCGTTCTTCAGGGCTCAGCCATTCAAGCTCGCTGACCCGGCACTGCGCTTGCGCCGTCATCGCCAACAGGATGGCGCGCAATTGTGCCGACAACACCGCGACCTCGGCATCGCTGAAGCGACTGCGGTCGTAGCTGATCAGGTAGTGCAATTGTTTGTCCGGCACCACGATCAGCGACAGCGGGAAGTGGTTGCGGCCTTGGGTGAGGGTAATGCCGTCGACCTGCCGGTCGCTGCTCGGGGCACTGAAGCTCAAGCCGCCGGTGTCCTGGTTGAGCGCGTCGGTGACCGGGAAGTTCTCGAACACCAGGATCGAGTCGAACAGCGCCTGTTCAGCAGCGATGCGCGTCATCGACTTGAGCTTGCCCAGCGGCAGGTAGGCGTGGTGACGCAGATCGCTGTTGGCTTGCTGCAAGTGTTGCAGCCAGGTCACCAGCGTCGGCTCGTCAGCCCATTGCACACGCAGCGGCAATGTATTGATGAACAGCCCGACGGTGCTGTCCACTGCCGCCAGGCTCTCCGGACGTCCGGCGACGGTGACGCCATAGACCACGTCGTCACGCCCGGCGTGTTGGCCCAGCAGCAGTGCCCAGGCGCCCTGGATCAGCGTATTGATGGTCAGATCGTTCTGGCGGGCGAAGTGCGCCAGTTGCTCGGTTTCGCTGGCCGCCAGCAGACTTTCCCGTTCGGCGAACGGCGCTCCTGCCGGTGCCGCCTGGCGTACGGCGAAGGTGGGCAGCGGGGTCGGCTCGCTGACGTCCTGCAACTGCTCGCGCCAGAAGCCTTCGGTGGCGACCATGTCCTGTTCCGCCAGCCAGGCGATGTAGTCCCGATAAGGGCGGGTCGGCGCGAGGTCGGCGGGGCGGCCATGGGCTTGTTCGTAGTACAGCGCCAGCCACTCCTGGACGGCGATGCCGACGCTCCAGCCGTCCATGAGGATGTGATGGAAGGTCCAGATCAGGTGCCAGCGCTCGGGGGCCAGGCGCACCAGGCACACGCGCATCAGCGGCGAGTCATTCAGCTCCAGGGGTTGCGCCCGCTGCTCCAGTGCCAACTGCTCCAGCGCGGCCTGTGGCTCGGCGCGGTCTTGCCAGTCCAGTTCGGTCAGGGGCAGGGCGACTTCCTGTTGCACCACCTGATAGGCATCGTCCAGTTCTTCCCAGAGAAACGCACTGCGCAGCACCGCGTGGCGCTGCATCAGCGCCTGCCAGGCAGCGCGAAACGCGTTCAGTTGCAGCGGGCCGTTCATGTCCAGGCTCAATTGCTGGTAATAAACCCGCGAATCCGGTTCATAGACGCTGTGGAACAACAGGCCGTGCTGGGTCGGCGAAAGGGAGTAGATGTCTTCGATGTTGTTCATGCTTGCTTGGTCCATTTCAAAGTCTTGAAAACTCAAGTGAGTCGATCAAGGCGCCGCGTCGGTCGGTCTGAGACCTGCGGCGCCGCATCGCTCGCTAGTTTTGGGAATTGGGTTTGGTCTTGAGCTTGCCCAGCAGCTTGTCCAGGGATTTCTGGTTCAGCGCCTTGGCCAGCGGGAAGTCCGCGGGCATCAGCGAACCGGCCTGCGGGTCGAGGCAGTGTTCGACCAGTGCCTGCAAACGTTCCAGCAGACGAGCGGGCAAGCGGCTGTCGGCATTTGGCGTGACGCTGTGCCATTCGACACGCAACACGCCGTCCTCCAGCCAGGCCACCACTTCACGGGCGTGGGTCACTCGGTTCACCGGGGCCACGTCCGGCGGCGGGGTCAGGCTGCTGGCGCGCAACCAGCCCTCTGGCGTTTGCTCATGCCCCAGGTAGTTGAACAGCACATCACCGTGGCTGGCCGGCAACTCGCCGCGCTGGCGCAGCAAGCCGTAGCCGAGGCCCAGGCCAGGTACGTCACGCAAGGCTTGCTTGGCGTTGCGCACTTGATCGCCCGCGGCGCCGCTGGCATTCACGCGCAGTGGGTAGAGGGTGGTGAACCAGCCGACGGTGCGGCCGACGTCCAGCCCGGCAAACGGTGCGTCACGCCCGTGGCGCTCCAGGTCCACCACGATGTCGCTGCGCTGTTCGGCCTCGGCCAGGGTCGCGGCGAGGGCGGCGATCAGCAGTTCTTCCGGTTGCGTGCGGTAAGCCGCATGGGATTCGGTCAGCCATTGGTGCGTGCGGCTGGCGTCCCAGCGGGCCGACAGGGTCTGGCGTTCGGCGACCGCGGCCATGGGCGGCTGGTTAGCGCCGATCTGGGCACTCCAGTAGCGATGCTCGGCGGCGACCTTGGCGGCATGGGCTTGCAGGTGCTCGCTCCATTGACGATACGTGGTGGTTTTCGCCGGCAACGTCGGGCTCTCGCCACGCTCCAGTGCCGGGTACAACTGCTGGAAGTCTTCCAGCAGCGGCGTCCAGGAAACTGCGTCCACCACCAGGTGATGGGCCACCAGGTATAGGCGCTGCGGGGTACCTTCCAGCAGCGCCGCGGCAAACAGCGGGCCGTGTTGCAGGTCCAGGCTTTGGGCAACTTGCAGCAGTTGTTCCGGGCGTTCGCAGCAGGTCAGTTGGGCCGCAGCCACTGGTGCGATGTGCGCCTGCCATTGGCCGTCGACGTCGGTGAAACGCAAGCGCAGGGCGTCGTGGTGGGCGACCAGTCGATCCAGCGTGGCTTGGACGATGGCCGGCACCAGGCGACGGTCGCTGTCGGCCAGTACCGATTGGTTCCAGTGCGCGACCTGGACCTGCTGCTGGTCGAAGAACCACTGGTGCAATGGCATCAGCGGCATCGGCCCGGTCACGTCACCTTGTTCGGCCTGGGTCAGCAACGCCGTGGTCACGTGGGCCAGGGCCGCTGGGGTTGGCGAACGGAACAAGTCCCGTGGGGTGAGCGAATAGCCCTGTTCACGCAAGCGCGAGATCAGTTTCAGGCCGAGGATCGAGTCACCGCCCAGGGCGAAGAAACTGTCCGAGGTGCCGACTTCACGGCCACCGGTCAAGGTGTCGCCGAGCAGCTCGCCGAACAACTGGCAGAGCAGGCGTTCCAGATCGTTGCGCGGTGCCGCGTAGTCCTTCTGGGTGTTCGGCAAGGGCAGGGCGGCGAGGGCCTTGCGGTCGATCTTGCCGTTGGTGCTCAGGGGCAGGGCCGGGATCTGCACCCATACCGCCGGCACCATGTAGGCCGGCAGCTCGGCCGCGAGCTGGGTGTCGAGGTCCGGTTGCGCGGCGCTACTGCTGTAGAACGCCACCAGGCGGTTGTCGATGACCAGGGTGCAGGCACCGGTGATGGCCGGCAGGTTCAGCAGGGCTGAGTCGATTTCCCCCAACTCGATGCGCTGGCCGCGCAACTTCACCTGATGGTCGAGACGCCCCAGGTACTCGATGTTGCCATCGGCCAGGAAGCGGCAACGGTCGCCGGTGCGGTACAGGCGATCACCGGCCACGAACGGGCTGGCGAGGAAGCGTTCCTCGGTCAGGTCCGGGCGTTTCAGGTAACCCCGGGCCACACCGACGCCGCCGATGTACAGCTCGCCGATGCTGCCAATCGGTAGCGGTTGCAGGACTTCGTCGAGGATGTACAAGCGCAGGTTGGCGATGGGCTTGCCGATCGGCACGATTGCATCGTCCGCCGAGCAGCGCCAGACCGAGACGTCGATGGCCGCTTCGGTCGGGCCATACAGGTTGACCAGCGCTGCCGGGTGCTGGCCCATGAAGCGCCGGACCAGGTCCACCGGCAGGGCTTCGCCACTGGCGAACACCTGGCGCAGGCTCTGGCAGTTGACCAGGCTCGGTTCCTCGACAAAGGCACGCAGCATCGACGGGACGAAGTGCAAGGTCGTGATCCGCTCCTGCTGGATCAACTGGCTGAGATAGGCCGGGTCGCGATGACCGTCCGGGCGGGCAACCACCAGGGTCGCGCCAGTGATCAGCGGCCAGAAGAACTCCCACACCGACACGTCGAAGCTGTACGGGGTTTTCTGCAGAACACGGTCGTTCGGGCCAATCGGGAAGGCGTCCTGCATCCAGTACAGACGGTTCATCAAGGCGCCGTGTTCGTTCATCACGCCTTTGGGTTGGCCGGTGGAACCGGAGGTGTAGAGCACATAGGCCAGGTCGTGGGCCTCGACAGTGATAGGTTCGAACGCTGGGGCTTGGGGCAGGGCGTCGAGGGTCCAGGCCTGATGCCCGGCCGGCAGGCGCGACAGCCACTGCGCTTGGGTCAAGGTGACCTTGGCATCGGCGTCTTCGATCAGGAACGCCAGGCGCGCGGCAGGCAACTCCGGGTCCAGCGGCAACCACGCGGCGCCGGCATGGACGATGCCGAGCAAGGCCACGACCATCTCCACCGAACGCTCCATGCACACCGGCACGATGCTGTCGGTGCCCACGCCAGCGGCGCGCAGGGCGCGGGCAACGGTTTGCGCCCGCTGGTCCAGCTCGGCATAGCTCAGGCGCTGGCCTTCGAACACCAGCGCAGGTGCGTTGGGGCTCAGGGCTGCTTGTTGGCTCAGGGCGGTGTGCAGGTTGGTCGGGCCGCTGTAGTGGCGCTCGGTGGCGTTCCAGCGGTCCAGTTGCTGCTGATCCTGCTGTTGCGGGAACAGTTCGACCAGGGTACGTCCAGGAGTGGCCACCAAGGCGTCAAGCAGCGCGCACCACTGCGCGCTCCAGCGTTGCATCGTCGCTTCGTCGTACAAGGCCGATTGGTATTCCAGCGCCAGCGTCATGTCGCTGCCGTCGTCCTGGACTTCCCAGCTCTGTTCAAACTTGGCGTCGATCACCGGCAGCATCTGTTCTTCGACGTTCAGCCCCGGCCATTGGCTGCTGTCGATGCGGCCATAGTTGAGGGAGAACAGCACTTGGAACAGCGGCGTGCGGTTCAAGTCGCGGTTCTGCGCAATGGCACCGACCAGGGTGGCGAAGGGCAGGTCAGCATGGGCTTGGGCTGCACGCAGGTCGGCCTCGAGGCTGGCCAGCAGTTGCTCGGCCGGGGCCCGTTGGTCGACGTCGCTGCGGATCACCAGGGTATTGACCAGGCAGGCCAGCAACGTCTGGGTTTGCCCATGGTCACGCTGGTCCGCCGGGGTGCCGAGACGAATCTCCCGCTGACCGCTGTAGCGGGCCAGCAGCGCGCTCAGGGCCGTGGCCAGCACCACGTAGGTGGTCGTGCCGCGCTGACGGGCGAACTGCCGGACGGCTTCGGCGCGCTGGGTTCCGAGGCGCACGGTGAGTTGCCGGGCGCGGCGATCCGCTTCGGCGCCGCGTGGATGGTCGATGGGCAGGTCGAGCTGGTAGTCGTCCTGGCCCAGGTGGTTTTTCCAGTAGTCCAGGCTGTCATTGCGCCGGGCCTGGGTGTCCGGGTGCTGTTGCCACAGGGCGAAATCGACGTAGTCGATTTCCAGCGGAGCCCAGGCGGGCGACTGCCCGTTCAGGCCGGCGGCGTAGGCCTGGGTCAGTTCGTCGATGAGCAACTGCATGGCCCAGCCGTCGGTGGCGCTGTGATGCAGGCATACCAGCAACAGGTTCTCGTCACTGCCTTGGCGTTGCAGCAGGTGCGCCCGCCAAGGCGCCGCGGCGGCCAGGTCGAACGGCGTCATCAGTGCGTTCTGGGCATTGGCACAGGTCGCTGCCCAGTCCTGGATTGCAACGCCAGTGACCGCGAGCGCCGGGCCGTGGTCGTCGATCAGCAATTGCGGCTCGCCGTCGACTTCGACGATACGGCTGCGCAGCACCAGGTGGCGCTGGCTGACCTGCGCAAAGGCCTCGCGCAAGACCTCGACCTGCAACTCGCCGCGCAAGGTCAGGGCGAATGGCATGTGGTACTCGCGGGACTCCGGTACCAGGCGGCTGAGCATCCAGAACCGGCGTTGAGCCAGGCCCAGGGGCAATTGCGCCGGGCGCGGTTGTGCGCTGATCGACTCACCGGGCATGGCCGCGCGCAGATGCTCGGCCAGGGCCGCGACCGTCGGTTGGGCGAACACCAGCGGCAAGGGCAGGGAAACCCCGAGGCGCTCACGGACCCGGCTGACCAGGCGGGTTGCCAGCAAGGAATGGCCGCCGAGTTGGAAAAAGTTGTCTTCGATGCCGACTTCCGCACCACCCAGCACTTCGCTGAACAGTTCGCAGAGCACGGTTTCAGTGACCGTGCGCGGCGCGGTGCGCGGCTGCTCGCTTTGGCTTTGTGGCAGCGGCGTGGCGGCCAATGCCTTGCGGTCGAGCTTGCCGTTGCTGTTGAGCGGCAGGTTATCGAGCTGCACGAACAGGCTTGGCTGCATGTGCGCGGGCAGGCTGTCACTCAGGTCGGCACGCAGGGTGACCTCATCGGCGTCACCGCACCAGAAACTCACCAGACGCTGGTCCAGCAACAAGGTGGCGGCGTCGCGAACACCGGCCAGTGCCAGCAGCGCAGCGTCGATTTCCCCCAGCTCGATGCGTTGACCGCGCAGTTTCACCTGATGGTCGAGACGCCCCAGGTACTCGATGTTGCCATCGGCCAGGAAGCGGCAACGGTCGCCGGTGCGGTACAGGCGATCACCGGCCACGAACGGGCTGGCGAGGAAGCGTTCCTCGGTCAGGTCCGGGCGTTTCAGGTAACCCCGGGCCACACCGACGCCGCCGATGTACAGCTCGCCGATGCTGCCAATCGGTAGCGGTTGCAGGGCTTCGTCGAGGATGTACAAACGCAGGTTGGCGATGGGTTTGCCGATCGGCACGATTGCATCGTCCGCCGAGCAACGCCAGACCGAGACGTCGATGGCCGCTTCGGTCGGGCCGTACAGGTTGACCAGCGCCGCCGGGTGTTGACCCATGAAGCGCCGGACCAGGTCCACCGGCAGGGCTTCGCCACTGGCGAACACCTGGCGCAGGCTCTGGCAGTTGACCAGGCTCGGCTCTTCGACAAAGGCCCGCAGCATCGACGGTACGAAGTGCAAGGTCGTGACCCGTTCCTGCTGGATCAACCGGCTGAGGTAGGCCGGGTCGCGATGACCGTCCGGACGGGCAACCACCAGGGTCGCGCCAGTGATCAGCGGCCAGAAGAACTCCCACACCGACACGTCGAAGCTGTACGGGGTTTTCTGCAGAACACGGTCGTTCGGGCCGATCGGGAAGGCGTCCTGCATCCAGTACAGACGGTTCATCAAGGCGCCGTGTTCGTTCATCACGCCCTTGGGTTGGCCGGTGGAACCGGAGGTGTAGAGCACGTAGGCCAGGTCGTTGGCGTCGACGCTGATCGGCTCTGCGACTTCAGCGATTGGCAACGCATCCAGCGTCCAGGCGTCATGTTCGGCGGGCAGGCGCGACAGCCACTGCGCCTGGGTCAAGGTGACCCGGGCGTCGGCGTCTTCGATCAGGAACGCCAGGCGCGCGGCAGGCAGTTCGGGATCCAGCGGCAGCCACGCGGCGCCGGCATGGACGATGCCGAGCAAGGCCACGACCATCTCCACCGAGCGCTCCATGCACAGCGGCACGATGCTGTCGGTGCCTATACCGGTTGCGCGCAGGGCACGGGCGACGGCTTGCGCCCGCTGGTCCAGCTCGGCATAACTCAGGCGCTGGCCTTCGAACACCAGCGCAGGTGCGTTGGGGCTCAGGGCTGCTTGTTGGCTCAGGGCGGTGTGCAGGTTGGTCGGGCCGCTGTAGTGGCGGTCGGTGGCGTTCCACTCGATCAGTTGGCGGTGACGCTCTGCCGCCGGCAGCGGTGTCCAATCGCCGAGGCGGGTCCGTGGCGCTTCGAGCATCGCCTCCAGCAGTTGTTGCCATTGTTCCAGCCAACGCCGGGCCGTGGTTTCGCTGAACAGCGCGGCGCGGTACTCCAGCAACACCGACAGCACCTCGCCGTCATGCACTTCCCAGTTCAGGTCGTACTTGGTGGCCTGGGCGGTCACGGCGCGTTCGCTGACCCGCAACTGCGGCCATGGCTGGCTCGACGAGTCGGCGTTCTGCATGGCGAACAACACTTGGAACAGCGGCGTCTGGCCGAGGCTGCGCGAAGGCTTCAAATGCTCGACAACCTGGTCGAAGGGCACGTCCTGATGCTGCTGGGCATCCAGCACACGGTTGCGCACCTGGTCGAGCAAACCTTCGAAGTCCAGCGCCGGATCGAGGTCGGCACGCATGACCACGGTGTTGACGAAGCAGCCGATCAGCGGCTGCAGCTCGGCGAATGGACGCTGGGCCACCGGGCTGCCAACCCGTACATCGCGCTGGTTGGCGTAGCGGCCCAACAGCAATTGCGCGGCGCCGAGCATGAGCATGTACAGGGTGGCGCCGCGGTGCTGGGCGAACTGTCGCAGGCGTTCCACCAGGACGGGCGGCAATTGCAGTTGGACCGCGCCGGCCGCCGGGGCGAGCTGGGTTGGCCGGCCCTGTTCGGTTGGCAGGTCCAGCAGGTAGTCGCCGTCCTCCAGTTGGTTGCGCCAGTATTCCAGTTGGCTGCTGAACGCGGTCTGTTGACCGGGTTCGCGCTGCCAGAGGGCGTACTCGGGGTATTGCAGCGCCAGCCCTGGCAGTGCTGCCGGGGCGCCCTGGCACTGGGCGGTGTAGCACTGTCGCAGTTCATCCAGCAGGTTCTGGCTGGAGGCGTCGTCGGTGGCGCAGTGGTGCACGTTGAGCAACAGCAGCGACTGTGCAGCGCCGCTGCGTTGCAATAGCGTGGCACGGACCGGCACTTCGGCGGCGAGGTCGAAGCGGCGGCCGGTTTCTGCGTGGATCGCCGCGTCGGTCAGTTGCTGCCATTGCTCGTCGCTGGTCGCGTGCAGTGCCGTCACTTGCACGCTGATATCGACCTGCGGTTCGATCACCAGCGCCAACTCGCCGTCGCTATCGCGCACGATGCGGCTGCGCAGGATCTCGTGGCGCTGGACCACGCTGTTCAAGGCCGTGTGCAGGGCCTGGACGTTGAGTTCGCCGTCCAGTTGCACGGCGCTGACCACGTTGTACTCGCCACCGCCGGTGCTCAGTTGTTCAAGGAACCACAAGCGTTGCTGTTCGAACGACAGCGGCAGGCGCGCCGGACGCGGTGCCGGGACAAAGGTCGCCGCCGGGGCTTGCAGGGGATCGCCCAGCAGCGCGGCCAAGGCGTCGAGGGTCGGGTGTTCGAACACCGCCCGCAACGGCGGCACGCTGGCGAACTGTTGGCGCAGGCGGGCAAACAATGTCGCCGCCAGCAGCGAGTGGCCGCCGAGGTAGAAGAAATGGCTGTCACGGCCGATCTGCGAAGACGGCACCTTCAGCAACTCGGCCCACAGGGCAGCCAGTTGCTGTTCGGCGGCGCTGCGGGGCGGATCGAGGGCGTCTGGCGCGGCTTGGATGTCCGGGGCCGGCAAGGCCTTGCGGTTGAGTTTGCCGTTGTCAGTCAGCGGCAGTTCATCGAGCAGTACGAATGCCGAGGGCACCATGTAGTCGGGCAGGGCGGCGCCAATGGCTTTGCGCCAGGCATGGATGTCGGCCTGCTGGTCGCACGTCACATAGGCGACCAGGCGCTTGTCGCCGGGCACGTCTTCACGGGCCAGCACCACGGCCTGGCGCACGCCCGGTTGGGCGCCGATCAAGGTTTCTATTTCCCCCAGCTCGACACGGAAACCACGGATCTTCACTTGATGATCCATGCGTCCCAGGTATTCGAGCTGGCCGTCGGGCAACCAGCGCACCAGGTCACCGGACTTGTACATCCGTGCCCCGGCCACGGTGGAGAACGGGTCTTCGATGAACACCTTCGCGGTCTGCTCGGCGCGGTTGAGGTAGCCCAGGGTCACGCCGGCACCGCCGATGTGCAGTTCCCCCGGGACGCCTACCGGCATCGGGTTGAGGAAGGCATCGAGCACGTAGGTGCGCACGTTGGCGATGGGCCGGCCGATGATTGGCCGCAGCGGGAAGTCATCCACCGCGCAACCAGTGGCATCCACCGTGCATTCGGTTGGGCCGTAGGTGTTGAAGAAGCGGCTGCCGACAATCGACGGCAGGCGTTGCCACAGTTGTGCGTCCACCGCATCGCCACCGAACAGCACGAAGCGCGGCAGGTACACCTCGCCACGCCGAACACCGTCGCTTTCGAGCAGGGCCTTGAGCTGTGCCGGGGTGCATTCGAAGGCGTCCAGGCGGGTGTCGCGGAAGAATCCGGCCAGGGCCTCAGGGTCGTAACGCACGTCTTCCGGGGTCAGGTACAGGCTGTGGCCGTCGAGCAACAGGATCAGCTCGGCCACCGAACTGTCGAAGGCGAACGAGTAGTTGAAGCTGGTGCGCATCGGCTGGTCGGTGTAGCGGCGATACAAGCCATGGATACGCGCCCAGGCCAGGTTGACCACCGAACCGTTGGTCACCAGGGTGCCCTTGGGCTTACCGGTCGAACCGGAGGTGTACATGATGTAGGCCAGGTCTTGCGGCCCGGCGAGCGGGGCAGGGTTGCTGTACGGCTGGTTGGCGAACAGGGCTGCGTCGCTGTCCAGGCGCAAGCGCGGCAGTTCGGCGCCCAACTGTTCCAACAGGCCTTGCTGGCCGAGCAACAGTGCCGGTTGCGCGTCTTCGAGCATGTACGCCAGGCGATCCACCGGGTAGGTCGGGTCCAGCGGCACATAGGCGCCACCGGACTTGAGAATGCCCAGCAGGCCGACCAGCAGTTCCAGCGAGCGCTCGACACACAGCGCCACCGGGCTGTTGGCGCCGACGCCCCGGCTGCGCAGGTAATGCGCCACCTGGTTGGCGCGCCGGTTGAGTTCGCCGTAGCTCAGGCTGCGGCCTTCGAAGCACAGGGCGTCACGCTCCGGGGTGCGTTCGGCCTGTTGTTCGAACAACTGGGCGAAGGTCAGGTGCGTTGGCACCGCCATCTCGGTGCGGTTCCACTCGACCACGGTGCGTTGCCATTCGGCGTCCATCAGCAACGGCAAGGCGGCGACCGGGCGTTGGGGCTCGGCGAGCATGTGTTCGAGCAGATGTTCCAGGCGCGCCAGGGTCTGGCGGGCGCTGTCGGCGACGAACAGATCGAGGGCGAACATCAACTCCAGCTGGATCGGCGCATTGGCCGGGCACAGCACGTGCAGGTCCAAGTCGCATTCGGAATGTCGCAGCGGCGTGTCCAGCGCTTCGAATGCCAGCCCGGGGAAGCGCAACCGTGACTCCATGGCCAGTTGCTGGGCGACCATCACCTGGTACAGCGGCGCATGGCTGAGGCTGCGTGGCAGTTGCAGGCTGTCCACCAGTTGCTCGAAGGGCAGGTCCTGGTGCAGCAGGCCACTGCGCAGACGTTCGGCCACCTGTTTGACCAGGGCAGTGAAACCGGCTTGCGGCTCGAAGTCCGCGCGGATCGCCAGGTTGTTCAGCAGGATGCCCAGCAGGCCTTCAGTGCCCGGCTGTTCACGGTGGGTGACCGGGGTGCCGACCAGCACCGTGGCATCGCCGCTCAAACGGTGCATCAGCACGGCGAAACCGGCGAACAGGACGGTGAACGGCGTGGTGCCGAGGCGACTGGCAAAGGCCTGTACCCGGGCGCTGAGGTCGGCGCTGAGTTCACGCTGCACGATCCCGGCGCGGTAGCTTTGCACCGACGGCCGTGGATGATCGGTGGGCAAGGCCAGCAGCGGGCTGGCGTCGCTGTCGCGCCGGTCGAGGGTGGTGGTCCAGTAGTCGAGTTGGCGCTTGAGTTCGGCGCCTTGCAGGTGTTCGCGCTGCCAGAGGGCGAAGTCGGCGTATTGCAGCGGCAGGGCCGGCAGTTTGGCAGGGGCGCCGTTGCAACGGGCTTCATAACCCAGGGCCAGTTCGCGCAGGGCGATGGTGGCCGACCAGGCGTCCGAGACCAGGTGATGCAGGGCGATGCCGAGCACGTGCTCGCCCGGCGCCAGGCGTAGCAAGCGCGCACGCAGCAGCGGTGGGCAGGTCAGGTCGAACGGCAGCTCGAAGGTGTCTTGCAGGGCATTGAACTGCGCGCCGGCGCGAGCGGTGGTGGTCAGCCCCGACAAGTCTTCGAAGGGCAGCGCGATGTCCAGCGCTGGGCTGATGCGCTGGCACGGCACGCCGTCGGTGCTGTGGATGCCGGTGCGCAGGATTTCGTGGCGCAGCAGCAGGTCGTTCAGGCTGGCGTGCAGCGCCTCGACATTGAGTTCACCCTTGAGGTGCAGGGCGAACGGGATGTTGAACAGGGTGGTGCCCGGCGTCAGTTGCTCGATGAACCACAAGCGTTGTTGCGAGAACGACAGCGGTAGCAGCGTCGGGCGTGGCTGGGCCTTGGGCACGCTGATCGCGCTGGCTTGCGGCGCGGCGGCCTCGGCCTGGCGGGCGGCGATGGCCACGGCCAGCAAGGCCACGGTCGGCTGTTCGAACAGCACCCGCAACGGCAGGTCGAGCTTGAACTGAGTGCGCAGGCGGGCAACGATCTGGGTCGCCAGCAGCGAGTGTCCGCCGAGGGTGAAAAAGTTGTCTTCCACGCCCACCGTGTCGCGCCCCAGGACCTCGGCCCAGATCGACGCGACGGTGGTTTCCAGCGCGTTGCGCGGGGCGATGCTTTGCTGGGTGTCGGCCTGCCAGTCCAATTCCCGGGCGGCCAGGGCCTTGCGATCGACCTTGCCGTTGTTGTTCAGGGGCAGTTTGTCCAGGCAGACGAACGCCGCCGGCACCATGTACGGCGGCAGTTGCGTGCGCAGGTGTTCGCTCAGGCCGTCGCTGCCCAGGGTTTCGTCATGGGCCGACCAGTACGCCACCAGCCAGGCTTCGCCGACGGTGTTTTCCCGCAGCAGGACGGCGGCTTCGCGTACGTTGGGGTGCTGGGCGAGACGGTGTTCGATTTCCGTCAGTTCGATCCGGTGCCCGCGCAGTTTGACCTGCTGGTCGCGGCGGCCGAGGTATTCGATCACCCCGTCTGCACGCCAGCGTCCCAGGTCACCGGTGCGGTACAGGCGACCTTCGAGTTGAGGGTGGTCGATAAAGGCTTCAACGGTGCGCTGCGGGTCGTGCAGGTAACCGCGGCCAACGCCGACGCCGCCGACACAGATTTCCCCGGCCACGCCCACCGGCACCGGGCGCAGGGATTCGTCCAGCACATACAGGCGGTTGTTGGCGGTCGGCTGGCCGATGGGCATGTGGCTGACCTCGGCCCCCGGTGCTTTGAGGATCGGCTGGAAGGCCACGTCGTCGGCGCACTCGGCCGGCCCGTAGGCGTTCATCAGGGCAATGTCGGGGAACCGTGCGAACCAGTCGCGGGCCACGGTCGGCGGCAGGGCTTCGCCGGTAGGCAACACCCAGCGCAGGTCCGGCAGTTGCAAGTCGCACGGGCACAGCGCGAGCAAGGTGCGCATCAGGCTCGGGACGATTTCCAGCACGTTCAGGCGCTCGCTGGCGAGCACCTGCAACAGGCGTTGCGGGTCGTGGGCAACTTCATCCGCAAGGATGTGCACGGTGGCACCGAGCACCGGTGCGGCAAGGAACTGCCACACCGAAATGTCGAACGCCACCGAGGCAGTCTGGGGAATCCGGTCGGCGGCGCTGAGCCCCAGGGCCGGTACTTTGCCGAAGATGTTGTTGAGCATGCCGCGCTGTTCGATCATCACGCCCTTGGGCGTACCGGTCGAACCCGAGGTGAACAGCACGTAGGCCAGGCTGTCGGGGCTGGCGAGCACCGGCAGTGGCGCGTCGTTGCCGGACGTCCAGCAGGCTTCGGCGAACAGCGCCTCGGGTGCCTGGTCGAGGCCGCTGAGCAGTTGATCGAGCAGGCCGCTGTAGGCTTCGCTGGCGACCAGGAGCGGGGCGCGGGACAGCCCGAGGATTTCCCGCAGGCGCTCGGGCGGGTGATTGACCTCAAGGGGCAGCATCGCCGCACCGGCCTTGAACACCGCCAGCATCATGCTCAACAGCGCCAGACCACGGGGGGCTACCAGCGCGACCAGTTGGTCTTCAGCAGCGCCGGCCTCGCGCAGGGCGTGGGCCAGGCGCGTGGAGCGCAGGTCCAGCTCGGCGTAGGTCAGCGACTCCCCGTCGCAGGTCGCGGCGATCTGTTCGCCGCGCTGAGCGACCTGGGCGGCAAACAGCTCGGCGTAGCTTTGCTCCAGCGGAAAATCGTGGGGGTTGAGCGCCCACTCGCCCAGCAACTGCTGACGTTCGTCGGCGGCCAGCAGCTCAAAGCTGGCCAACGGCGCCTCGGGTGCGGCGAGCATGTTGCGCACCAGGCTGGCGATGTGGCCCAGCAGGCGTTGCACGGTGGCGGCTTCGAAACGTTCGCGGTCATAGGAGACGCGGATGCCCAGCTGTTCGCCCGGCAGGATCACCACGGTCAAGCCGTAGTGGGTGTGCACGCTGTGGTCCATGCCTTCGAGGCTGAACTGGAAGCCGCCTTCGAGGATCTGTTCGTCGATGGGTGCGTTTTCAAATACCAGGATGCTGTCGAACAGGGTCTCGCCCCGGGGGAAATCGCTCCAGCCCTGGATGTCGGTCAAGGGCGTGTGTTCGAAGTCGCGCATGTCGACGTTGAGCTTTTGCAAGTCGCCCAGCCAACTGCCGAGCGAGGCGCTCGGGTCCACCGAAACCCGCAGCGGCAAGGTGTTGATGAACAGGCCGATCATTTCCGCGACACCGGTCAGGTCGGCCGGGCGCCCGGCCACGGTGACGCCGAAGACCACGTCCTGTTGCCCGCTGTAGCGTGATAGCAGCAGCGACCAGACGCCCTGGAAGAACGTGTTCGGGGTGATCCGGCGACTGCGGCAGAACGCCGCCAGTGCCTGGGTTTCCTGTTCGTCGAGGTGAATCAGTTGGTCGTCCACCAGCACCGCATCGGTGTAGCGGTCGCGGGTCACGCCGTTGTCCACGGTCAGCGGCGTGGGGGCATTGAGACCTTGCAGCTGGCCGCGCCAGAACTGCTCGGCCTCGCTCGCGTCCTGGTGTTGCAGCCACTGGATGTAATCGCGAAACGGCCGCGGGCTTTTCAGCTCTGGCGTGCGGTCGTTGCACAGTGCTTCGTAGACTTTGAGGAAGTCCACGGTCACCAGGGAAATGCACCAGGCGTCCATCAGGATGTGGTGGAAGCTGCGAATGAATTCGTAGGACTCATCGCCCAGGCGGACCAGCCGGAAGCGAATCAGCGGTGGCTTCGACAGGTTGAAGCCGACTTTCTGCTCGTCTTCCAGCAGCGTGCGGATTCGCGCTTCCTGCTCATGGGGGGCGAGCCCACGCAGGTCGAGGGTGTCCAGCGGTACCTTGACCTGGCGATGGATCACCTGCACCGGTTGCTTCTGGCTTTTCCATTGGAAACTGGCGCGCAGGGAAGGGTGCAACGCCACCACCTGGCGCCACGATTCGAGGAACGCCCCTTCATCGATAGCCCCGCCGATGCGGTAGCGATCCTGCATCAGGTACACACCGGAGTCTTCGTGCAGCAGGGAGTGGAACAGCATCCCTTGTTGCAGCGGCGACAGCGGGTAAATGTCTTCGATCGGGTTACCGGTGGTTTTTTCGGTGGTCATTGAAAGCGTCCTGCGTAAAAAGGGGCAACGGTGATGGCGGGGCGACGGGACGAGCCGCTCACAGGTCGGCCTCGTCCAGTTCGGCCATCAGCGCTTGCATTTCGTCATCGGACAGGCCCGAGGCGCTGAACTCGGTGCTGTCGGCTTGCGGCTCGGCGGCGCTCGGTGCCAGCGGTTGCGCGACCTCGGCCATGGCCGCGATGGTCTGGCGTTCGAAGACTTGCTTGGCCGAAAGCGCGATGCCTTGCTCGTGGGCCTGGGCCACCACTTGCAGGCTCAGGATCGAGTCGCCGCCGATGGCGAAAAAGTTGTCGGTGACACTCACCGTCAAGAGCTTCAAGACCTTGGCGACGATGGTTTGCAGGGCGGTTTCCATGGCGTTGCGCGGCGCCACGTGGGCACTTTCGTCGAACGAGTCGGGGTCGGGCAATTGGCGGGTGTCGAGCTTGCCGTTGGGCGTGCGCGGAAAGCTTGCCAGGGTCAGCACCAGGGCCGGCACCATGTACGACGGCAGGCGCTCGCCGAGGAAACGCTTGATCGCCTCGGAGTCCGGTGCGTAGCCGTGGGCGGCGAGGATGTAGGCGAGCAGGCGCTTGCCGGCGGCGTGTTCCTGGACGATCACCGCGGCTTCGCGCACGTCGCTGTGGCTGCACAACTGGCGTTCGATTTCACCCAGCTCGATGCGGTAGCCGCGCACCTTGACCTGATGGTCCTTGCGCCCCAGGAACGCCAGGCGCCCGTCGGCCAACCAGCACGCCAGGTCGCCCGTACGGTAGGCGCGAGTGCCGTCGGCCAGGGTGACGAAGGCCTTGGCGGTTTCTTCGGGTTTGTGGCGATAGCCGCGGGCCAGGGTCGGGCCGGCGAGGACGATTTCCCCTGGTTCGCCAATGCCGCAGGCAGTGTCGAACTCGTTCAGCAGGCGCAGGTCCATGCCGGCGATGGGGCGGCCAATGCTGACGTTGCGGTTTGGCTCCAACACCTCATAGGTGGCCCAGACGGTGGCTTCGGTGGGACCGTATTCGTTCACCAGCCGGGCGTGGGGCAGGGTCTTGCTGTGTTGCGCGATCAGCGATGGCGGGCAGGCTTCACCGGCGACGATCCAGCAGGCGAGGCTGTCGGTGCCTGCGCTGCGCTGCAATTGATCGAGCAGGGCCTGGTACAGCGATGGCAGCGACAGACCGTGGCTGACCTGATGCTGGGCAATCAGTTGCGCCAGGCGGGACATTTCCAACTCTTCACCCGGGGCGGGCAAGACCAGGCGTCCGCCTTGGGCCAGGGTCCAGAAAATCCCGGCGACCGAACTGTCGAAGGCGAACGACGACAGCAGCAAGTAGGCGCGCACCGGAGTCTCATAGGCGGCCATGCGCACCTGGGTCGAGAAGCTCAGTGCGCCGTGGCTGATTTCCACGGCCTTTGGCGCACCGGTAGAGCCCGAGGTGTAGATCAAGTAGGCGAGGTCGTTCGCGTCCGGCAACGGCAGCGCCGGCCAATCGCCGAGGTCCGGCGCTGCCAGGTCATCCAGCACGAAGCGTTGCAGGGTGGCCGGCACGCTGTCGGCCAGTTCGCTGCTGACCACGATGTGGGCAATGGTGCTGTCGGCGAGCATGTAGGCGCGACGGTCGGCTGGGTAGGTCGGGTCGATCGGCACGTAGGCGCCGCCGGCTTTCAACACGGCGAGCATGGCGACAATGGCCGCGTTGCTGCGGGCGAACAGGATGCCGACGGGCACGCCAGGACCGATTCCGGCCGCGACCAGTCGATGGGCCAGTTGCGTGGCGCAGGCGTCGAGGTGGCTGTAGCTCAGGTCACCGTTCTGGTCGCTGAGGGCAATGGCGTCTGGCTGTTGGCGAACCTGACGGGCAATCAATTCCACCAGCGTCACCGGTTCGATGGCCGGCACGCTCGTGCTGGTGCCGATCAACTGAGATTGCAGCGTTCCACCCAAGGGCAGTTGGGCCCAGGCCCGTTGCGGTTCAGCCAGGGCGCCTTGCAGCAGTTGCAGCCATTGCTCGGCGAGGCAACCCGCGGCTTCGGCGCTGAGGGCATGGCGGTCGTAGACCAGCTGCGCGTGCAGGTTGGCGGGCAACTGGCGTACGTTCAGGCAGGCCTTCAGCGGGTTCATCACCGCGCTGGCATGACGCTCCCGGGTATCGCCCGAGCGCCAGGCAAAGGCATAGCCGGCGTTGAGGTGGCCGGTGTAATAGTCTTGCCAGCCGACAGCCCGTTCCACGGTGGCGGCCACTTGCGTGCTTTGTTCCAGCAGGGTCGCCTGGGCATCCAGTTCGATGCTCACGGGCAGGCACTGCTCGAACAGGCCCAGGGTGTTTTCCAGCTCCGCGCCGCGACTTTCATGGATCAGGGTGAGCGGCACCTGTTGCTGGCCGGCCAATCGTCCCAGCACCGCTGCCCATGCCGCCAGCAGCAGGTCCGGGGTCAGGGCCGAGTGACGGGCGAGGTCGCTCGGCAGAGTCAGGTCCAGCCGGGTCGGCGCGAACCCGCCATCGAGGGCCACTTCGAGCGGCAGCTGCAAGGTGGCCTGCTCGGTTTCGCCCGAGGGTTTCCAGAAGCTCACGCCCGGATGGTCCGGCGCGTCTTCAACCAGGCTCCAGCGCCATTCGGCGTAGTCGGCGTACTGCAAGGTGTCGGCCAGGTCCGTTGCGCTGTCTTGCAGCAGTGCGCCGGCCAGCCATTTCAGGCTGGCGAGGTCGAAGTGGCTGCTGGCCGCCGCCAGGTCCAGGACCGCATGTTCATCGGACAGGCGCACCAGGGTCACGCACAGTGGGGTTGCCCAGTCGCGGGACTGGGTAGCGAGCCGGGCCAGCGCGGCGTCCTGGTCGGCGCGGTTGCGTTGGCGCAGGTCCTGGAGATTCACCGCCAGCGAGCCGGCTTCGTCGATCACCTGCACCGGGTGGCGCAGGCCGGGCACGGGCATCAGGCGCGTGCGCAGGATTTCACTGCCGGCCACCAGGGCTTGCAGGCGGTTGTCCAGTGCAGCGACGTCCAGCGACTGTGACAGCGACCATTGCAAATGGCAGCCGAACGGGTGCTCCGCCGCGCCGTTGATGTGGGGGTAAACCGATGCCTGTTGCGGCGAAATACGAAAACCTTGAAGTTCGCTCATGTTCATCTCGACTGGAAAAGGGCTTGAGCCTGGATCACCGCACAGACGTCGGGGCTTGCTGGACATGTGTCAGGCAAGCCTCCTGCGAACGGCGGGTGGACCCGTTGAATGTCAGACGGCAACGTCGCTCGACAGCAGGGCTTCAGCCATGCCGGTCATGATTGCGCGCTTGCCGGTAAAGGGTTCGCGACCGTGCACGGCGAGCATGTTGTCGATGAACAACACGTCCCCCTGTTGCCAACTGAACCGCACCAGCGAATCGAGGTAGGCCGCACGCAGCGATTGCAGTACGTGCGGCTCGATCGGTTCGCCATCGCCATAAAAGGTATTGGTGGGCAGGTCGAGGTCGTTGAAGTTGCTTTGCAGCGAATCGCGGATTCGCTCAGGCAGGGTGCTGATGTGGAAGAACGTGGCGTGGTTGAACCAGACCTCTTCACCGGTGCGCGGGTGGCGCACCACGGCCGGCCCGCGTTGGCGGGTGCGCAGGCGATTGCTGTCTTTCCATTCCACTTCGATGCCGACGCTGGCGCAGTAGGCCTCCACTTCGCGGCGGTCTTCGGACTGGAACACGGTCTGCCACGGCAGGCCGAAACCGTCGCCGTAGTTGCGCACGTACAGCACGCCTTTTTCCCGGAATCGCGCTTCGATCTGCGGGCTGATCCCGGCCTTCACGGCGCGGGTCGAGCCAATCGGTGTTTCACCACCGGTCTCGGACGGCAGTTGGCAGTAGAAGAA
Organism: Pseudomonas sp. A-RE-22; assembly: GCF_019956035.1. Lineage (NCBI taxonomy): Bacteria > Pseudomonadati > Pseudomonadota > Gammaproteobacteria > Pseudomonadales > Pseudomonadaceae > Pseudomonas > Pseudomonas sp. A-RE-22. Next base: position 150,688 of record NZ_JAHBCZ010000022.1, read on the forward strand.
CAGCCGCAGTGGAAAGCGCGGCGAGTAGGAGTGCTCGTTGTGGGGGAAAATCATCTGGTCGGCCGGGTAGTCGGTCGAGGTGTAGATGTTGCCGCCGACCCGTGTCCGGGGCGAGGCGCGGAACATGTATTCCAGAGCGCCGGGGGAAAGGGCGGCGATCACTTGGTCGAACTGCTCGACGGACGCGACGTTGAAGCCGCGAAACAGCAGGGCGCCGTACTCCAGCAGTTTCTTTTCCAGCGACTCGCGTTCCCGGGTGGCCCAGGCGATCAGGTCGACGCCGCTGACCGCCGGCTCGATCACCAGGGGCAGGGCGTGGTCCGGGCTGAGCAGGCGCTCGGTGACCAACTGTTGTTCCGAGACGTTCATGGCTTTGCGACGCACGGCGCCGAGGGCGCGTGGCGATGGGGGCACGATAGACATAACGGCATCCGACTCGGTTAAAGGGACAAGGTGCGACGTTTGGCTTGCATCATCTGGCTGCGACCGGCCAGCGCCTGTGACTGTTGTCGCTCACGGGTAAAGGCCAGGTCCCAGTTATCGATGCGCTCGGCCAATGCCGGCAGCGGCTCGTCCAACAGGGTGTGTAGCTGTTCCAGCAGGCCCGTCCACAGGTGTTGCAGGCGCAGGGCACGCTGCTGGTCGAAGTATTCGCCGCGATACTTGAGGGTCGCGGCGAGGCCTTCGCTGCCGTGCACGAGGTCGAGCACCAGGTGGAAATCTCCCGGTGCCTGGGCCACGTCCAGCGCGGACAGCTGCGCGCCGGCGATGGCGGTCGGGGTCACCCGTGACGGTTGATAGTTGAGCTTGACCTGGAACAGTGGCGAGTGACCGGGACGGCGTTGCGGCGCAAGGGCCGAGACCACCAGATCGAAAGGCAGACCATGATGGGCATAGGCCAGGCGCGCTTCATCGCGAACCCGCTCAAGGAAACCGGCCAGGGTCGGTTCGCCGCGCAAGTTGCAACACAGGGTCAACTGGTTGACGAAGAAACCGATGACGTCACTGTGCTCGGCCAGTGGCCGGCCGCTGACGTCGGTGCCCAGCAGGAATTGCTGCTGGCCGCCCAGTTGCTTGAGCACCAGTTGGTAGCTGGCCAGCAACAGCATGAACAAGGTCATGCCTTGCTCGCGGGCCAGTGCTGCCAGCCGTTCGCAGCGGGCCTGGGGCACGCTGAAATCCAGGCTGTGTTCGCCCGGGGCCTGGCCGCTGCCACCGAGTGCCACCGTTTGCGGCATGCCGGCCAGGTGTGTGCGCCAGAAGTCCTGCTCGATGGCGATCCGCTGTTCGCTCCAGTACCGGGCTTCCCATTGGGCGAAATCGAGGTATTGCCCCGGCAGCGCGACGTCTGCCGAGCCTGCCAGTTCCGCCAGCAGCACTTGCGCCGAACGCCCGTCGAAGGCGATGTGGTGCAGGGTCAGCAGCAGGTCATGCTGGTGGTCCTGTCGGCTAAGCAACTGCGCTCGCAGCAGCGGGCCGGCTTGCAAATCGACAGGGGTGGCGTGTTCGTGGGCCAGGTGCTCGCTCAGCGCCTGCTGTTGCTGCGCTTCATTCTGCTCGCGCAAATCATGATGGATCAGCGCTACCGCCGTGGCCGGCAACACCTGTTGTTGCGGGCCATCGACACCGTCGCGGTACACCGTGCGCAACACGCCATGCCGCTCGACCAGCGTGTTCAAGCGCAGGGCCAGGGCCTCGATGTCCAACGGCCCTTGCAGGCGCAGATGCAGCACCAGGTTGTGGCGGGTGTCGTCCGGGTTCAGTTGGCGCAGGAACCACAGGCGACGCTGGGCGAACGACTGATGGCCCTGGTTGAGGTTGGCCTGCTCGGTCGAGGCTTCGGCCGTGGGCGCCGGTTCATTCAGGAAACCTTGCAGGGCCAGCGCCCATTGTTCCAGGGTGATTTCCCCGAACAAGTCCTGGGTCTCGAGATTCCAGCCCAGGTCCCGGTGCAGGCGCGCAGCGAAGTCGGCCACGCCGATGGAGTCCAGGCCCTGGCCGATCAGGCTGCGTTCGAAATGGGCGGACAGATACGGGTTGACCGCGTGCAGCGTCTGTTCCAGCCATTGGCGGCAGGCGACCTGGGCCTGTTGCGGCGTCTGGGCCACCAGGCGCTTGAACTGGGCAAGGTCAAGGGTCTCGCCGTGCGAGGCATGCTGCCCACCGCTCTGGGCGATGATGCTCAATGTGCCGGCGGCCAGCTGCTTGCGTGCGCCTTGACGGGCGATCTTGCCGCTGGTGGTCATCGGGATGGTGCCGGCTTGCACCAGCACAATCTGGTCGATGCCACAGTCGGCGGCTTCGCTCACGGCGTTTTGCATCGACGCGAACAGCGCCGGATGATGCGCCGGGTCGACGAACTTGCGCTGCGGCTCGGCGACGATCACCAGTTTCTCGCGGCCCAGGGCCGGGTCCATTTCCGAGAAGGCGGCGATGCGTCCGGTACGGATGCCCGGCTCGGCGTCGGTGATGGCGAATTCGATGTCGTGGGGATAGAGGTTGCGTCCGTTGAGAATCAGCAGGTCCTTGAGCCGTCCGCAGATCACCACCTGGCCTTCGTGCATGAAGCCCAGGTCGCCGGAGCGCAGATAATGCTCCGATGAACCGACAATCCGTGCTTCAAAGGCTTCGCGAGTGGCCTCGGGGTTCTTCCAATAGGACTCGGCGTTGCTCGGGCCCTTGAGCCAGACTTCGCCGATGCGCTCGGCGGCGCAGCGTTCGAAGGTGTGCGGGTCGACGATGGCGATGCCGTGCAAGGCTTGCGGGTAACCGCAGGCGACGAACTCCACGGCAGCGGCATCGGCCGTCGCCAGGGCCACGCGACCGGTCTCCAGCACGGTCTTGTCCAGGCGCAGCACCACTGGCAGCGCATCGGCCGGCGTGGCGCTGACGCACAGGGTCGCTTCGGCCTGGCCATACCCGGGGCTGATGGCCAACGGGTTCAGGCCACACGCGGCAAAGCGCTGGGCGAAAGCTTCCAGGGTGCCAGGGTGGATCGGTTCGGCACCGTTGATCGCGTGTTTCCAGGCGCTCAGGTCAAGCTGCGCGATCAGGTTGTCGCTGACCACGCGGTTGCACAGGGCATAGGCGAAGTTGGGGGCGAAACTGGCGGTGGCGCGGTAGCGACTCAACGCCTGCAACCAGGTCGACGGCGCATTGACGAACGTCTGGGACGCCATCAGGTAGCAGGGCATGCCGCTGTAGAGCGGGGCCAGCATGCCGCCGATCAGGCCCATGTCGTGGTATAGCGGAAGCCAGTTGACCATGGCGCCGTGCTCGTCGAAAGCGTACGCCTGGCGCATCAGTTCGACGTTGGCGATCAGGTTGCGTTGACGCACCTCGACGCCTTTTGGCGAACCGGTAGAGCCGGAGGTGTATTGCAGGAAGGCCACGGTCGAACCGTCGATGACCGGGCGTTGCCACTGGCTGGCCGGTGGCGTGCCCAGGTCCTGGACGGTCAGCACATCGACGCGACCCTCCACCAGTTCCAGCAAACCTTCGCAATAATCTGCCGGTGCGAGAATCAGCGCCGGTTCGGCATCCACCACCACGTTGCGGACGCGATCGAGGTGGCGCGGTTTGCGCGACGGCGGCGGAAACAACGGCACGGCAATCAGCCCGGCATACAGGCAGGCACAGAAGGCGCGGGCGTAGTCGAGGCTGCTGGGCAGCATCAGCAGCACCCGATCACCCGGTGCATAACGCGCTTGCAGCGCGACTGCGAGGGATTGGGATTGCTCGTGCAACTGGGCAAAAGTCAGGGTTTCGCCGATCTCTACGCCGTCCGGCAGAAAATGCAGGGCCGCACGATGAGGGAAGTGCTGGGCGTTGGCTTCCAGCACGTCGATCCAGTGTTCGAATGAAAACATGTGCAATTCACGCCATGGCCACGATGACTTTGCGGTCACCGGTGAAAGGATTGCGACCGTGTGCAACCAGTCGGTTGTCGAGCATCAGGATATCGCCGGGCTGCCAGGGAAAACTGATGGCAGTCTCGCGGTAGACCTCGCGCACGGTGTCGAGCATGTCGTCGGCAATCGGCGAGCCGTCGCCGAAATAGACATGGCGCGGCAGGTTCTCTTCACCCACCGCCGCCAGCAGGCTGGCGCGTACGCTCGGTTCGATGGCCGAGACATGGAACAGGTGCGCCTGGTTGAACCAGACCCACTCACCGGTATCGGGATGCTGCTGCACGGCGGCGCAACGCTGGCGGGTGCGCAGGTCGCCATCGGCTTTCCATTCCCACTCGATGTCGTTGTCCTGGCAGTAGCGTTCGACCTGGGCGCGGTCCTGGGTGTTGAAGACTTTTTCCCAGGGCAGGTCCAGGGCGCCGCTGTAGTTGCGCACGTAGAGCAACTCGCGGCTGGCGAACAGCTCGCGAATCTCGGCAGGCATGCGCTGGTAGATAAGGCGGCTGTCGGCAATCGGGGTCTCGCCACCGGTTTCGCTGGCCTTGATGCAGTGGAACCAGATGCGCGAAGGCCAGGGGCGGGTGTAGGCCTGTTCGTTGTGCAGCGGGATGAATTGATGGGCCGGATACTCGGTGGAGCTATAGACCCCGGCGAAGACTTTGCTGCGCGGTGTGGAGCCGAATTCGTAGCTGGCCAGCGGTGCGCCGAAGCTGGCAGCGAAGCGCTTGAAATCAATGGGCGTGGCGACGGTGAAACCGCGAAACAACACGCCGCCAACGGTGCTCAGGACTTGGGCCAGGCTATCGCGGATCGAGGTGTCCAGATCGTGGATCGACTGCCCCGATGTCCCCTGCACCAGCACGGGGAGCGATTGGGCGCTTGCATCCGTGGGCGCCGTTGAAAAAAGCTCGGAACGCCCGTTCAGGTGTTCGATTGAGGTCATCCTTGTGCATCCTCTTATAGCGTCTTCGACCAGTCACAAGACCATGAAAGCAGGGCAGCGGTCAGCGATGTAGGACTCGTCTGTAATGTATGTAAGGCAATACAAGACGACATACTAGGTACAAATGAGATGGATTATCAATACTATTTATTTAATTTTTTTTTTGGATTAGACTCCGCTCCGCTGGCGCCAAGCAGCCTTCGGCCAGCTCAAAAAACCTAAAAATATCTGTCGCAGGGGAGCGGGGCGTGAATTTCAAAAAGAACACAATTGCGTTGGCTGTAGGGTCGGCCATCGGCATGAGCAACGGCGCATGGGCGGCCGAAGAAGCCGGCAAGATGGAGATCGCTCCGATCACCGTGACGGGTGAAAAAATCGACCGCCCCCTCGATAAGACCCAGTCCAGCGTCGTGGTCGTCACCGACAAGAACCTGCGTGAACACGGCGACAAGGACCTGGTGGATGTATTTGCCCGCACGCCCGGCGTCTATAGCCAGGCCGGCAATGAGAACTGGGGTATCCGTGGCGTGCCGGTGTCCGGTTTTGACGACCAGGGCCCGGCGGCCCTCAACGGGGCAGTATCGGTGTATGTCGACGGTGCCGTGCAGCCCAACCGCGCGCTGACCCTCAGCCCGGTCCCGCTCTGGGATGCCGAGCAGGTCGAGGTTTTTCTCGGGCCGCAATCCACCACCCAGGGCCGTAACTCCCTGGCCGGTGCGGTGGTTATCCGAACCAAGAACCCAACCTTCGAACCGAGCTTCTCGGCGCAGACCAGCGTGGGCAACTACGGTGAGCACGGTGCGGCCGTGGCGGGCGGCGGGGCCATCGTCGATGACAAGATCGCCGGGCGTATCGCCGTGGATTATTCCGACGGTGACGGCTACATCCGCAACACCACGCTCGATAAAGACGCCAACCCGCATCGCACCAGCAACGCCCGCGGTAAATTGCTGATCCTGCCCAATGACGACACTGACGTCTTGCTGACTTATGCCCATAACGAACATCGCCAGGGTGACCGCTCGACGATGCGCGGCGCCGATGGCAAGCCGAGCTATTACGACATCGCGTCCAATACCGAGGCCTTCGACAACCTCAAGCAAGACACTTTCAGCGCCAAGGTGGATTACCGCCTGAACGATGCCTGGTCGTTGACGAGCATGACCGCCAATACCAGTACGGACTACAGCAACCGTCTGGACTTTGACCAGACAGCGGTGGACAACGAGGTCGTTCTGCGTAAGCAGGACGGCAACCTGTTCAGTCAGGAGCTGCGTCTGAATTACGACTCGGACACGGTGAAGAGCTTCGTTGGTGCCTACTATGGTCACAACACCAACAACTTCCACGACCGGTTGTTGTTCGATGACGTGCTGGTTCGTACCGTCAAAGGTGATACCAAGATTGAAAACAAGGCGGTGTTCGGTGAAGTCAACTGGACGTTCGCCCCGCGCTGGACCTTGATCACCGGCCTGCGTTACGACCACGAGACGAACGATACGGACATCGAGGCAGATGGCCGCTTCGTGCCCGAGAAAATCAAGAAGTCGTTTGATGCCGTGCTGCCGAAACTCGGCATCGACTACGAACTGGCAACGGACCAGTACCTCGGTTTCACGGTGCAGAAGGGCTATCGCGGTGGTGGTGTCAACCTGCGTTCCGGTAGCGGTCACCAAGCCTACGACCCGGAATACACCACCAACTACGAGCTGTCCTATCGCGGTTCGTTCTTCGACAAGACCCTGCGTACCCGCGCGAACCTGTACTACACCGACTGGAAAGATCAGCAGGTCAGCGTGCGGCAGCCCGGTAGCACGGTCATTGATATCTACAACGCTGGTCGCAGTGAGATCAAGGGCCTGGAAGTCTTCGTCGAAAAAGACATCACCGAGCAACTGACCCTGAACGTCGGCGGCGCCATCACCGATAGCAAATACAAGGACTTCGTCGCTGACAATGGTCAGGACAGGAGCGGCGAGGCGTTCCTCTACTCGCCCAAATACAAGGCCTCGGTGGGTGGTGTCTATCGCTTCGACGATCGCCTGATATTCGGTACGGACATTGTCTATCAGAGCACTGCGCCTTCGGAGTACGAGTTCGATTCAAACGGCAAAGTCACTGGTGAGCGTAAGAGCGACGCCTATGTGCTGGTGAATTTCAACACCGAGTACAAAGTCACCAAGAACGTCGCAGTGTCCGCCTACGTGAAGAATGCGTTCGACAAGGAGTACGTCACCAACAATCGCAACGACGACATCATCGACGTCGGCGCACCGCGCACGGTGGGGATGATCCTGCGCTACGACATGTAATCCCACGGGCGCGGGGAGGCAATCTCCCCGCGTCTGTCCTGCAACGTTTCGGATGTTTGTATCCAGGCTGTTTGTTCCCTTCCAAACCCAGCCTCCATGGAGGAAATCATGAGTGCTTTTTCGAATGTCACAGTGGGTGGCGCGCCACAGCTACGCCTGTTGCACACCGGTCTGTCGAGTCCTTACTGCCTCGATTCGACGCCGCTGCTGGAACGTCAGCAACAGCAGGAATCCAACGCCCGCAGTTACCCGCGACGCATTCCCCTGGTGCTTGAAAGGGCCCATGGCATTTATGTGCAGGACAGCCGAGGGCAAGTGTTCGTCGATTGCCTGGCCGGTGCCGGGACCCTCGCGCTGGGCCACAACCACCCGGTGATCATCGAAGCCATCACCCAGGTCATGGCGGCCGGTGTGCCGATGCATACCCTGGACCTCATGACGCCCGTGAAGGACGCATTCGTCCAAGAGATTTTCGCTTGCCTGCCCAGCGAGTTCGCTCGCCATGCACGCATCCAGTTCTGCGGCCCGAGTGGGGCCGATGCGGTCGAGGCCGCGCTCAAGCTGACCCGTACCGCGACCGGACGGCATTCGGTCCTGGCGTTCGAAGGGGCCTATCACGGGATGACCCTGGGCACGCTGGCCATCAGCGGCAACCTGTCGCCAAAGAATGCCCTCGGCGCGTTGATGCCCGGCGTGCAGCGCCTGCCGTTCCCCCACGACTATCGTTGCCCGTTCGGGGTGGCCGGCGATCAGGCGGTCACGTTGAACGTTCGATACCTGGAACACTTGCTCAACGACCCGGAAAGCGGAGTGACCGCGCCAGCCGCGATGATCCTGGAGCCGATCCAGGGCGAGGGCGGGGTGATCGCCGCGCCGGACCGTTGGCTGCAGGAGCTGCGCCGGTTGACCCAGGCCCACGGCATTCCGCTGATCGTCGACGAGATCCAGTGCGGTATTGCCCGCAGCGGGCGGATGTTCGGTTTCGAGCAATCGGGCATCACGCCGGATGTCATCACCCTCTCCAAAGCCATCGGCGGCGGGTTGCCGCTGTCGGTCATGGTCTACCACGAGTCGCTGGACGTCTGGCAGCCGGGTGCCCACGCCGGCACGTTCCGCGGCAATCAACTGGCGATGGCGGCGGGTACCGCGACCTTGCGTTTTATCCGCGATCAAGGCCTGGTCCAGCACGCCGAAACGGTGGGCGTTCACCTGCAGAAACAATTGCAGGCGCTGCAAAACGAGTTCGCCTGGATCGGCGATGTGCGTGGACGCGGCCTGATGCTCGGCATGGAAATCGTCGACCCGCAAGGCACCCCAGACGTACAAGGCCATCCGCCGGTGGACACGGCCCGGGCCAAGGCGTTCCAGCAGGCTTGCCTGAAGCACGGCTTGATCGTTGAACTGGGCGGACGCCACGGCGCGACCGTACGCTTCCTGCCGCCGCTGATCATCACCGAACAGGAAATCGATTTCGTCGCGAAAATTCTGTTCCAGGCCGCGAGCACCATCAACGAGCGCCCCGCAGACTGATCACCCAGGTCCGGACCCGCATCCAGACACAACACCAAACCCTGTGGGAGCGAGCTTGCTCGCGAAGGCGTCAGCACATTCAACATCACCGCAAGCAGACCCACCGCTATCGCGAGCAAGCTCGCTCCCACAAAAGATTGCAGGTGCCCACAACACCTGGATTCAACACCAAACCCTGTGGGAGCGAGCTTGCTCGCGAAGGCGCCGGCACATCCAACATCACCACAAGCAGACCCACCGCTATCGCGAGCAAGCTCAGCTCCCACAGGGATTTGTGGCGAACGCCGGCCCCCTGATCACCCCGGCCCCCCTGTGGGAGCGAGCTTGCTCGCGAAGACGGCGGCACATTCAACATCAATGCAAGCTGATCCACCACTATCGCGAGCAAGCTCGCTCCCACAATGGATTGCGGGCGCCCTCAGCATCCGGATTCAACACCAAACCCTGTGGGAGCGAGCCTGCTCGCGAAGACGCCGGCACATCCAACATCACCACAAGCTGACCCACCACTATCGCGAGCAAGCTCAGCTCCCACAGGGATTTGTGGCGAACGCCGGCCCCCTGATCACCCCGGCCCCCCTGTGGGAGCGAGCTTGCTCGCGAAGACGGCGGCACATTCAACATCTATGCAAGCTGACCCACCGCTATCGCGAGCAAGCCCGCTCCCACAAGGAATTGCGGCTGCCCACAGCATCCGGATTCAACACCAAACCCTGTGACAGTTACTCAAGCACTGGCGTGGGTCAGCCCCGTCAACGTGTCCGCGATGGCCTTCGTGCGTTGTGCGGTGCCTTCGGTGGTGCGGCTTGAGTCTTCCAGGGCATCGAGCATCTCGCGCAGGGCGCTGACGGCGACGGACTGGTCTTCGATCTGTTGGGCGACGCCTTGGATCTCCGTCGAGAGCAGGTCAATGTCCACGCCGATTTCCGCGGCATTCTTGCGGGTGATTTCCGCGAGCTTGCGGACCTCATCAGCCACCACCGCAAACCCTCTGCCCATCTCACCGGCGCGCGCTGCTTCGATGGCGGCATTGAGCGCCAACAGGTTGGTCTGTCCGGCGATTTGCTGGATGACCTGTACGATCGACTGAATACGCAAGCTTGAACTGGCAAGCGCACGGGCGCCGACCACCGCTTCACCCGCTTGCGTGGCAAGCTGTTCGACGGTCGTGCCGGCCTGCTCGGCGACGCTGTTTTGTCGGTCGATCGTGCCCGTCAGGTCATCCATCGACAAATGAAGTTCGCCAGAGTAGTGCTTGATTTGCGTCGCCATCAGCGCTTGTTGCTGGCTGGCCTGGGCCAATACCTGGCCCAGGTCCGTCAGGCCGTCGAACACCGGCAGGATGGTGTTGTCCAGGCCGCGAGTGTCCAGGGCGCTGCTGAAATCATTCATCTTGAACGCCATGATCTGCTTGACCACGACATGGTTCAGGCCCGCCAGCTTCTTGATCTGGCGGCGCAGGAAAAACGCCTTGAACTCACCGTAGTGAGCAATAAAGTTGTCGACGTACTCATCGACAAAACGGGCGCCCTTGGTGACTCTGAAGAAGAAAATCGCCGTGAGTGTCTGGTTAAGGTTCAAACCGAGAATTTCACCAAACGTCGAGAAGCCGGCCAGAGGCACGTCCCCGAAAATACCGGCCATGCTGCCCAGGTCGCTGCTGTTGTTGAGCCGGCGCAGGATGCAGTCATTGAGAATAGCGGCCACCGGACGGCCGCCTTTGCCCTTGAGGAATTTCTCGTAGTCGAGTCGGGTCGCCTCGTGAAGGGGCGTGCGCTTGACCATCACCAGCTCTTCGCCGGGCGCCACGTCGCAGAACAGCTGGATCATTTGCTGCTGATAGTCGATACGGGCAATGGAACGCACGAACAGCTCATCGCCCACACGGATGGCGAATGAATAATCGGCCAGCTTCTTTTCCAGTGCCTGGGCACTGCACTCGAATGCATCGCACAGCGCCTGGACCATGCTCTTGATGTTGCCACGGCTGTCGATGACCTGGCCGATGGTGCGGTCTTCGACCGACGCGGTCAGCACGCTGAACGTCAGCCCGGCAGGTTGGAAGTTCTGACTCTTGAACACCCCGAAGCGCACATCCGCCGCGGTTTTCAGGAAGACAATCTGCGCGTGGTTCTGATAACTGCGCTGCCCATCACTGATCAGGGTCTTTTTGAAATCCGTCTTGCCACCGGCCGAACCGCCGACGAACAGGCAAGGGAAACGTCCCGACTCATAGAGCGCCTCCATGAAGAACGACTCGGAAGCCGAAAGCCCATCGAACACCACGTAGGCCAAGGTATCGCGGTGGTCAATGGGCGTGCTCACTTGCGCCTGCTTGATGTTAGTCACCAACCTGGCGATTCGCTCACGCATGGCCAAGCGCTTGCCGCCACCGCGAATGTCCTCGCACTCCAGCGGCACCATCACCACCTCGGCCGACACAATCACACTGGCGTCAAACAGCTGCAGCACCACTCGATCCCAGGTATCGCCGGTCTGGCAGTACAGCGTGTTCGCGCCGTTGCACAACTCACCCGACGTCGTGCACAGGCTGATGGCGCTGTGGGCAAAGCGCTTCTTGACCTTGGCGGCGACCTGGTCGATGTCCAGGTGCGGGGAGATGAACCCGGTAATCAACACTGGGGTGATACGTATGTTGGCCAGTGCCTGGTCAAGTTCAGCAGAGGTGCAGACCACGCTGACCGCGCCTTGAGTCTGGGCGCGGGCCTTGTTGAATAGATTCAGTAGGTTCATGGCTGGACTCGGTTGAGCGCGACGTGACGCGTACGAGGTATGCGTGTGGAGCCCTTTCTCTTTAGCGGTCACGGTTGGGGACTTGTATGGGCGTGAGCTTGTGCTTTTGCGGGGGCGGTCCATAGGGGCTTTTGGTTGGGGTTTACTCCGCCTGTTGATCAGCGACTTTCGTATAGGTCCCAGGAGAAGCCTAGCTATCGCGAGCAAGCTCGCTCCCACAGCTTGCCCGCCGGCCGTTCGTTGACATTCGGTCTTCCTCGACCATTATTAAGTGCCTCCAGAGTCATCACTCCTCCAGAGGCACGATCATGGTGCAAACGGACATTCTCATTGTGGGAGCCGGCCCTACTGGATTGGTCCTGGCTTTGTGGCTCACCCGGCAGGGGCTTGCTGTCAGGATTGTCGACAAGAGCAGCGGACCGGGGGAAACCTCGCGGGCCATGGCCGTCCAGGCCCGCACACTTGAGCTGTATCGCCAGCTCGACATGGCCGATGCGGTCATCGAAGCCGGGTACAAGACCCCGGCCATGAACATGTGGGCCCGGGGGAAACGCAAGGCGCGGATTCCCCTGGTGGACGCTGGCGGGGATGTATCGCCTTATCCTTTTGTCCTCATATACCCCCAGGATCGTCATGAGCGGCTGTTGGTCGAGCAGCTTCAGTCCCTGGGCGTCGAAGTCGAGCGGCAGACTGAACTGCTGTCCTTCGAGGACCGTGGCGACCACGTTACCGCGCGCTTGAAACACGCCGATGGTCGCGAAGAAACGCTGACGACCGCTTACCTCGCAGGATGCGATGGTGCGCGTTCGCTCGTGCGTCATCAGGTGGGGAGCGGCTTCGAGGGCGGCACCTACAAGCAGTTGTTCTACGTGGCGGACGTGTCTGCCAGCGGTTTCGAGCCTGCGGAGGAGGCCCATATCGCCTTTGATAAATCCGAATTCGTGTTGGCGTTTTTCTATGGCGAAACTGGCCAATATCGCCTGATCGGTACGGTTCGCGATGAACGCGCGGAACATCCAGAGACGCTCACGTTCGAGGACGTTGGTCATGACGCCATCAACGGCCTGAACATCAGGATCAATGGCGTGAACTGGTTCTCCACCTACCGGGTCCATCATCGCGTCACGGATCAGTTCCGCTGGGGCAGGGCGTTTTTGCTGGGAGACGCGGCGCACGTCCACAGCCCGGCCGGTGGCCAAGGCATGAACACCGGCATCCTCGACGCGATCAATCTGGCCTGGAAACTGGCGGCGGTCGTGAAGGGACAGGCGCCAGACGCGTTACTCGACAGCTATCAGGCCGAACGCCAGGCGTTTGCGCAAAAACTTGTGGAAACGACGGACCGGCTGTTCACCTTTGCTACTGCCCAAGGCAATTTTGCCGACTTCGTGCGCACGCGCATCGCACCGCTCTTCGCAAGTGTCGCCTACAAAAGCGAAAACGTGCGTGAGCACCTGTTCCGGATAGTGTCCCAAACCACCTTGAATTATCACCAGAGCCCGTTGAGTGCCGGCAAGGCGGGTGACGTACTGGGCGGTGACCGTTTGCCCTGGGTACCGGTGCCGGGCGCTGACAACTACCAACCGCTCGCATCCATCGGCTGGCAGGTGCACGTCTACGGCGAGGCCGGGGCGGACCTGAAAGCCTGGAGCAGCCAGCATCAGATCCCCCTGCACACGTTCACCTGGCAGGCTGAGCATCATAAAGCCGGGCTGTGCCGGGACGCCGCCTATCTGCTGCGTCCCGATACCTACGTCGCCCTGGCGGATCCCCAGGCGTCTGCGGCAACGTTGAGCCGGTATTTCAGCGACCGAGGCCTGACGCTGCCGGCTTGAGCGCGTCAGGTGTGGCGATTGGCCCTCAGCCCAGATCCCCAGCCTCATGCCGCTCTGGCACTTGGCTCGCTTCGTCACCCCACGTACGGTTGACGCGTTGCCCGCGCAGGACGGCCGGTCGCTCGGCAATCGCCTCTGCCCAGCGCTGCACATGGGTGTATTCGTGAGCACTCAAGAATTCGGCGGCGCCGTACACGTTGTTGCGCACCAGTTGGCCATACCAGGGCCAGACCGCGATGTCGGCGATGGTGTAGTCATCGCCTGCCAGGTATTGGCTTTCGCCGAGGCGGCGATCGAGGACGTCGAGTTGACGCTTGGCTTCCATGGTGAAGCGATTGATCGGGTATTCGAGTTTCTCCGGCGCATAGGCGTAGAAATGCCCGAAGCCACCACCCAGGTAGGGGGCAGAACCCATCTGCCAGAACAGCCAGTTCAGTGTTTCGGTGCGGCCTGCCAGGTCGGTGGGCAGGAAGGCGCCGAATTTTTCCGCCAGGTACAACAGGATCGAGCCGGATTCGAAGACACGGATGGCAGGTTTCACGCTGCGGTCCAGCAGGGCCGGGATCTTGGAGTTGGGGTTGACCTCGACAAAACCGCTGGAGAACTGGTCGCCTTCGCTGATGCGGATCAGCCAGGCGTCGTATTCCGCGCCCGTATGACCCAGCGCCAGCAGTTCCTCCAGCAGGATGGTCACCTTCACGCCATTGGGCGTGGCCAGGGAATAGAGCTGCAACGGGTGCTTGCCAATCGGCAAGGTTTTTTCGTGAGTCGGCCCAGCGATAGGGCGGTTGATGCTGGCGAACTGGCCGCCAGACGGGGCGTCGTTTTTCCAGACCTTGGGCGGAACGTAGGACGCTTGGCTCATCGGGACATACCTCATCGTTTGCTTGTGGTGTGATCCCCCAGAGTCTACCGCTGTTCGTTCATGATTCGCGCCACTTCACCGGAAGCCTTGAGCTGCTCGAAAGCGCGCTGGGCCTTGGCGACGACTTCGTCAGGTGTGCTCAGGCTGAACGCCAGGTGGACCTTGTGGGGTTGCTCGTCGAGGGTATAGACCTCTTCCAGCGAAGTGAAATCCACTTGGGCATCCTTGCTCATCAGGCGCGCGGTGTTCTCCGGCATCGGCAGCATTTGGATCTGGTGATTCAGCAGCTTTTGAAAGTTGTCGTGGTTGTTGGCCGAGATGACCAGCCGGGTAAACCCACGCTGTTGCAGGTAAATCTGCTTGGCGTCATTTCGCACCACACCGATGCTGTACTGCTTGGCATCCTCGAGGTTGTTGACGACGATGCCTTCACTGTCTCGCATCTTGTAGAGCCGGCTCGCCACCCGGTGTATCTCACCGACCCATTTGAACAATTGCTCGCGGGCCGGGGTGCGGTCCAGCGGGAAAATCAACACGTTAGGCTCGTGCAGCGCCTTTTCGTAGGCCCGGGCCCACGGGTACAGCGACAGGCTGTAGTCGGTGAGCTGCGCGTTTTTCAGCGTTTCTTCGGCGATGCGAATGCCCGGCCCGACGACCTTGTCGTCACGCTGGTAGGCATAGAGGGAATCTTCGGTCACGACTTCGATCGTCTCGGCGTGGCTTTGCAGGCTGATCGAGGTGAGAAGCAGGCACGAGCAGAGTATCAGGCGATAGTGCATATACAGACCTCATGGCACGCGATGGTTTACAGGGCGACGCAATCGCGTCCCTTGTGTTTGGCCCGGTACAGCGCCTGGTCGGCGCGTTGCAGCAGTTGATCGAAATGGTCCATGGTCTCCGGGTCCAGCTCGGCGACGCCGATGCTCACGGTGACAAACGACGAGACCTTGGAACCGCTGTGGGGCAGTTCACGTTCCGCCAGGCTTGCACGGAAACGTTGGGCGGCCTCGCAGGCCTGGGCGGCATCGACGTTGGGCAGGACCACGACGAACTCTTCGCCGCCGACGCGCGCGGTCAGTTCGCCAGAGCGGCCGAACACGCTGCGCAGGGTCTCGGCGATCTCTTTCAAGCACAAGTCGCCCTGCATGTGGCCGTAGGTGTCGTTGTAGATTTTGAAGAAATCGACATCGCACATGAGCACCGCCAGCGGGGTCTTGTGGCGGATCGCCCGGCGAAACTCGATGTCCTTCAACTCGTCGAAATAGCGACGGTTGGCCAGCCCCGTCAAATCGTCGTGGCGTGACAGTGCTTCGAGGGCCTGGTTGGCCGCCTTCAATTCCGCGGTGCGGGCCTCGACCAGTTCGGCCATTTGGTCGCGGCTGGCGGCAAGGGCCAGTTCGTCCGAATGCTGGCGTTCCAAATGGGCGCGCAGGTTGTCCTGGAGTGTATTGACCTGGAATTCGAGCAGACTCAGCTCGTCCTGGCGCTGCACCGCCCGTTGCAGCTTGAGGTGACGCTTGAGGGTTTGCGGCGCCAGTTCGCCCAGGTGCCGGGCGATGTGCACCACATGCACGGTCACCAGGCGGTTGAACACGGTCATGACCAACCCTGCCAGCAGCAAGGACTGGATGAACTGGGTGATGACGATGCTGCGTGCTTCGCCCCAGAGGCGCTCCCACAGCAGGTTATTGTCGCCTTCGATGGTCAGCTCGCCGACTTTTTCATGGGCCCCGGCGTAGGGTTGTGCGATGAGCTGGCGATGCAGCACCGGCACCACGCCCGATTGACCGACGGGGTATCGATTGAGTTCGATGACTTCAGGCGCTTGCCCGGGGCGCAGGATGTTCAATACCAGGCGTCCCACGGGCGCTGCCATGGCGACGCTGGCGATTTGCTGGTCAAGGGATTCACGGTCCAGTTCCCAAATGGCATGGGCCAGGGTGTTCTGGAACACCTGGTCGATCAGGGCCAGCTCAGAATTCATTTCCGCCAGGTTGTTTTCCCAGGCCAACCAGGTGCGCCAGGTGACCATCGCCAGGGTAAAGAGCAGGCAGAACAACAGCGTTGCCAGTACCAGGCGGCGCCCCAGGGAGCTGAACGCCTTGGTCTGTGGTTGTAAGGAGGACGCCCTACGGAAATTGGCATCCATGTCATAACCATTTGCGCAGGATGGCATCGTAGACGCCATTGCGCCGGATGGTCTCCAGGCCCACACGGAACTTCGCCACCATATCGGCTGGCGTATTGCGGCTGAATGCCATGCTCAAGCCGTCTGCGCTGCTCAGCTCGGGCAGCGCCAGCGAGCGGATCAGCAATTTGTCCGGGTCTTCGCCATTCTGGCGCGTCAGGTACAGCGCGTTGAGCTCGTTGGAAATCCACAGCTCCACGTGATCGACCTTGAGCTTGCGGTAGTTGTGTTCGTATTTGGTGCTCGACTGCAATTCCTCGCCGATGCGAAAGCCCTTCGAGACCAGGTATTGCTCACCCACGTCCTGATTGACCGTGGCGATCTGATGCCCATGGGCATCGGCCAGCGAGTCGAGTTTCACTGGCCGGTCCGCCAGCGAGTAGATGTACCACTGCGTCGGGCCGATGCTGCCGACCCACTGGAAAAGCGGTTCGCGTGCAGGCGTGCGGACGATCGAGTAGATCAACACGTTGCTTTCATTGAGCGCCAGTTCGTAGGCCCGGGCCCACGGCATGGAATGGATAGGCGCGTCCATGCCGACCTCCTTGAGCACGGCCTGGACCACCTCGGTGCTCATGCCGGTCATTCGACCGTTCTGCGTCATGTTGTAGGGCGGCAGTTCCTCGGTCACGATGCGCAGCGGCGCCTCTGCCGCGCAAGCGCTTGCAGCGAGGAACATCAGGACGCCCCACACCAGCAGGCGATTCAGCGGCAAACCCATTGATCATTACCCTATGCAACTGCAGAACCCGGAGGTCTGGAAGCTATTATTGATAGGGTTATCGGCTGGGCTGGCGCCTGCTTGAGTCCGGCCTGTCGAAACTGCCAGCCCAGCCGCAGGATCAACCGTTCAACAACGTCATCGTGTGCGCCTGGTATCGGTCGCCTGCCACGGCACCTTCGCCTGCGAAAATTCCATCCAGCTGGGCCAATTCGTCAGCGCTCAACATCACCGAAGCCGCTGCCACGTTGCTTTCCAGGTACTTGCGCTGCTTGGTGCCCGGGATCGGGATGACATGGTCACCCTGGGCCAATACCCAGGCCAAGGCCAATTGCGCAGCGCTGATGCCCTTGTCCAAGGCCAATGCCTTGACCCGCTCTACCAGCGCCAGGTTGCGATTGAAGTTGTCGGCCTGGAAGCGCGGGTTGAAGCGGCGATAGTCATCGGCGGCGAAGTCCTCCGGTGATTTCAGCTCGCCGGTCAAAAAGCCCCGGCCCAAGGGACTGTAGGCAACGAATGCAATGCCCAGGCGCCGGCAGGTATCGAGCACGCCATTGTGTTCAGGCTCACGGGACCACAGCGAGTATTCGCTTTGTACCGCTGCCAGGGGATGCACGGCGTGGGCCCGCTGGATGGTCTCGGCGCTGGCTTCCGAGATCCCGATGTGGCGGACCTTGCCGGCCTTGACCAGCTCGGCCATGGCGCCGATGGTTTCTTCGACGGGCACTTCAGGATCGATGCGGTGCTGGTAGTAGAGGTCGAGGTAATCGGTATCGAGGCGCTTGAGGCTGCCCTCGACAGATTGCCGGACGTAGTCGGGGCGACCATTGACGCCGCGGGCATGGGGATCGCTGCTGCGCACCAGGCCGAACTTGCTCGCCAGGTACAGGTTTTCACGCTTGCCACGCAGGGCCCGTCCGAGCAGTTCTTCGTTGGTATGCGGCCCGTACATGTCGGCGGTGTCGAACAGCGTCACGCCCAATTCCACGGCGCGGTGCAGCGTGGCAATCGCTTCGCGCTCGTCCACGCCCGTGGTGTAGAAATCCGACATGCCCATGCAGCCCAGGCCGATGGAGGAAACGTGAGGGCCGCGATGGCCGAGTTGGCGAGTCTTCATGCTGATAGCTCCTGGAAATGAACGACCTGTGCAGTCTCTATCAAGAGGTTTCCTGGATAAATCCAAGATTATTGGTTTAACTATTCGTGATATCTAAATAATGAGGCGCGAGATTGGACCGATTACAGGCCATGCAGGTGTTCCGGCGCATCGTTGAACTGGGCGGTTTTGGCAAGGCGGCCGATGACCTTGGGCTTCCGCGGGCCACCGTCAGCCTGCTGATCCAGCAGTTGGAAGCCCATCTGGGCGTGCAACTGTTGCAGCGCACCACCCGGCAGGTGCGCGCAACGCTTGATGGGCAAGCGTATTACCAGCGCAGCGGCCAGTTGCTGGACGACCTCGATGACCTCGAAAGTTCGTTGTCGGCGCAACGCAGCCAGCCGCGCGGCACCTTGAAAGTGGACATGCCCATTGCCTTTGGTTGCACCTGGATCGTGCCACGCCTGCCGGATTTCTATCGCCGCTACCCGGCGTTGCAACTGGACATCGGTTTTCATGACCGCCAGGTCCATCTGCAGCGCGAGGGCGTGGATTGCGCAATCCGCGCCGGCAACGTCGTCGACCAGGCGCTGGTGGCGCGTCCCATCGTGCGCCTGCATCAATTGACGTGCGCCAGCCCTGACTATCTGGCCCGCGCCGGCACGCCCGGGCGGTTGGAGGATTTGGCGGCGCACCGGGCCATCGGGTTTGCGTCCGGCAATGGGCGGTTCTTTCCGTTCGAATTCGAGGTGGCGGGGCGGGTGCGCGAAATGCAATTGCCCAGTGACTTGAACGTCAACAATGCCGACGCCTACGTGACGGCCTGTGAAGCGGGATTCGGCTTGATCCAGGTGCCGCGTTATCACGTGCAACAGCAGTTGGCCGAAGGCCGGCTGGTTCAAGTGCTCGACGACTACAGCGTGCCGTTGTGGCCGATCTCAGCGGTGTACCCGCCCCATCGACAGTTGTCGCCCAGGGTGAGGGTCTTTATCGACTGGGTGATCGAGCTGTTGCACGGAGAGGCGGATGCCCAGGGGGCGCTGATGGAGAGGGTGTAGGCCGAGCTGTTGATCGTTCCCACGCTCCGCGTGGGAATGCCTCTACGGACGCTCCGCGTTCGGCTTTTGAGTGGACGCATAGCGTCCATGGCTGCATTCCCACGCAGAGCGTGGGAACGATCAATGTGGGAGCGAGCTTGCTCGCGATAGGGCCCTGTCAGTCAATAGGACCTCAAGCCTTGACCCAGCGTTGGCGACTCCAGCTGCTCAACGTATCGACCGCGAAAACCAGCAACAACATCGCCAGGATCACCGTGCTGCCCTGGGCTTCCTGGAACAGGCTGAGGCTGACGTAGAGCATTTGCCCCAAGCCCCCGGCGCCGACGAAGCCGAGCACGCTGGCCATGCGGATATTGTTTTCCCAGCGGTACAAGACATAGGCCAGTAGCTGGGGCAGGAGGTTGGGCAGCGTGCCGTAGCAGAAAGCCAATACCGCATTGCCACCTTGCAGGCGGATGGCGTCGGCCGGTTCGGACGGGGTATTTTCCAGGGCTTCGGCGAACAGCCGGCCGAGCACGCCGGTGGTGTGCAGGGCCAAGGCCAGGGTGCCGGCATTGGGGCCGAGCCCGGCGGCGAGGACCATCAGCGCCGCCCACACCAATTCTGGAACCGCGCGCAAGGCATTGAGCACCAGCCGCGAAGCGCTCTGCAGGGGCCAGCCGAAGCGCCCGGCCGCAGGCAAGGCCAATAGCAGGCCGAAGACTGCCGCGAGCAAGGTGCCAATGGCCGACATGGCGAGGGTTTCCAGGGCGCCGTGGCCGATCGCCTTCAGGTGGCCCAGGCTCAGGTCCGGGCTGAGAAAGCGCTGCGCATAAGCGCCCATCTGGTGCAGATTGCCGCTGTCGCCGAGCTCGCCCAGGTCGATGCCCAGGTAGATGAACGAGGCGACGACTGCCGCACCGATGCCCAGGACAATGACCGCGTTGATCAGGCGATTCATGCCAGCCTCCAGCGCAGCAGGCGGCTGAGTTGATCGGCGAGCAGTACCAGCACCAGGAACGTCAGCAGCAGGCTGGCCACTTCACCGCCGGCGAACATTCGCAGCGACAGGTCCATTTGCTGGCCCAGGCCCCCGGCACCGACGAAGCCCATCACTACCGAGGCGCGGATGGCGCACTCCCAGCGATACACCGTGTACGACAACAGTTCCGCCGCGACATTGGGCAGGATCCCGTAGCAGAAAGCGGCGAGCCGGCTGCTGCCGGATTGCAAGAGCGCATGGGCCGGACGCTGGTCGACCGACTCGTAGATTTCCGCATAGACCTTGCCCAGCATGCCGCTGTAGGTAATGGCGATCGCCAGTACACCGGCCGTGGGGCCGAGGCCGACGGCACGTACGAAGAGCAAGGCCCAGACGATTTCCGGGACGCTGCGCAGGAAGATCAGCAGGCCGCGCACCGGCCAGCGCAGCAGTTGCCCCCAATAACCCGGGTGCCCGGCACGGGAGGCCGCCGACAGCGACAGGGCGCGGCTGGCCAGCAGGCTCGCGGGCACCGCCAACAGCAACGCCAGGGCCATGCCGGCAGTGGCGATCGCCAGCGTCTGCAAGGTGGCCTGCCACAGCAGCTCGACAAATTCGTCGCCATGGGCTGGAGGCCAGAAGGCTGCTACAAACCGGCCCATTTCACTCTGGCTGTCCCTCGCCACCAGCACGCGAAGGTCCAGTTCGCTGAACTGGATGCCCGGCCACAGCAGGACGAGGGCCAGCAGAGTGAGCAGCAGGCGCGGGCGGGTGGCGGGGTCTCGGGTATCGCGCGTCAGCATCGGGGGATCTGCACGCTCAAGGATGAAGGGGGTGTTGGCGAAGACTGAAGCTGTTCGTTGGCGTAGAGCGTGTCGAGCAACTGGCGGTCGACCGCGTCGGTTGGCAGGTCGAACAGGATCTGGCCATCACGCAGGCCAATGACCCGGGAAAAGTGTGCCAAGGCCAGTTCCACCGCATGCAGGCTGGCGACCAGGGTGACGTTGTGCTCCCGGGCATGGCGGCAAAGCACCGAAAGCGTGTGCTGGGCCAGTACCGGATCCATGGCCGAAACCGGTTCATCGGCCAGCAGCACCTCAGGCGCCTGGTACAACACCCGGGCAATGCCTACGCGTTGCAGCTGTCCGCCGGACAGTTGCTGGCATTGCGCGAACAATTTGTCGCCCAGGTCCAGTCGGGCCAACGCCGCCCTGGCGCCTGGAATATCCAGCGGATGCAGCAGGTTCAACAGGCTTTTGCCGATGCCCCACTGACCGAGCTTTCCGGCCAGGACCGCCGTGACCACGCGTTGACGCGGCGGCAGCGGCGGCGATTGGTGGATCAGGCCGATGCGCGCGCGCAGGCGTTGACGCTGGCGGGCAGACAACTGCCAGGCGCATTCGCCGAGTAGTTGCAGCTCGCCGTTACCCGGGCGCAGGGCAGTGGCCAGCAGGTTGAGCAGGCTCGACTTGCCCGCGCCGGACGGGCCGATGATGGCGACCTGTTCGCCGACGCCGATGTGCAGGTCGATGCCGCGCAGCGCCTGGACGCCATTGGCATGGGTAACGCTGACCTGGGTCAGTTGCAGGGTCATTTGAGCAGTTCGGCGGCGCGTGCGGCTTCCTCGATGCCCTTGTAGTTCTCAGGCTTGGTTTCGATGAAGCGGCTGGCGGCCTGCAGATCGAGGATTTCCTTGTCCTTCGGGTTGGCTGGATCGAGTGCCAGGAAAGCTGCCTTTATCTTGGCCGCCAACGCTGGGTCGAGGGTACCGCGCACCGTCCAGTTGTAGTCGAAATAGGCTGGGGTGGTGGCGAAAACCTTGACCTTGGTCGTGTCGACCTTGCCGGCAGCGACCAGTTTTTCCCAGACACTGGCGTTCAACACGCCAGCGTCGACCTTGCCGGCCTGGACCCAGGCGACGGTGGCGTCATGGGCGCCCGAGTAGCCCACGCGACTGAAGTAGCTTTCCGGCTTGATGCCGTCCTTGAGCATGAAATAGCGCGGCATGAGGCTGCCGGACGTCGACGACACCGAACCGAAGGCAAAGGTCTTGCCCTTGAGGTCGGCGAGGGATTTGACGGCCGGGTCGGCGGTGATGAATTTACTGGTGAACTGGGCGTCCTGTTCACGCTGGACCAGGGGGATGGCGTTGCCGGTTTTCAGGCGTGCCTGCACGAAGGTGAAGCCACCCAGCCAGGCCATGTCGATCCGGTCAGTGGCCAGCGCTTCGACCACGGCGGGGTAGTCGCTGACGGGTACGAACTCGACTTTCATGCCGGTTTGCTGCTCCAGATAAGCACCCAGCGGCTTGAACTTGCGCAGCAGCTCGGTCGGGGCCTCATCGGGAATCGCACTGACTTTCAAGGTGTCGGCGGCCTGGGTCAGCAGGCTGCAAAAAGACAGGGCAACGCCGACGGCCAATGCCAGGGAACGCTTGAGCATGGAGGATCTCCGGTACATGAAGGCAAGGAATAGTGAAGCATCACGCCCACATGGAGGGCGGTACGCCGCTCTGTGAGGGTAGACGAAGGAGAGCGATATTAACCGTTTTCTGGCCTGCCAGATGAAGAAGATAGGACAGGGCAGCGATCTCAAGCTCACCCACAACCCTTGTGGGAGCGAGCTTGCTCGCGATAGCGGACTACCAGTTGCAGGGTTTGTGACTGACACACCGCTATCGCGAGCAAGCTCGCTCCCACATTGGCAGGTGGCGGACAGGAGATTCAGCACGAGACCTCAGTCAGGTGAGGCCTCGGCGAGCGAGAGGTCAGAACAGCTTGGTGAACAACCAGTAGAGGCTGCCCGAAAGGAGGATGGCAGCAGGCAGCGTCAGTACCCAGGCCATCACCAGGTTGCGGATGGTGCGCATCTGTAAGCCGGAACCGTTGGCGACCATGGTGCCGGCCACGCCGGAGGACAACACATGGGTCGTGGACACCGGCAAACCGAACATGTCGGCGGCGCCGATGGTCAGCATGGCGACGGTTTCGGCCGAGGCACCTTGGGCGTAGGTCAGGTGGGACTTGCCGATTTTCTCACCCACCGTCACCACGATGCGCTTCCAGCCGACCATGGTGCCCAGGCCGAGGGCGATGGCCACGGCGATTTTCACCCACAGTGGAATGAACCGCGTGGAATTGTCGATCTGCTGCTTGAACAGTTGCAGCTGGGCGCTGGTGTCGGCGTCGAAGTTGCCGACCTTGTTCTTGTCCATAAGGCGAATGGTTTCGCTGGTCAGGTACATGTCGTTGCGCACGTTGCCCACGGCTTCGGCGGGGACCTTGGCCAGCGAGCCGTAGCCCTTGACCTCGGCGCCGATGCTGCCGGTCATGGCGGCCAGGGCCGGAACCAATTGCGGCGTCGCTTCCTTGCTGCCCACGTAGGTGGAAAGGATCGCTCGCGGATTTGCCGGGGCCGGCAGCGGCGAGTGCTTGACCAGTGCTTGCTGGGTGACTTGCGCCACGGCGGCGAATTGCAGCGCCTGGTCGGCCGGCATGGTGCGGTTCAGCGCATACGCCATCGGCAGGGTGCCGACCAGAATCAGCATGATCAGGCCCATGCCTTTCTGGCCGTCATTGGAGCCGTGGGCGAATGACACGCCGGTGCAGGTCAGGATCAGCATGCCGCGAATCCACCAGGGCGGCGGAGTGTTGCCTTCCGGGGCCTTGTACAGCGAGCGGTTCTTGACGAAGGCCCGCAGCGCCAGCAGTAGCAATGCAGCGCAACCGAAGCCCACCAGCGGTGACAACAGCAACGCATAGCCGATCTTGGTCGCCTGGGCCCAGTCCACGCCGCTGGTGCCGTCACGGCCGTGCATCAGGGCATTGGCGACGCCCACGCCGATGATCGAGCCGATCAGCGTGTGGGACGACGACGCCGGCAAACCCAGCCACCAGGTGCCCAGGTTCCACAGGATGGCGGCAATCAGCAGGGCGAAGATCATCGCGAAGCCAGCGGAGGAGCCGACTTGCAGGATCAGTTCCACCGGCAGCAGGGCGATGATGCCGAAGGCCACGGCGCCGCTGGAGAGCAGCACCCCGAGGAAGTTGAAGAAGCCCGACCAGGCCACGGCGAAGTTCGGCGCCATGGAATTGGTATAAATGACCGTGGCCACGGCGTTGGCGGTGTCGTGGAAGCCATTGACGAATTCGAAGCCAAGGGCAATCAGCAGCGCCACGCCCAACAGCAGGAACGGCGTCCAGGTGGTCACCACGGTGCCGAGTTCGTTCATGTCGTGCATCAGGCTATAGGCGGTAAACAGCAGGCCGCTGCCCAGTACGGCGAAAAACACCACCAGGGTGATCACGCTCGGCTTGCCGGTGAGTTGCGGTCTTGAGCTGGGGGCGATTGAACTCGTTGAGTCCAGGACCAGGGTCTGGTTCGTCATGATGAAATCCGATTCAGTGAGCTGTGGAAGTGGAGGCGCGGTGCCGGGTGTCCTTGCCAGGACTGTCTTAATAGACCTGGGGCACGATGAGCTCCGGTGGCGTCGGACTGCGGGAGTAGTCTTCCTGTCGTACTCGCTGCGGCAGTTCGATGGCCGGCATTTCCACCTCTTCATAGGGCATTTGCCCAAGCAGGTGATGGATGCAATTGAGCCGGGCTTTTTTCTTGTCGTCGGCGTGCACCACCCACCAGGGAGCCTCGGTGATGTGGGTGCGTTCGAGCATGATTTCCTTGGCCTTGGTGTAGGCCTCCCAACGCCGGCGGGACTCCAGGTCCATGGGGCTGAGCTTCCATTGCTTGAGTGGGTCATGAATGCGACTGAGGAAGCGCAGGTGCTGTTCCTGGTCGGAAATGGAGAACCAGTACTTGATCAACTGGATACCGGAGCGAGCGAGCATCCGTTCGAATTCCGGCACGGTACGGAAGAACTCTTCGTACTGGTCGGCGGTGCAGAACCCCATGACTTGTTCGACCCCGGCGCGGTTGTACCAGCTGCGGTCGAACAGCACGATTTCACCCGCCGCAGGCAGGTGCGAGACGTAGCGCTGGAAGTACCATTGAGTCCGTTCACGGTCGTTGGGGGCGGGCAGGGCGGCGACGCGGCATACCCGTGGATTGAGTCGCTGGGTAATACGCTTGATCACGCCACCCTTGCCAGCGGCATCGCGTCCTTCGAACAGGATCACAACCTTGTGTCCGGTCTTGACCACCCAGCTTTGCAGCTTCACCAGTTCGCCTTGAAGGCGGAACAGTTCGCTGAAATACAGTCGTCGGATTTCCTTCTCGCTGCTATCCGGGGCGTGTTCATCGAACAAGGCGGTCAGGTCATACCCGTCTTCGGATAACTCCAGCTCCAGCTCTTCGTCACTGTGGTCAAGCAGTTCGCGGTGGATGCGCTGTACCAAGGTGTCCTGGGTTGAAAGCATGATGGAAAACTCGGTCGTGGAGGCGCCATCCACGCTAGTTGCATTTTGTTACATGACGGTGACGGTCATCCGAGCTTCACGCGCTTTTCCATGGCTAAAACGTTCATCTCTGGAGGATGCCTGCACGATCGAGTTTTATCGATTACGCTCGAAGGCGCAGGGTTCGCCCGAAATTTCGTTGGTGCGCGTCTGTTTTCCATGGCCGAGCGCCAGGGGTGTCATCCAGGTGTCATCGAAGCCATGGCAGGATCTTCGCAAACCATCGTGGGAAGTCCGGCAGCGCCTGTGCCTGCTGGCTGATGAATCAAGGAACACCGCTATGAAAGGCAACGCCCCCCTGTTCGCGGCCATTGACTTGGGCTCTAACGCTTTCCGCTTGATGATCGGCCAGTCGGTCAAGCGCAATCGACAGTTGGTGATCCAGGAAGTGAAAACCCTGCGCGAGCCGGTCCGATTGGCCGAGGGCCTGCAGGCCGGGGCTTTGGACGAGCTGGCGCTGGATCGGGGCTGGCAGGCGCTCGCCCGATTCGGCAAGAAACTGCGCGGCTTTGAAGCCGGACGGGTGCGGGCGGTGGCGACCAGTGCCGTGCGCGAGGCTGCGAATGCCCAGCTGTTCCTGGCCAGCGCCGAGCGGCACCTGGGGTTTCGGATCGACGTGCTCTCCGGGCACGAAGAAGCCCGGCTGGTGTATGCCGGTGTTGCCCATACGGTGCCCGGTGTCGAGCACACGCGGCTGGTGGTGGACATCGGTGGTGGCTCGACCGAATTGATTCTGGGGCAGGGCGCGCAGCCGCTGTTCACGGAAAGCATTGCCATTGGCAGCGGCACTTTTGGCGCGCGTTACTTTCCGGGCGGATGCATGACTGCTCAAGCGCTGTTGGAGGCGGAGCGAGTGGCCGTCCTGCAGTTTGAAAGAGTGGCGTCTCGTTATCGCGCGCTGGGCTGGCAGCAGGCTATCGGCTCTTCCGGTACCGCGCGGATGTTGGCCAAAGTGCTCAAGGCCAACGACCTCAACGACTTGGGTAAAGGCGGCATTACCTACAGTGGATTGTTGCGGTTGTCGTTGCGACTGTTGGAGGTCGGCCATGTCAACCAGCTCAGGTTGGCCGGCTTGCAAACCCACCGCCTGGGCATCCTGCCCGGTGGCCTGGCGATCATGCTGGCGGCATTCAAGGTCTTTGGTATCTCGCAAATGATTGCTTCCGAGCCGGGCCTGAGGTTCGGCGTTCTGCATGGTCTGATGCATCAGCACTGATCACGGACGGTTGGTTACCCATTGCCGTCTATCAGCGATGGCTCAATTTCGAGCATCAGCGCCTCTTCGGTGACCCCTTCTTTACCAGATCATCCAGCATTTCATCGCCTGGGCAGTCGGTACGTCCGGTTATCGCAAAGCGTGGGCCCGGATCAGGGTGATTGCGTGAACGGGGCTTTTCGCTCTTTCGATATGCAGTCAGTGAAGGCACAATGCGCATCCTTTTTTGGCTCGCCTTGCCCGGAGGCCTCGAAAATGATCAAAACGCCGTACTACCTCATCGACAAACAAAAGCTGCTGGCGAACATGCAGAAGATCGCCTATGTGCGTGAGCAGTCCGGGGCCAAGGCCTTGTTGGCGCTCAAGTGCTTCGCCACCTGGTCGGTGTTCGACCTGATGCAGCAGTACATGGACGGCACGACTTCGTCGTCGCTCTATGAGCTCAAGCTCGGCCGGCAGAAGTTCGCTGGCGAGACCCATGCCTACAGCGTCGCCTGGGCCGACGATGAGATCGAGGAGATGCTCGCCAACTGCGACAAGATCATCTTCAACTCCATCGGCCAGTTGCAGCGCTACACCGAAGCGTCGGCCGGCAAGGTCCGCGGCCTGCGGGTCAATCCGCAAGTGAGCAGCTCCGATTACCTGCTGGCTGACCCGGCGCGCCCCTTCAGTCGCCTGGGCGAATGGGATCCGGTGAAAATCGAGCAAGTCATCGAGCATATCTCCGGCTTCATGTTCCACAACAACTGCGAGAACGGCGATTTCGGTTTGTTCGACCAGATGCTGGGCACTATCGAAGAGCGCTTTGGTCACTTGCTGCATAAGGTCGAGTGGGTCAGCCTCGGTGGCGGCATTCACTTCACAGGCGAGGGCTACGCCCTGGACGCCTTCTGCGCACGGCTCAAGGCCTTCTCGCAAAAATATGGCGTGCAGGTCTACCTGGAGCCGGGCGAGGCCGCGATCACCCAGAGTGCGTCGCTGGAAGTCACCGTGCTCGACACGCTCTACAACGGCAAGCACCTGGCCGTGGTGGACAGTTCCATCGAGGCGCACATGCTCGATCTGCTGATCTATCGCCTGGACGCCAAAATGGCACCGAGCGAGGGCGAGCACACCTACATGGTGTGCGGCAAATCCTGCCTGGCCGGAGACATTTTCGGCGAGTACCTATTCGATCGTCCGCTGTCCATCGGCGATCGGCTGTCGTTCATCGACGCAGCGGGCTACACCATGGTCAAGAAAAACTGGTTCAACGGCCTGAAAATGCCGTCCATCGTAGTGAAGCAGCTCGACGGCAGCGTCGAGGTGGTTCGCGAGTTTGTTTACGACGACTATCTGTCCAGCCTGTCTTGAGTTGGCGGAAGGAGAAATGAAGAAATTGAAGAAGAACGTACTTATCATTGGTGCAGGAGGTGTCGCCAAGGTGGTGGCCCACAAGTGCGCGCAGCACAACGACGAACTCGGTCGTATTGCTATCGCGTCGCGCAACATCTCCAAATGCCAGGCCATCATCGACAGCGTCAAGGCCAAGGGTAGCCTCAAGCAACCCGCCGACATCAAGGCTTTCGCACTGAACGCTCTGGATGTCGAAGCGACCAAGGCGCTGATTCTCGAAACCGAGTCGCAGATCGTCATCAACGTCGGCTCTGCCTTTCTCAACATGTCGGTGCTGCGTGCCTGCATCGATACCGGCGTGGCCTACCTGGACACCGCCATCCACGAAGAACCGGGCAAGGTCTGCGAGACGCCGCCCTGGTACGGCAACTACGAGTGGAACCACCTCCAGGAGTGCCAGGAAAAGAACATCACCGCCATTCTCGGCGTGGGCTTCGACCCGGGTGTGGTCAATGCCTATGCGGCACTGGCGCAGCAACAGCATTTCGACCGTATTGATTCGATCGACATTCTCGACGTCAATGCCGGCTCCCATGGCAAATATTTCGCCACCAATTTCGACCCGGAAATCAATTTCCGCGAATTCACCGGACAGGTGTGGAGCTGGCAGGACAGCCAGTGGACCAGCAACACCATGTTCGAGGTCAAGCGCACCGACGACCTGCCGGTCGTAGGCTCGCAGAACCTGTACCTGACCGGCCACGACGAAGTGCACTCGCTGTCGAAGAACCTCGATGTGCCCAACGTACGTTTCTGGATGAGCTTCGGCGAGCACTACATCAACGTGTTCACCGTACTGAAGAACCTCGGCCTGCTCTCCGAGCAACCGGTCAAGACCGCCGAAGGCCTGGAAGTCGTGCCGCTGAAAGTGGTCAAGGCCGTGCTGCCTGACCCGAGTTCGCTGGCGCCGGGCTACACCGGCAAGACCTGCATCGGCGACCTGGTCAAGGGCGTCAAGGATGGCCAGCCGCGCGAGATGTTCATCTACAACGTGGCCGACCACGAGGACGCCTACGCCGAAACCGACAGCCAGGGCATTTCCTATACCGCAGGCGTGCCACCCGTGGCCGCAGCCTTGCTGGTGGCCCGTGGCGAGTGGGACGTGCAGCGCATGGTCAACGTCGAGGAGCTGCCTGCCGAGGCGTTCCTCGAGGCGTTGGACGTGATGGGCTTGCCGACGCGCATCAAGGACGAGCATGGAGACCGTCCCTGGAACCAAAACGCCTAAGGATAGCGGCGGGTTGCGTTCCGGCTCCCACAATCCGTGGGAAGCCTTGAAAAAATGCTCCGTATCGAAAGGTACGGGGCATTTTTCGTTTATGACCCCATCAAACAGATAACCTGTGGCGAGGGAGTCCCCGCCACATCTTCGACGCCGCGCTGTCGCGCAGGGAACTAGAGCGACGTCCACGAGATATCTGTTTTTGATCGTTCCCGCGGCCTGCGTGGGAATGCATCCCGTGACGCTCTGCGTCACACTCCAGAGGCGGAACGCGGAGCGTCCCTGGCGACATTCCCACGCAGGAGCGTGGGAACGATCGACATGTATTTTCAGCCTTAAAAATCACATGGTTGCAATTTGTTCCATGAGAGCCTGTTCTCGCTGGGTCGAGCGTAGGAGCTGCCGAAGGCTGCGATCTCTTGATCTTTCGCTCACCACTCAATTGGCTGGCGCAACGTCCACGTTTCGTAGTCAGGCATTTCTACTCTCTTGCTCCTTAAGCAAATCCAGTGTCCTTGCGTCGACCTTCAGCCCACCCTCCAACGCTTGGGCATACACGGAATGCTCGCCCGCAGCGGCTGCAAAAAGCGTCATGCAGGACGCGAACTTCATGGCATCGATGGTCCCGAGGAGTTTCTCCAAAGCGACTCCCGAGTCCAGTACGGCACGGGTGGCGCGCTCGAGTCGCGGCCCCAGAAGCGGGTGCTGCAAATAGTCACGCGCTTCGTCAATGCCGCACAGGCCATAGTAGGTGGCGTTCTCACTGACGCCCAGGCCGCGTAATTGCGGAAAGATGAACCACATCCAATGGCCTTCCTTGCGGCCACGCCGCAGTTCCAGCAAGGCGTGCTCATAGGTAGACGCTTGCGCCTGGATAAAACGCTCCAGTGATTCGGTCATGCGAGCCTCCGTATGGTTTCAAGGTTGAAGAATGAACCAGACAAGGGCAAAGCCTATAGCACACTTGCGCTATAGCGCCGCTCGGCGCTCGTCCCTAACCTATGAGCGTTATCGGTTTTTCGATCGATCGCAACGAGCACATCGGGACAAGGATCTGTTTTTTGAAAAGTACATCTGCCAGAAAGTCCAACGTCAATCCGGCTTGGCGCAAACGCCTGGCAACGGCGTTCACCGCCTCGACCCTTGCCGTCAGTGGTTGGGGTTCTTTTATCGCCGATGCGTCGGCCTCGACCGCCAGCGCAACGTCTTCAGCCGCTTGCACCAACGAAGCGGACTTTCAGGCCGGGACAGTGGTGGAGTACGAAAGCCGCGACAACCTGTCGTCGGCCATCAGTCGCGGCAAAACCGAGACGTTGGGGCGCGAGGCATTTGCCGACGCCAATCCGGTGGCTTCGGCGCACACCTCGTTTTTGAACAATGCGCCGTTCTTCCTGACGACAACCTTCGCCGAGATCAAGGACGGTCGATTGATTCGTTACGGTGATCGCCATGGCGCCGGGGCATCGTTGGTGACCACCCTCTACCAGCCTCCCGCTTCCACACCGATTGATCTGCAACCTGGGCAGACCGTCACCGTCAGCTACAAAAACAAAGCCGTGAGCGCCGGGGCAACCATCGAGTTCGATGTCGTCGAGAAGCTGACTTATAACGGGCGTGAAACGATCAAGACCGCCCTCGGTACGTTTGATACCTGCAAGTTCACCAATGAAATTTCTACCGGTGCGGCTTCGGCCACGCAGCCGAAAAACGTCGTGGTTGTCCAGAATTGGTTTCCTGCGGACGGACCCTACCGCGGGCAGTCGATCCGATCCGTCACTCCGCCGGCCAATGGCGTTGCGCAGAGAATCAGCGAAGTCATCAAGATGCAGTATGAGGCGCGATGAGCGATGCGTTTCGGGCCAGAAGATTTGCCGGATCATCGTGGCAGACGAACACCCGCTGTTCCGAGAGGGGATGACGCTGTTACTGCAACGCCTGGTACCTGAGGCGATGATCGAACAAGCAGGGAGCCTGGAAGAAGTACGGACGCTCGTAACGAATGGACACGCTCTCGATACGCTGATTCTTGATATACGTCTTCCCGGCCTGGGTTCCGTCAGCGAGCTTGCGCAGTTGCGCCAGGCACTCAAGCACACTGTGATGATTGTGGTTTCGACCCTGGATGACGGCGATGTCATTGGGCGTGTCATGGAGACCGGTGTCGACGGCTTTGTCGGTAAGAGCCTTTCTCCCGAGCAGGTCGGCAAGGCTATCGGCGCTATTCGTCGTGGCGAAGTACTGGTCAAGTACGAGCCTTCGGACCCGCTGCCGCTTGGCTCCAACGATGACATGAACAAGCTCACGTCCCGGCAGCGAGAGGTCTGGCAATTGATTGCCGAAGGCAAGACCAACAAGGAGATCGCCGCAGCGCTTGAGATTTCTCCCTTCACTGTGCGCATTCATGTCTCTTCGTTGATCCGTGCGCTGAACGTCCCCAACCGGGCGGTGGCTGCGGCGCGTTTTGCCGGGCGCCAGGCGCCTGGCACTTTGCGTTAGACGAGATGAGAAATCGACGCCTGGCCAAGGCAAGGCGTCGATCCGGCTAGCGCTTACAGCCAGTACCGCAGGCCGAGCATCAAGGACTGGGCGTTGTATTCGGTTTTCACATCGGCCGGGACCAGGCCCTGGATTTTGCCGTAGTTCGCTTCGCCGGTCTTGAAGTAGCGGTAATCCAGGGACATGGACCAATGGTCGCTCAGCTCGTAAGCAACGCCTGCGCCGAGTTGCCAGGCCGAGACGGTGTCGCGATGGGTGCCGCCGAACTCGACGCCACCCGCTTCCAGGCCCTTGATGGTCAGCACCGCGTAGCCCAGGCCACCGCCTACATAAGGTGTGAAGCGGCTGAAGGGGGCAGGCAGGTTCGAGACGTCATACCAGAGGTTGGCCATGAGGCTGCTGGCTTCCTCTTCGCCTTTGCCCTCGATGCTGCTTCCGCCCTCGTAGACCCGGTTATTGAATTGGTCCATGGTGTTGCGGCGGTAGCTCAGCTCCACCTCGGGCCGCAGTCCGACCGGGAACCGCCAGCCCACTGCCAGCCCGGTGGCGTAGCCCGAGTGCAGCGGTTGATTGTATTCCATCTCGACGAAATCATTGCTGTTCTGGGTCAGGTCCTGTTTAGAGACCCAGTTCACGCCGCCCATGCCACTGACATAGGGGCCGAGGTTGTCGGCGAAACTCGATGCTGGAGCAATAGCCCCCAGGCCAACGATGGCCATGAGCAGATATTGGCTGTTTTTCTTTAGGTTCATGCTAGATCCGAAATGTGCTGTTATCGATAAGTAAGCAAAGCGAGTCCGGGAAGGCGCGTTCAGCACGCGTGCTTCCGGGAGGCATTCACACGAGGTGCAAAGGCGTCGCGGTTTTCTCGTGTCCTGGGGCGCCAATGGCCCGTTGTTCAGCCAGCCGGCACAGGTTGTCCAGTGCCGTGGTCATCGCTGCGGTCAACGCTTTGCGCAGCAGTCCGCGATACAGGAAACTCAACGGCCCGGAAATTTTCGCGCTATGGATGACATGGGTTTCATCGGGAGAAAGCCTGCGCAGCTGATGATCGAACTCGAGGTCGATCCACAGCAGCCGTGCACTGTTGCGATAGCTTTCGTGCAGGCTCACGGCTTCCAGTTTCAGTGGCATGTTCAAGCCATTCTTGAGCACGCATTTGCCGCGTGTCCCCGCCTGGAAAGGGCCGTCGAGTTGACACTGGCGAACGTCGGTATCCCATAACGGCGCTTCTGCAAAATTGCTCCAGATCTTCCAGATTTCAGAAGGGGGCGATTTGACTATGACTTGCACTTTGACATCGTTCACGGCGACACCTTGGTTGTGGGGGGCACGGTCATGCTGGAGGGCAGATCCATTCAATGCTCAGGCCGCCGGCGCGGATTGACTGAGCACCTGGGCGGTAATGCTCGCCTGACCGATTTTTTCGCCCCGGTTGAACAGGTCGATATAAATGCGGTTGGTCTTGAATGCCTGGAGCGCCGCATCAAAGCCGGCTTGCGGCGCCAATGACAGCGGGCTGTTCCTGGGGATGGGGCGATCCAGGGTGAAGCTCAAGGCCAGCAGATTCATCGGGGTATTGAGTGGAATCCGCAGATGGCTGTGGGCGATCTGCATGTAGCACTGGCGAGCGACTTCGAGGAAATACACCATTGAATAGTGCTCGGGATCACCTGCCTGGAAGAAGTGTTCCTGCGGCAGTTTCACCGTGTCCACGCTCAGGCCCTGGGCGACGCCGCTCATGTCACTGACGATGACGTTCTCCTCCCTGGCCTTGTGCAACAAGGCCTTGTTACGGCAGGGCGTGGCGGTGAATTCGCCGGCTGGCGATGTCTCGAACGCCGAGCTGTAGGCCATCCCGAGGACGCAGGTGCACATCACTTTCCCGGCCTGCATGACCTTGGCATTGAACACCTGGGGATCCTGGCCTTGCTCGACGTGCAGATCGATCACGCCTTGCTTCTGTACGTATTGCTGGAACTTGATCGTCAGGCTCTTGATGTAGGCGACCCGGCCGCTCAGAGGCGGCATGGCCAGTTCGATCAGTTGCAGCACGCCCTCGAGCAGCAAAATGCCCGGGACGTGATCCAGGGGGTGATCGAAGAAGTACGGGTGCGCTTCATCCACCACGAGCTGGGCGTGCAGCGACTGTGGGCTGCGCTGGGCGTTGGCGATCACGATATGTTCCGCGCTGCGCTGCCAGTGCGTCGGGCGCTGGGTTGTGTCGCCATGGTGCAGGGCGAACAGGCTTTCCATGGCGCGAACCCGCACCCGTAGCCCGGAGAGCAAGGTGCTGGTGAGCATGTCGCTGAGTTGCAGTACGTCGACGCCATCGTTCTGTGGTTCGCGGACCAGGCTGACAGGCCGGGCAGGCGTGATGACCTGCTGCAGTTCGTGGGATGACGAATGGGCAAAGCGCAACATGAAGGGATGCTTGATGGGCGAGCTGGCTTCGGCCGCCGTCGGGCTCCATTGGCGAAGCTTTTCGGTAAACAGCCACATCACTGTCTTGCCGGCGTCGCGCACCTCGATCACGGAATGGGTCGCGCCCTTCAACATTACCGCCAACAGGGTCTCGATGCCGCTGGCTTCAGCCAGGAAACCGGTCATCTCCTGCAGTGATCCGCTGGCAGGCGTCGCAGCAGGCTGCAACTCACAGACGTCAACGTTCGGATAGTCGCTCGGCGCTTTGTCCAGCCGTTGGCAAGCCTCTTCCAACGAGCCGGCAGCGTGGGCGAGGACCGCCGCGCGGATCACCAGCAAGGGTTTGTCAGCGGCATCCGGTTGGTAACGACGCAGCGCGATCAGTCCCAGTCCTTCACCTTGCGTGATTGCGCTGCTCCGGGCGCGCTCGACCTCGATTTCACCGCTGACAAAACGCCCTGCGCCGAGCAGCAGCGTGGTGATGCCGTCGTTGAACCATTGCGGCGAGGCCAGCAAGGTTTGCCAGAACAGGCCCGCCGTGCCGACCAGGGTCTGATGGAAACCCTTGAAGTCAAAAATCTGCGCCGGATAGCCGGACAACATGTTCGGCAGCATGGTTGCCACGTCTGTCACTTCGACGCCCGGTGCCGCACCTTGCGCCCGGGAGTAGAAGTTGTGGGCGCTGCTGTAGGCATTGCTGAAGCGCTCGCCACCCATGTTGCAGCACATGACCATCGCTGTGCCGGGCGAACCGGCCACGGCTGGCAAACGCCGCAGCAAATGATTGACGCGATCGGTGATCAACAGCTTGAACGGATCGACATGAGCCAATGGCTTGGGCCCCATGCCATAGCCATCGATATCGATGACGTGGTCTTGTGCGAGGAATTTACCCAGCAACGGTTGACCGGGCGCCGGGGTGTAATCAACGAAGCGCCCATAAGGGAACATGACGGAGGGGGCGGCGGGTTGATCGAGTTGCTGCTGGAATGACTGCAAGGAACGGTGGCTGCCCAGCGCTGCTTCAGCCTCGACAATGGCAAGGTCGAGCATGACCACGCCACTGGGACTCGCCGGCGCGATCAGGGGGGCGGCAGGGTGGTTGTCGGGAATGTATTCATCCACCACCAAGTGCGCGTTGGCACCGCCGAAACCAAAACTGGAGATGCCAATCCGGCGTGCAGATGGATGATCCTCCAGGGGATGTACCTGCTGGGTGGCGAGTCTCAGGCAGGTCTCGTCGACCTTGGTGCTGGGGCGGTAACCGGGCTGCGGGGGGATGCCTTTATGGCGCAGTATCATCAAGGCCTTGGCGAGCGAGGCACCGCCGGCAGCGGCCAGGGGATGGCCGATGACCGACTTGATCGAGCCGATGGTGATTTTCTTGCCGTCCGGACGATGGGGGGCAAAGAAGCTGTTCAGCGAGGCCAGCTCCGTTGCGTCCCCCAGCGGTGTCCCGGTGCCGTGGGTCTCGATGTAGTCGACATCGCGTGGATCGAGGCCGCGATAGGCTCGTTGGTAGGCCGAGTACTGGGCCTGTTTGCCTGGCGCAAACACCGAGCCTTCGGCGCCGTCGGCGGACATGCCCAAGGCGCGCAGCACGCCCAGGGGATGACGCTGCGCTGTCAGGGCCTGGGCGAGCGGTTCGACCAGAAAGGCCACGGCACATTCGCCCGGCACGATGCCGTCGGCGTCCTGGCCGAACGCTTCCATCCGCGCGCGGGCGGAAAAAGCCGTCAACTGCGAGAAACCCAGGAACAGCGCGGGTGGCAGCACGGTGTTGAGGGCCATGACAATCGCGTTGTCAGCCTGGCCACTGTTGACCAGTGCCTGGGCCATATCCAGGGCATAGGGGAACGAACTGCACGCGGTGTCTACCGATAACGCCGGCCCACCCAAGGCAAAGGCCGCCGCCAGTTCTGCAACTTGTTCACCCGGTGTAAAGCCCGCCGGTGCGTCGGTTTTTCCGGACACGCCGGTGACGAAATAGCTCTCGTCACTCCAGGAGGTCGCGACCACCAGCGCGGTGCGCTCCCTGCTTAGCGCCGAGCCTTGTCCGGCGAGTTGGGTGAGCAGCGTCTGGAGCACTTTCTTGCCGATGGCGACCTGTCGTCCTTCGTGCCGTGACGGGGTCGAGACGTCATCGGTCAGGCAAAAAGCGCTGTCCAGGTACGTGCGATCCTTCTCGCCGGCCTTGGTTGAATAGATCGACGCCTTGTCCAACTCCCAGCGTGTCGGCATTGATTCGATCGGTGCGATCTGCCCTTGCGAGAGCAACTGCCAAAGCGCATCCGTGGACGGCGCCCCCGGAAACTCGCCCGCCATTGCGCTAAAGCAAAAATCGCCCTTTGTTGTGACTGCGCCACTCATACCTGTCTCCCTGATCGCCAAAATGCTGGGTGACCTGTTCGATCACCCGGATTCCATTCCTGTTGCTGCCGGGCTCAGCTCAGCCTGGCCAGCAGCGACAAGGCATCCTCAGGCGTGCGACGGGACATCAGCGCTTCACCGGCAAATTCGCTGGCAGAGCACTGTTGCGCCATGGATTGGCAGAGCGCCTCTCGGGCAAAGCCGTTGAGGCCCAGTTGTGCGAACGGCGTCTGGATGTCGATCGACTGCGCTGCGTCCGGGATCAGCGGGGACAAGGCGTTGAGCAGCAGGTTTTCTTCCTGCCCTTGAGTGTCCGTCGTGGCCGCTGAAGGTTCGTCGCCAGGCGCCGCCTGCGGCTGGGGAGCGGCCAGGGCGGTTTGAATCAGGGCGATGGTTGCCTGCGGGAACTTGGCGTTGGCCAGTTCGGAACTGTGGGCCTTGAGCTGCGGCCACATGGCGACTACCGACTCCAGGAAGTCCAGTTGCACCAGGGAATCCAGGCCCAGGCTTTCATAGCTTTGTGTCGGGTCGATCTGCTCGACCGTAAAGCCGGTGATGGTCGCGAGTTGGTCGAGTACCCACGCTTGGACATCCACCGTTGGTGCCTGCGGATCGGCTTCAAGCCGCGCCAGCAATGCGGTTGGGGTAGGGGCGTCGAAGAGCTGCGAGGTCAGGTCTTTCTTTTCCGGGAAGTGCTGGGCCAGGGATTCGAAAATATCGACCAGCCCCAGGGAGTCGATCCCCAGGCTCTCGAAGCTCTGATCGAAGTCGATCTGTTGAGCCTGGAAGCCGGTGACCGTACTGATTTCGGCACGCAACCATTGCCCGTAGCTGAGTGCATTTGTCTCTTCGACGGCTGCGGCGGCTTCGACGACAGGCGTCGGCGCCAGTATGGTCGGGTTTGAATGAACCGGCTCGAGTACGGGAACACTCGTGTTGACCGCCGCTTCGGTCCCATTGGCATAAACGCCTTCAAGGACTTGTTGATGAGCATTGAAGTAATGCGCAGTGACCGTTTCAGCCTGTTCCAAGAGTCGCAGCAATATTGATTCTTTGGCGATATTGGATTCGCAGAGTGAATCAATAATCTTTTCGGAAAGAGAGAAATAGCTATGGGCTATTCTCCCATTGGACACGATGAATTCCTGCACAACATCATTAAGTTGCAAGCGCATAAGATTCTCCTAACCAAGTCGGTCGATATTTCTATAAGTAAGAAAGATCAAAAATCATGGCCCAGGGCAGGGCCTTGTTTATATCAGTTCATTAAACTGGCAGTAGCCATGGAGCGACTTAAAGTTGGAGTTCCACTGCGTCGGTCTCGCAAGATATTGTTTTTCTGGCGCCCTTGAGCAACCCGGACCTTACATTCAGATACGTCATCAGCGTTATTGCATCGGCACCGAGGAAAGCGATATAGCCGTCAGGACGAATCAGCATCATCGTGCCTTCCTTGGCGTGATAGCGCTTATGCAGTCGCCAATCGGGGTCCAGCAACGTCGAGTGCCAAGCCGGCAGGCCGGCGCTGCTCAGGGCGTCGATCACGCAGTAGGCCTTGATGCCTGGGAAGTCCTTTTCCACCGACTTGGCCTGCGCGTAGTAGCCTGGCAGCAACGGCGAAAACTGATCGGCCGCGCTGAAAATCAGCAGCGTGAATGTCCCGTGGAACAAGTCGATCAAGCGTTTTGCTGGCATCCCTTGCAGTTGCCACAGTTCGACATCGGGCGCCAGTTGCCCGGCGCGAGGCGCTGCGCTCTGGAACTCGGGTTTTTTCCCTTTCTTGCTCCAGTTCTTGCGCTGCTTCTTCGTCAGCGATTCTTGAATGTAGTCACTTTTCTCATAGTGATATTGATGACCGGAAATCATCGACGGCAGTTTGCGCTGGACCTTTTTGCGGCTGCTCAACAGCGGCAGGACATTGTCGCGCAGCCACACCAGGGCGCGACGCCGGACCGTAATCAGCCCCGTCAGCCGGTGTGCGGTGTTCTCGACTTCCAGGGCAACCGGGTAGCGCTCTTCGTTGTAACTGTCGAGCAAGGATGGATTCGCCAGGCCCTGATCGACATAGGCCATTTTCCAGGCCAGGTTGTAGGCCTCGGAAACCCCCAGGTTCATCCACTGCCCACCGATGGGGCTGCCGATATGCGCCGAGTCCCCCAGCAGAAACACGGAGCCTTGTTGCATCGATTGCACGCGGCGATGCTGGAAAGAGGCGATGGTGGTCGATGAAATGTTGGACAGCGTCATCTTTTGCCCGCGCCCTTCGCACAAGCGCTGGAAGTTCTCCAGGCTCAAGGACGGGCGCTCGCCTTCTGGCGGCAGGTTGTAGGGCATTTCGATGAACAACCGGTAACGCGATTGAGCGCTGATCGGTGCAACGGCCACATAACCGTCCTGCGCACCCAGGAAAAATGCGCCCTCGTCCTTGCTTCCGGACCACTCGATATCGGCATCGGCGAGCATGAAGAAGCGGTCGTAGGACGAGCCTTCGAAGGTCATGTCCAGGCGTTTTCTGATGTTGCTGCGAGCACCGTCGCACGCGGCCACCCAACGACTGGTGAAGTGTTCGTCGGTGCCGTCGGCATGCTTGAGCGTCATGCGCACCGAACCCGGCAGGTTTTCGATGTCCATCAGTTCGGTATTCCACTCCACCTCGGCACCCAGCTCCCTGAGCCGCTCCAGGAGAATCTTCTCCGTTTGCGGCTGTGGCAGGCTCAGGAGCAGGGGATAGGGCGCGTCCAGGTAGGAGAAGTTGTAGTTCAGTACCCGCTTGGCATTCGACTGCACCGAAAACTGGTTGATCGTGAAGCCGTCGCTGATGGCTTGCTCGGCAACGCCCAGGTCCCGAAAGATTTCCAGGGTCCGGGAATGGATAGCCATCGCCTTGGTCGCCGTCGAGGGGCCGGCGTTCCTTTCAATGATGCGGAACGACACGCCCCATTTCTTCAACAGGATCGCCAGGGACAGGCCAACAGGACCGGCGCCGACGATCATGACCGTCGGGGCGCTGCCAGGTCGCTGGAAATGCTTGGGGGCCAACGTGCTCAGAGTGTTCATCGATCAGTACCAGTTTCTGTAGAAGGGAGAGTTGGCAATGCCGAGCAGGGCATCGTCGCCTGATGAATCGCCGTAGGCATAAATGTAAAAATCATCAAGGTTGCTCAAGCAGCCCTTGAGCCGCGTGACTTTCTCTCGCTCTACACAGTTGGTACCGGATATCCCGCCGGTCAGCTTGTTCTTTGCCGTTGCCAGGCGGGTACCGCACACATAGTCGAAACCCGCGGCCTGGCCCCAGGGGATCAGGTAGTTTTCCGGCGAATTGCTCACCAGCGCGGTGACGTGCCCCATGGACTGATGCCATTGCA
The DNA here is from genome assembly GCF_019956035.1 of Pseudomonas sp. A-RE-22. Lineage (NCBI taxonomy): Bacteria > Pseudomonadati > Pseudomonadota > Gammaproteobacteria > Pseudomonadales > Pseudomonadaceae > Pseudomonas > Pseudomonas sp. A-RE-22. The sequence continues at coordinate 190,761 of NZ_JAHBCZ010000022.1, forward strand.
GCCGTCGCAACGCCTCGGGCCTGAGCCAGAGCGGCAGCAGCTCGCTGATGAAATACTTGGCATGCTCGCGCTCTTGCTCCACCGACAGGCCGCCCAGGTAGCAGGCGATGAACGCCAGGCGCGCTTGCATCAGCGGGGTGATGCCGACGATCACGCTGAGCATCTTGGGCAGCAGGGGAATGATCCGCAGCCAGAACGAACGGGTACCTACGATGAAGCGCATGTAGCGCCAGAACGTGTGCCGGTCGGTCAATGTGCCGTCGAAGTCGAAAACGGCCAGGACCGGTTGTGTGCTGTTAGCGTGCATGTGCCTCTTCCTTGAGAGAAGTAATCTCGATGGTCTTGGGCAGCTTGAAGCCCGATAGGTAGCGCGAAAGCAGGGTGGACAGCGCGTTCTGGGTCAGCTCGCCGGTCCCTTCGACGCACAGGTGCAGCACGTTGACTTCCTTGTGGTCCGGGACGATATAGGCCTTGGCGCGCACCACGTCGGGGTGCTTGAGGGCGACGGATTCGATTTCCACCAGGTCGACCATCTGCGCCTTGATCTTCGAGATTCGCAGGCGTTGGCAATAGAAAAACACATGCCCATCGTCGTCCTGCCAGACCAGGTCACCGCTGTGGAACCAACCATCGCGGAAGAACCGCGCATTGGTGTCCTCGGCATCGTTATAGCCGTCGATCACCATCGAGCCGCGTATCAGCAATTCGCCGATGCGCCCAGGCGCTACGTCCTGGCCCTGGGCGTCGACGATGCGTAGCTGCACACCGCTGATCGGCTGGCCCATGGCGCCACGGTGGACCGTTCCAATCGAGCTCTGGACGATCACGGGCGTGCTTTCGGTCAAGCCATAGCCCTGCAGCACCGGATTGCATCCCAGCAGCCTTCCCAGCTTCTCGGCCTCGTCGGCCGGCAGGTGGCTGCCGCCCGAGTAAATCATCAACTGCGGGTGCAACGGCAGGAGCGCGCCTTTACGCTTGGCCAGGCGCGTATTGAAGTAGCGAATGACGTCGGGCACCAGGCAGGCAAAGGTGACCTGATGCTCGGACAGGACTTCAGCCAGGTCTCGATTGAGCAGGGTGTTGGTCATCAGCAGGGTGGCGCCGATGCTCAAGGGAAACACCATCATCACGGACAGGCCGAAGATGGCATACAGCGGCAGCGTCACCAGATGAACGGATCCGACGCCTTGCAGATGAAAATGCTCATGCAGCCCGTCGCTCGATTGCGTCAGGTCGAGATAACGGTGAGAAACAGCCAGGGGCCTGCCGATGCCACGATAGGTGAATTGTACCGAGACGATCGGATTGCCCTCGGGCAACAACAAGGCTTCGATCTGGCAAGGCAGTTGAGAGATGGCCGTTGCGTTGGCAGGCAGGGGCGCTGACGGTTCGCTCCCGCCGTCCAGCACCAGGGAGTGCCTGACACCGTTGTCAGCCTGGAATACCTCACTGTGTTGCACCCATAGCGTTTCGGTCGTGACCACGAGCGTCGGCCTGGCGAGGCTGACGACACTGGCCATTTCGAAGGAGGTCAACTTGTAGTTGAGGATGACCGGAATGGCACCTCGCCCGATGATCGCCAAGTAGTAAGCGATGAACGCCACGCCATTGGGCAGTACCAGCGCTACTTTGTCGCCAGGCAATATACCGAGCGCTGTAAGAGCGCCATTGCATTGTTCAGCCTTGATGCGCAACTCGCGATAAGTAACGGTATCTTCTTCCGTATCCAGATGCCGAATAGCAACTTGCTCGGGGAACGATTCCGAAAAACCGACAAAGCGATGCAGAAAACCTTCTTTATATGAAAGGCTTTTCATTTACCAACCTCTCTCAATCCTTGGATGTTTGGCTAGTCAAAAAAGTACTACAGAGGCAGGCTATATATGAATTGTTTCAATTAAGCATCTGTGTAGTTGTTATTCCGATACCAGTCCAGGGTATCGGTCAGGGTTTCAGCAACAGGGCGGAACTTGCACTCCAGCTCCCTGGAACTTTTGTTATGGCTGAAATGAGTACGGCCTTGTTCTTGCTCCATGAGCTTGACCGTGGAGGTACTGATGAGCACCGGTTTTTTGGTGATCCGGTAATAACCTTCATAGATAAGCGCGATGATTCGCAGCATGAACAGGGGCACTTTTCGCTCTGGGGCTTTTACACCACTGACGCTGGACAGCGCCTGGAAAATGCTCTTCATGTCCATGTGATTGCCGGCGGCCAGGTAACGCTCTCCGGACCTGCCGCGGGTGATGGCCGCGATTTGATGCTCGGCCACATCCCGGGCATCGACGACGGAAAAGCTTCCGGGCAGTACACCGGGCAATTTTTGTCCGACAAAGTCGAGCAGGAACTGTCCTGAGGAAGTAGGGCCGATATCGCCGGGGCCGAACATCCACCCTGGCAGGACCATGGCGATAAACATGTCCGGGTGCTGGGTCAGGAATTGCTGGACCTTCTGTTCGGACAATATTTTGCTCAAGTAGTAATCGTCAGCCTCCAATTCACTGCGAGACATGGTTTCATCGATCACTTGATCCCGGTTGCCCTTCAATACGGCAATGGAAGAGGTGTGGACTGCACGGCGGATACCGGCGTCATAAGCGGCTTGCAGCAAGCGCTCGGTGCCGGTCACATTGGTGTCATACAGTTTTTGCCAATGTTTCCCGCCTTTGTAACTGTCGCGGAAATAGGCCGCCGTATGAAACAGGGCATCACACCCTTGCAGGGCATGGGCGAAGGCCTCGACATTGAGCATGTCACCTTCGACAAACTCCACAGGCAGGCTGCCGAACTGTTTCTTGGCTTTCTCTACGGAACGAACCAGCGCTTTTACTTTGATGTTCCGCTTTAACAGCGCACGAACGACATTATTCCCGAGCAGGCCAGTAGCGCCTGTAACGAAGGCATATTCCATTAAAATCCCGCTCCTGTGAGGTGACCTGGCATTGCATCGAGAGCGGTGTCACTGACTCGATGCGCTGACCAGGCGTTGGGCTCCACCAACGGCGCAAGTAAAAACCATTCGGTATCTGAAAATCAAGTGGTATTTCGTCGGATTGGCGGGCGGATGGCTCTGCACCGGGCTTCATGGGCGGTTTTTCCAGATCCAGCGTGGGGTGTCGGACAGGAAATTATCCGGTTTGAGCCGCTCAAAGGGATCTCAGGGACTCATCAAGCGGGGCGAAATGAAGATTTCGATTGCTTCATATCCGAGCAAAACTGTGGCGGGTAGCCCATCTAGCGTGCCTTTCCGGCTGTTCCAACTACATGGCACATACATGGCATTTTCTGAAAGTTAAAATGTAAATGATTGAACAAGGCGCGTATAAGATATGATGGCGAAAACGGGTTCCGTACAATGAGTAATCGATTCGTAGCATTCAGTTACACATAGCTATCTTGTTTGGCCAAAGGAGCCGAGGGCGTGATTAAAAAGAGACTAGGTCGAGAAGAGAGCCAGCAAGTAACAAGAGACAGATTGTTCGACACAGCCACTGAGCTGATGATCCGAAAGGGCTTTCATGCCGCCAGCGTCAACGTTATCGCCGAAGAGGCGGGCTTTTCCAAAGGCGCCTTTTTCTCAAATTTTTCAAGTAAATCGGACTTGCTGTTGCAATTGACTCAACGCTTCAAGCGAGTTGAGATCGACCGACTGAGTACGACCCTGGCATCGGGATATTCGGCGGAGCAGTTGAGTCACGGCTTGAATGCCTATATCGACACGCTGAAGAACAATACCCGCTGTGCGATCCTCGATGCCGAGTTGCAATTGATCGCCTTGCGCGATGAAGAATTCTCGCCGCATTACTACGACTTGCATGAGGAAAACAGCGAGGCCTTGGGCAAGTTGATTACCATCATATTCAATCACGCTGGCAAGAAGCCGCCGCTGGCCTACGCCGCGCTTGCCAAGACCTTCACCGCCCTGGCGGAAGGCCTGATATTGCAAGGGCATAAAGACCCGGCTGTTGAAATCAAGCTGGTGTTGAACTCGCTCATCCAGACCGCAGAGCCTCTATAAGCCCTTGGTTTATCGCTGATAGGCCAGCAAGCGGCGCTCAGCCCATCGGAATACACCCACCAGCATGCACGCCAGCAACATGTAGAGCAGGGCGGCAATGCCATAGGCCTGGAAGGTCTTGAAGTTATCCTGGGATTCGGGCCGCGAAGCTTGACTGAACGCATTGATGAGTATTTAGTTGTGCGGTACAACTACTAAATCATTGCGTCCGAGGTCCCCCGTGAGCCATTGCCCACCAGATCTGATTGAGAACGTCCGTTCGGCGTCGCGCCTCATGGTGCGAGAGCTGGGGTTCATGCGCACCACGCTGGCGGCGACGGATTATCCGCCGTCGTCGGTGCACACAATAGTGGAGATCGGCAATCACGAATCCCTGACGGCGGGTGAGCTTGTCGAGTTGCTCGGCCTGGAAAAGTCCAGCGTAAGCCGGATGGTTCGCAAGCTCGTCGAGGCCGGCGAGATCGAAGAAATTCCCCATGAACAGGATGCGCGCGCCAAGCGATTGCGACTCACCGCGCAGGGGCAAGACACCCTTCGAGACATCGATGCTTTCGCCACGCAACAGGTTGTCGCGGCCATGTCTCACTTGTCCAGCGGGCAATGTCAGATCGTGAGGGAGGGGATTGCCAGCTATGCCGACGCGTTGCACGCTCATCGGCTCGGTGCAGAGCCACCTGCGCCGGCGCAGTTGGAGATTGCCCGGGGCTACCGTCCTGGCCTCATCGGTCGCATGGCGGAAATGCACGCAAACTATTACGCCAGGCGTTCAAACTTCGGTCAGCCGTTCGAAAGCCTGGTGGCATCGGACATGGCGGAACTGATGGGGCGTTTGCACAATCCGCGCAACGAGGTCTGGTCGGCCCTGGATGGCGAACGAGTGGTCGGTTCAATTGCCATCGACGGCGAAGGAGAGGACGGCAGTGCGGTGCTGCGTTGCTTCATCCTGGATGATTCGGTACGAGGCAAGGGCGCCGGTAGACGCTTGTTGGCTGAAGCGATGAAGTTCTGTGACGAGTGGGGCTTCAGTTCAACGAGTCTCTGGACGTTCCAGGGGCTCGATGCTGCCCGCAAGCTGTACGAGGATTTCGGTTTCAAGTTGGAACTGGAGCAAGAAGGGCAGCAATGGGGGCAGCGGGTCATGGAGCAGTGTTTTGTCAGGCCGGGTCCAGCCGCCTCATCACGTTGACGCGTAATCCGTCGAGATCAACTGGCCGACGTGGATTTGAAAACCCCACTGAGGATGAAGGCATAGCGTTCCGGGCGGATGAAAAACGTCGTGCGGTCGCAGCAGCGTCCGTCGGCAAAATAGGATGTGCGCTCCATGACCAGCAGCGCGGCGCCGCGTTTGACCTGCAGTGCGCTGGCCAGGCCTTTGTCGGCTTCCTGCGCACGGATGGCCAGGTCGGCACGGGTGACCGCCAGGCCGGTGATCGACTCGAGAATGGAATAGATCGGTTGATGTTCGACTTCAGCCCAGGCCACGCTGGCCAGCTCTGCCGGTAAGTGGCTGCGCCCCAACGCGATGGGTTCGTCATCGACGAAGTGCAAACGCTCCAGGAGCAGGCAGTCGTCTGCGTCCTCAAACAAACCACGCAGGGTCTCTGGAACGGGCTGCAGGGCATGGCTGACCACCTGCATGCTCGGTTGCAGCCCTTGCAGCAACAACGCCTCATGAAAACTGCGCAACGCATCCAGGCCGTGGCGTACCTGCTTGGCTGCCACGAAGGTGCCTTTGCCTTGCTTGCGCTCCACCACGCCGTCGTCGCTGAGCTTGCCCACCGCCAGGCGAACCGTGACGCGGCTCACCCCGAACCGTTCGCCCAACTGTGCCTCGGACGGCAGCTTGCCGCTGGGTTCGTAGTCGCCGCGTTGGATTTCCTCCAACAGTTGATGGGCGATCTGTTCGTAGAGCGAGGTGGTGCTGTCGCGAAGAATGGGCGTGGACACAGTCAGTTTCCATGGCCTTGAGCGGGGCAGGGTGCCTTCACTTCTAAGGTTATAAAAATAGGTTATTGGGACTACTTGTATTAATACGTATTATGTCAGGTATTCCCATTGTAAACGACCTGACGACACTTGCCATGCTCAAATCCTTTCCTTACGCACAGCCGCAAGCCGATGCCCTGACGGTCGATGACATCAGCTTCAGTTACCCCAATGGGCACTCCATATTTTCCGCTTTCAGCCTGAACGCCCAGCCTGGCGAGTTCGTCGCGATCCTGGGGCCATCCGGTTGTGGCAAGACCACGTTGCTGAACTTGTTGTCGGGGTTCATGCAACCGCAAAGCGGTCGTATCACGATCAACCAGACAGCGGTACGTCCGGAGCGTTCGGAATTGGGCTATGTGTTCCAGGCGCCGCAACTGTTTCCCTGGTTGAGCGCGTTGGAAAACGTCCGTTTCGGTCTGCGGATGAGCGCTCGAATCGACGAATCGCAGCAGCGCGCCCAGGCGTTGCAGTACCTGCGCCTGGTCGGACTGGAGAATGCGGCGCATCGGCTGCCGCACCAGCTTTCCGGTGGCATGCAACAGCGCGTTTCCCTGGCCAGGACCTTGGCCCTCGAACCCAGCGTGCTACTGATGGACGAGCCGTTCGCCGCGCTCGATGCCATCAGCCGCAACAGCATGAATGAAGAGACATTGCGCATCTGGGCCGAACTGGGCCAGACGGTGTTGTTCATCACCCACGACATCGACGAAGCGGTGTTCCTGGCCGATCGGGTCGTCGTGCTCAACATCGCGCCGGGCGGTATTCATAGCGAGCTGGAGATCCACCTGCCGCGCCCCCGCAGCAACCTGCAAACCCGCCGCCTGCCGGCCTTCCTGGATTACCGCAATGAACTGATGACGCGCATTGCCCGGGTGATGGACGCGCCCCAGGCCATTGCTCACCCCACTCCTCGACTTGAGCTGACAGCATGATCAAACGTTCGCTGCTTGCCCTTACATTGTCTGCTGCCACGTTGGCGGGCAGCGCATTCGCCGTGGCGGGTGAAGAGAAACCCTTGCGTGTGGGGTACGTCTTCGCCATGGCCAACGCCCCGGCGCTGATCGCTGACAAACAGGGTTACTACCACGAGGAAGGCTTGAACGTCGACCTCAAGGCGTTGGGCGATGGCCCTGTGATCCAGCAGGCTCTGGCCGCCGGTGAACTGGATGTGGCCTACGTCGGCACGCCGCCGGTGTACCAGTGGTTTTCCCGCGGGCTGCAAAGCCGGATCCTGGCGAAGGTCAACTACGGTCAGGCTGCAGTGATTGTCGACGCCAAGAGTCCGATCACCAGCCTGGATGCGCTCAAGGGGAAGAAACTGGCCGGGGTCAAGAAGGGCAGTGGCATGGATGTGTTGCTGCGCGGTTATGTCCTGAAGGAAAAGGCCGGGCTCGACCCTGACAAGGACCTGGACATCATTGACATGCCGCCGGGCAACATGAACGCGGCCCTGGAGCGCGGCGTCGTCGATGCGGCATTTTCCTGGGAGCCCTTCGTCAGCCAGTCGGTATTGCGCGGCTCGAGCCGGATCCTGCTGGACGTCAACCAGGCGTTGCCCCAGTACCCGTGGTATGTGGTGATCGCCTTGCCGAAAACCTTGCAGGAACGTCCGGATGATGTGGTGAAGCTGCTGCGTGCCCATCGCAAGGCCATTGCCTTCCTCAATGAGCATCCCGCCGAGTCGAACCGGCTCATCGCCGAGGCCTTCAAGCTTGAGGCGGTGCAAGGCACTGACGGCAAGACCATCGCCCCGGACGCCATCGTCGCCCAGGCCCGTACCCGACTGGGCTGGTCGGCGGATTTGCAGGCGTCGGACATCCAGTTCATCCAACGCTTGATGGATTATTCCCACGACCTGGGCTTTATCGAGACCACGCTCAAGACTGATCAGATCGTGGATACCTCCTACCTCGAAAAAACCGCGCACTGAGTCCGTCATGTCCTTGCCAAAACCGAACTGGGGATGGGCGTCGCTGCCATTCCTGCTGTTGATCTGGATCGCCCTGGCGAGCCACTTTCCCACCTACATCCTGCCGCAGCCCTGGGACGTTGCCCGCGAGGCGCTGCGCTGGCTGGGCGACCGCTCGCTGTTGCAGCACCTGCAGGCCAGTGTGCTTGAAGAGGTGGGGGGCTTTTGCGCGGCGGTGATCGTTGCAATTGCGCTGGGCACTGGCGCTGGCCTGTCCTCGCGTTTTCGCGACTTTATCTCGCCACTCAACAGCCTGTTCATGGCCATCCCGCCGATTGCCTGGGCGCCGCTGATCATGATCATTTTCGGCCTGGGCTATGTGTCCATCGTGCTGGTGATTTTCATTGCCGCGATGTTCCCCATGGCGGTGACCATCCAGGAAGGCGTGCAGAGTATTCGCGGCGGTGAAGTCCGCGCGGCGCGCACCTTGGGTGCCAACGCCTGGCAACTGTTGGCCCACGTCTACCTGCCGGCCTCGTTGCCGTTCGTCACGGCCGCCTTGCGCATTGGCTTCAGCCAGGGCTGGCGGGCACTGGTTGCGGCGGAAATGATCGGCGCCTCCCAGGGCATCGGCTGGATGGTGTCCACGGGCGGCCAGATCGGCAACAGCAGCCAGGTGCTGCTGGGCATTGTCGTGATCGGCCTGATTGCCTGGCTGATGGAGAGCTTTGTATTCCGGCGCATCGAGCGTCACTACCAGAAATGGCGCGTGCAATAAGCGCTACCTGCTTGTCTTCGTCCCCCTTTCAAACCTTCAGTGGACCATTGCACGAGGTGTCATGTGAGTAACGTTTTCGATCCCCGCGAAGCCGGGCATTACATCGCCCCGCAAGGCTTGTACGAGCGCAACAAGAAACGTCCATTCCTGGGCAGCGTCCACTGCGATCGTGACACGCTGGTTGCCGGTCAATGGGATGACATCACCCTGGTCTACGAGGTCGGTGGCAGTGGCCTGGCGGATGGTGCCTGGCTCAAGCTGGCCTTCAAGTTCTATTCCGACTGGGCTTTGTTCCAGACCTCGAACCCGGCCGGCCCCAACTACGTCAGCGCCGAATACCAGGCCGGTGAATTGATGCCCGGCCAGAGCCAGGCCACCGTGCAGCACTTGAAAGTGCGCTTCGACCAGAAGGGCCATGAACGGCCGTTCCAGAAAGCGATCATCATCGACATCATCGACGGTTACCTGAACCCGGGCGACAAAGTCATCATTCGTCTGGGTGACCGACGCCAGGGTGGGGCGGGGACGCGGGTACAGAGTTTCGTCGAGAAGGACTTCCGTTTCCGTCTGTTCATCGACCCGTTGGGCAGCTCGAAATTTGCCGAGGTGCCGGGCGACCCCTTGCTGGACATTGTGCCGGGACCGGCGCGGAGCGTGCAGTTGATCGTGCCGCGACTGGTCAGCGCCGGTGAGGCGTTCGATGTCCTGTTGCGGGTGGATGATGCCTGGGGCAACACCTGCCGAAACTTGCCGCTCAACGGTGTCCTGACCCTCGTTGACCCGGAAGGTGGCGAGCGCCAACAGCCGTTCACGCTGGCCGCCGAAGGTTGGGCCACGGCCCGGCTCGAGGGGCTTGACCTCGGCGCCGTGGGCGAGTGGCGTTTGTCCGCCAAGGTGGCAGAGCCTTTTGTCGACGGCGCCCAGGCCTTTGTTACCGTCGACCCGGCCGGTACTGCGTTGCGTCCGCTCTACGCCGACCTGCATGTGCACTCCGATGACACGGTGGGCACCAACGACACCCTGTACAACCTCAGCTACGGTCGCGATGTCGCCGGGCTCGATGTACTCGGCTACACCGCCAACGACTTCAATATCACCGAGCAACGCTGGGACCAGGCGGTCAAGCTGATCCACGAACTCAACGAACCGGGGCGATTTGTTTGTTATCCCGGCACCGAGTGGTGTGGCAACTCTTGTGCGGGCGGCGACCGCAACGTGGTGTTCCTGCATGACCGCAAGCCCGAGTTCCCCTTCGACAACCAGGGGCGGCTGGTGCGCTCCTTCGAGTGGAACGAGTTCACCGCCGGCACCATCAAGCCGGGGGCCTGGCCGGTGGACGAGTTGTACGCCGCCTATGCCAAGGACCCCGAAGGGCATCTGATGATGCCCCACGTCGGCGGACGTCGTTGCAACCTCGACTGGCATCACCCGGAGCTCGAGCGGCTGATCGAGGTCGGTTCGGCCTGGGGCCAGTTCCATTGGGTCTACGCCGAAGCGTTGCAGCGCGGCTATCGGGTGGGAGCCGCGGCGAACAGCGATGAACACCAGGGCCGCTGCGGTGGCGGCGTGCCGGCCACGGCGGTGTTCGGCTCCCGTGGCGGGCTGACCGGCGTTGTCGCCGAGGCTTTCGACCGCGCCAGTGTGGGCAAGGCCCTGCGCGCTCGTCGCACCTTTGCTACGACGGGGGAGCGTTCGTTCGCCAGCTTGCGTCAGGGCAGGCACTTCATGGGTGAAGTCTTCACTGCTGATTCGAATGCCACCTTGGACTATCGACTGCTGGGCGAGGCGGGCTGGGAGCAGGTCGATCTGTTCGATGGCGACAAGCTGATCTGGTCGCGCAACCTGCATCAGGAACTGGGTTTTTGCACGCAACGCATTCGCTTGCGCCTGGGGGGCGCACGGATCAAGGACCGTTATCGCGGCGCCTACTGGACCGGCGAAATCCGCATCACGGGCGCGGTCATCAATGGCTTCCGCGCGTTGGGCCTCGATCATCCCGAGCAGACCGTATGGCGCAAGGATGCGACGGTCCTGGCGTTTCGCACCGACACCAACGGCGATACCGACAGCATCGAAATCGACCTGTCGCAACTGGCCGGCGCGACGCTGCAGGTCCACAGCCGTATCGACAACTACGTCAAGGTCGGCGACCCGTCCGAGCCGCAACCTTACGTACACGCGCCGACGGTGTTGATGACGCTGTCCGGCGAACAGTTGCTGGCGCAATCGCAAGTGGTCGAAGAGTTGCCGGGCGCGGAGTTGAAGGTGTCCCTGGAACGGGTGACCGCCGCAGCGCTGCCCCGTGAGCTGCAGGGGACAATCGAACTGGCCCGGTTGGGTCTTGAGCCAGGTCGTGAACACCCGCTGTTCATCTGCGCCCGCCAGCGGGATCAATCACGGGTATGGACGTCCGCACTGTTTCTGACCCTGTAGGCGTCTGTGCCGGCTGACAGAAAACAATCTGGCCAATTGCTACACGCCGTTGTTCGGCATGATCTAAGCTCCAGAGGAGAGTTACCCGAGCAGGGGGTTTCAATGCGAAGCGCACCTGAAAACAGCCTGAAGAAGGCGCTGAAAGCCTGCCGGAACAGCTTCATTTCTGTCGGGTTTTTCAGCTTTTTCATTAATGCGCTGATGCTCGTACCCACGTTTTACATGCTCCAGGTCTATGGGCGAGTGATCACCAGCGGCAGTCTTACGACCCTGACCATGCTGACGCTGATCATGACCGCATTGCTGGTGACCCTCGGTTCGCTGGAATGGATCCGTTCGCGTGTCATGGTTCGGGTCAGCACCCGGCTGGATGTGCTGCTCAGTCGCCAAGTCTATAAGGCCAGTTTCAAACGGGCTCTGGAGAGTGGCGGCATGGATGCTTCAGCCCAATCGCTCAACGACTTGACCGGCTTGCGACAGTTCCTCTCCGGCAACGGCTTGTTCGCGTTTTTCGATGCGCCCTGGTTACCGATCTATATCGCGGTAATGTTCCTGTTTCATCCCTGGTTTGGTTGGGTCGCGACGGGCAGCGCGCTGTTGTTGCTCGCGCTCGCCTTCGTCAACGAACGGCTGACCGGGCCGGCACTGGCCCAGGCCAACAAGGAGCACATCGGCGCGACGCTCTACACCACCAAGAACCTGCGCAACGCCGAGGTCATCGAATCCATGGGCATGCTTGAGACCCTGATGGATCGTTGGGGACGGCGCCAACGCAACGTGCTGTTGCTGCAATCGGCAGCGAGCGACAGCGGGGCGATCATCAGCACGCTGTCGCGCACCTTTCGCATCCTCGTGCAATCGCTGGTGCTGGGGTTGGGGGCGTACCTGGCCGTGGACCATCAGGTAGGGGCCGGCCTGGTGTTCGCCGGGTCCGTGTTGCTCGGGCGGGCGCTGGCCCCCATCGACCTGATCATCGGCAGTTGGAAGGGGTTTATCGCCGCTCGTTCTCAATACAGTCGTTTGAGCGACATCCTCGATAAACAGCAGGCCCAACCCGAGCGCATGTCTTTGCCGGCGCCCCAGGGGCATGTCCAGGTCGAAAACCTGATTGTCGCGGCCCCCGGGTCCAGGACGCCGATCCTCAAGAACATCAGCTTCAGCGCACCTGCCGGCTGCATGGTGGGCATCATCGGTCCCAGTGCGGCGGGAAAGTCGACCCTGGCCAGGGCGTTGCTGGGCGTCTGGGCGGCGCAGCACGGGGTGGTTCGGCTCGATGGCGCCGACATCAGTACTTGGGATAAGCATGAGCTTGGGCCCTATATCGGTTACTTGCCCCAGGACATTGAATTGTTCGAAGGCACCCTCGGCGAAAACATCGCTCGCTTCGCCGGAGTCGATTCGGTGAAGGTGATCCAGGCGGCCAGGACCGCTGGTGTTCACGAGATGATCCTGCAGTTTTCCGATGGTTATGACACTGTCATCGGCAGCGAGGGACTCATGCTTTCGGCGGGGCAGCGCCAGCGTATCGGACTGGCCCGGGCCCTGTATGGCAGCCCACGGCTGATCGTTCTCGACGAGCCCAACTCCAATCTTGACGACGTCGGCGATCGCGCCCTGGCGGCAGCGATCCAGCAACTGAGGCAGACCGGCGCGACGCTGTTTGTCATTACCCACCGGACCAACATTGTGTCGCAGCTTGACCGGCTCATGGTGATGAACGCTGGGGTTATCAGTCTCTACGGGCCACGCGAGCATGTCCTGGCCGAACTTAACGCGCAGCGACAGCCGGCACAGATGCCAGCCGTGCCCGCAAGCACCGGCACGGCTTCGGTCGATACCGGCAAGGGTGATTCCGATGAACCCCATGGTGCCCAGTCGTCAAATTGAGAGCTTCGCTGACCTGCCGACATCCGATCACAATATTCGACGCCTGGGCGTTGTCATCATAGGCGTGATCTTCGGCGTGTTCGGCACCTGGGCGGCCGTCGCGCCCCTCGACGGTGCCGCGTATGCGCCAGGCGTGGTCACCGTGCAGGCTTATCGAAAAACCGTCCAGCACCTTGAAGGCGGCATCGTCAAAGCGCTGCTTGCCCACGACGGCGACATCGTCAAGCGTGACGATCCGCTGATCATTCTCGATGACGCCCAGTTGCGCTTCGAATACGAGATGGCTCGCGGCCAACTGATAGCGGCCAGGGCCATGGAGGCGAGGCTTATCGCCGAGCGCGACAGTTTGCCGACGATCGGTTTTGGTGACATCGCCGATCCCGACAGCCTGCGGGGCATGGAGGCGCGCCAGGGCGAGACGCGGGTATTCAGCGCTCGACAAGGGTCACGGCTGGGCCAGATCGCGGTGCTGCGCGAGCGCGTTGGCCAGTTCCGCCAGCAGATCAAGGGGCTGGAATCGATGGTCGGCTCCAAGGTTCATCTGGAGAAATCCTACAGCGGCGAAATCGATGAGTTGGCTGACCTTCTCAAACAGGGGTTCGTTGACAAGCAGCGCCTGCTCGAACAAGAGCGAAAATTGGGGCTGCTGCGTTCAGAGGTTGCCGATCACCGCTCCACCATTGACCGGACGCGCCTGCAGATCAACGAAACACAGCTGCAGATACTGCAAGTCGACAAGGATTTCAATGCTGACGTCGTCAAGCAACTGGCCGAGATCCAGACCCGGATCTACGACCTGCAGGAAAAAACCTCGGCACTGGAAGACCGGCTCTCTCGTATCGTCATCCGAGCGCCCGAGGCGGGCATGGTGATCGACATGACGGTGCACACCATTGGCGGGATCGTGCGTCCGGCGACGCCACTGCTCGATATCGTGCCCTCGGTGTCCGACCTGGTCATCGAGGCCCAGGTGGCACCGGTGGATATCGATCGCATCGCCATCGGCAAGCGTGCCGATATCCGTTTCGGTGCATTCAATAGCGCCACCACGCCGGTGATCGAAGGCGAGGTCAGCAGTGTGTCGGCAGACCGGATGATCAACGAAAAGACGGGGACGGCTTATTACCTGGCACGGGTGCGGGTAACCGAGGCGGGTGCGCGCACCTTGGGTGAGCGCAAATTATTGCCGGGCATGCCGGCGGACGTTTTGATTATCACCGGGCAACGCACGTTGTTGCAGTATCTGATGCAGCCGGCTCGCAATGCCCTTTCTCAATCGATGATCGAGGAATGACCATGGTTGCGTCGGCAGCTCTGCTAGGCAGTGTATTGATGCTCGCCGCGGGTGCGGTTCTGGCACAAACCGAGGCGGCAGCGCCCGCCGAGGTCAATGCCTCGACGTTTTCCACCGACCTCATGCAGCTTTATCGCGAGGCACGGCTGGAGGATCCGCAGATCGTGGCGTCCTATGCGCAAGCGAAGGCGGGCCAGGAGCATCAGCGCGAAGCCATGGGCGCGCTCTTGCCGCAGTTGTCGTTCAACGCCGGGTCGAACCGGATTCACCAGGAAAGCGATCTGGTGCAGCGCAGTTTCGATAGCGAAAGCTACGGCCTGGTGCTACGTCAGTACCTCTACAACAAAGCTGCGTGGGAGAACTATCAGAAGTTCAAGAGCCTGGCCCGGCAGTCCGAATCCCAGGCCCTGGAAACCCAGGCCGAGGCCTCGGTGGAACTGGCCCGGCGTTACTTCACCGCGCTGGCGGCCGAGGATGAATTGCAGTTGGTGCGGGCAGAACGTCGAACCACCCAGAGGAGCCTGGATCGGATCAATGTGTTGTACGAAAAGCAGCTGGCATTGATCACCGATCAACTCGATCTCAAGGCCCGGGTAGATCTGCTCACGGCCCAGGAACTGGACGCTCGCAATCAGGTCAGCCTCAGTCGCGAGGCACTGGCGGAGATCGTCGGCCGGCCCGTCAAGGAGCGGCTCAACCGGATTCGTGAAGACCTTCAGTTGCAAGTCTCGGCGCACAACCTGGAGACCTGGGTCCGCGATGGCATGGCACTCAACCCGGCGCTCAAGGCCAACGAGAGCGGCGTCGAAGCGGCGGGGGCAGCGTTGCGCAGCGGCAAGGGTGGGCACTATCCGACGCTGAGCCTGAACCTGAGTGCGCAACAGACCAATGAGGGCTACAACAACTCCCTGGCCCCTCGCACCGACAGTTATGTCGCCGGGATAGGTCTTCAGGTACCGCTGTACAGCGGCGGCTCGACCTCGGCGCGGGTCCGTGGGCTCTACGAGGATCAAGTGGTTGCCGAGCAACAGTTGGAGGCGACCCGGCGCCGGGTGGTCAAGGAGATCACCAACGCCTACCTGACCGCCAATTCCAATGGCGAAAAAATCGGTGCGAACCGGCTGGCATTGGAGTCGGCACAGTTATCCAGGGTGGCCGCCGAGAAAGCGCTGAGCTACGGGATGGTCAATTCCGTCGATGTCCTGGCCAGCGTACGCAATGAGTTCCGCGCTCGGCGCGACTTGCTTAAAACCCAATACGACTTTCTCAGCAACGTGCTGATCCTGAACCGCTGGGCGGGGAAACCACCGGCCGAGGGTATCGAAAATTTAAATAGCTGGTTAAGTTCCGGCAGCGTTGGCCAAGACTTTCGCTGATCGGAATAGGCCCATGCGACCTTCCGTTGGCTGATTCGGAGTAGATTTTTGACGATATATTGACTTCATATTTATTAGGCGTTGTAAGTGCATGCCACTCGTCGATTAATTGACGATTTTCTCTCGGCCTCATACAGGTTGCCAATTCCTCGCTCCCGGCTCAACGAGCTGATTTAGCGAGTGTTTTTCTCCTTTCGGGAAGGTTGCGCAGACGGGGCGGTGCCAAGCCTTGGCCGACGGCTGGCTGATGAGCTGTCAGTGGCGCGCCGGGCTGGCCTAGACTCAGCCTACGAGCTCGTAAGGGGCACATTATCATGTGTAAGCTGTTGATAATTATTCCTATTAAGATTGTCTCGATGGTTTCTCCCAGCTTCTTGAAATGCACGCTACCCCCACCAGAACATCCAGTGGACATCCTGGTTTGCCTTGCGAGGGGGTTAGCGATATGAGACCGGATCATAGAGCACCAATCCGCGTGATGTTGGTCGATTGTCGTCCCCTTGTCCTCCGGGGGCTTCATGACTTGATCAACGCCAGAAAGCCGCAGATGGAAGTGAGCGGTCAGGCTTCGACCTATACCCATGCACTGGACCTTGCCGATCAGTTGCGGCCCAACGTGATTTTTTTCAGTTTCTTTCCCGATGCGCTGAACCCTCTGGAGGTTGTCGCCGGGCTGACTCGCAGTGCGCAGATGAAAGTGCTGGTGCTCAAGGGGTTGTATGAGGCCGTTCCTGTCGCCCAGGCGATAGAGGCGGGCGCACGGGGCATTGTGTTGGCCGAAGACCCGACGGAGTCGATTATCCAGGCCATCGTCAAGGTGCATCATCGCGATATCGGAATGGACAGGGCCTGGGCCGGTGGGCTTTCCGGCTATGCCGCCATCGGCCATGCAACCACCCAGTGCAATCTGGAGCAGGCGAAACAGGCTCGGTTGACGCTGCGCGAGAAGGAATTGATTCGTGCCATCGTGGGGGATCCGTCCGCCAAATACATCAGCATCGCTGGGCGCCTGGGTATCAGCGAGCACACGGTGCACAATCACCTCAGTAACATCTATCAGAAGCTTGATCTTATTAACCGCATCGACCTGTTGATGTATGCGCTCAAGCATGGGCTTACCAACAGTGAAGAGCCGCCGGAGTCCACTTGGGTGGAGTTGGATTGACCTTGTTGGAACTGGCTAGGATTTTGTTGATTGAGTACATATCCATTGCTGCGGTAACGGCTGCTTAGGGTTCCGCCCTGACGGCGGGTCACTTTTGGAAAAGCCGGGAGCCGGACCAGCCAAAAGCAACCAAAAGCGCTTTGCCCCCTCCACAATGCCTGCGTTCGGCCAGCGTGGTTAACGGGGCGCCGAGATCAACGTCCACCGCGAGGCGGCCTAGTAGCCGACCTGGCTCTTCCGGTCGTACACCCGTCAGATCTGTGGGAGCAAAGCTTGCTCCCGAAGACAGTGGCACATGCACCATTGATGCAAGCTGACCCACCGCCTTCGCGAGCAAGCTCGCTCCCACACTGGATCTTCATAGGGCAAAAGATTTGTGTTCGGCACAGATTCCTCTTTGAGGTGAGCTGGATTTTGTCGTGATCAGGGAAGGTATGAAAAGCGATGCGAGGATGGTTTCCAGGCCATCCTCGCATCTTTCACGCACGCGATGCTTCAGGCGTTGCCAAAGACAACGTCGCTGCTCTGCAGATCCACGCCCACCAACGTAATGGTTGTTATTTGCCCGCCAGACTCGGCGACCGTAACGACGCTGTCTGCGCCAGCGTTATCGATCGATTGGACAACGGCGCTCTGATCGCCATTGAGCACCAGGGTGTCCCGCAGGTTTTGGCTCACATCAAACCCCGTGACCTGATACTGGTTCTCGGTGAATGTCAGGTCGACGTTGAAGGCATCACGCTCGCCACCCGTGCCAACCAGCGTGTAGTCGAAGAGTGCATCGGCTGCGTTGTTGGCGAACAGGTTGGCGTCGAACGCACTGGTCGCGGTGTCGCCGTCCTTGTCCGTCAGCGTTGCGTTGAACGACAGTTGCACATCGCTGGCCAGGTTCTCGGTTTCCTGGATGAACTGGATGACCGGTATCTTGATTGCGCCACGGCCCATTGTGAGCTGGACGGCATCGATCATCGCCGTGCCCTCGCGCTCGATCTCGAAGGACACCTGCCCACCCGCTTCGGGCGTCAGGGTGTTGACCTCGGTGAGGTTGGAAAACGTGCCGTCTTCGTAGTAGATCCGGAAATACAGGTCCTCGGTCGCGGTGTTGTAGCCGGCCACTGAGTTGTCGATGAAGACTTTCATGCCCGTCACCAGGCTTTCCGGGTTGATGACGAAGCTTTCATCGGCAGCGCTGATGGCCACCAGGTTGTCCCCTTGCAGCAGGTTGTTGCCGACGCCGATGCCGGAGGTGCTGACGTTCATGGCCGCCGGGTCGATGTAGGACGGCAGGGGCGTGGTTTGCAGGGCAGCCTCGGTGGGGTCGGGAGCGCCGAGGCCGATGCCGGTCAGGATATCCGTGGTGGAGGCAAGTGCCTTCGCGGAGAAGAACACGATTTCTTCGGATGTCGAAGGAATGGCCGGATTGCTGGTCTCAGGGATCAACAAGGTGCGCACCGAATCCGGGCCGCCGGCATCGAGCGAACCGTCGGCACTGCTGCGTACGATAGTCGAGCTGAAGCCTTGCACCAGGTCCAGTGCATAGCTGCCATTGGCATAGGCGGTCAGCGTGTAGTCGACGCTGGTAGCGGCGGTGGTGGCGTTGTTGTCGAAGTCACCGGTCAACGTCCCGGCGAAATGGTACGCGCCATTGGCATCCGGCGAGGATGCTTGCTCGACGAGCGTGCCGGTCCCGGTCGTGGTCGTGTCGTCGGGCCTGACCAGGGTGAACTGGCCATTGACCAGCGAGATGTCCAGGCCAGCGGCTCCCAACCCGTCGGCCCCGGCCGATTTATCCCAGAATCCGTATTGCGCAAGCACGCTGCCGGTGCCGATCAGGTTGCCGAACGCGACCGAAGGGCCGTCGTCCTCGAACACCAGGTTCTGTCCGATGTTGAGTGTCGCTGAGGCGCTGTCGCCGTCCTTGTCGGTCTTGGTCGCGATCAGCGTGACCAGATTGTCTGTGAGGCTCTTGGCGTCATCGGGATTGGTGGCGTCGGGATGCACCAGCGCCCGGATCTGGTCGAGCGTGACATCGCCATTGGCGGCCACGCTGACCGTGAACACCAGCAGGTTGGTGCTCGCCGTGCGACCTTCTACCGTTGTGCCGTTGAGCGATAGATTGACCGCTTCCCCCGTGGCCGTGTCGGTCAGACCGGAAGCGCCGGTCACCACGCCAAGGGCGTAGGTCAGCGTACCAGCACCGTCGGCGCCATAGGCGGAGGTGAAGTTGGCGGCGAAGTTCTGCGTGGCGTTGGTGCCCAGTAGCGTTTCGTCCACGGTCAGGGTTGGTTCGGTGCCAGTGGTGCTGATGCTCGGTCCGTCATCTTCGAACACCAGGTTCTGGCCGATGTTGAGCGTCGCCTGGACGCTGTCGCCGTCCTTGTCGGTCTTGGTCGCGGTCAGCGTGACCAGGTTGTCCGAGGTCAGGCTCTTGGCGTCATCGGGATTGCTTGTATTGGGGTGCACCACGGCCCGGATCTGGTCGAGCGTGACATCGCCATTAGTGGCCACGCTGACCGTGAACACCAACAGGTTGGTGCTGGCCGTGCGTCCCTCCACAACCGCACCGTTGAGCGAGAGGTTGACCACCTCGCCCGTGGCCGTGTCGGTGAGCCCGGAAGCGCCGGTCACCGCGCTCAAAGCATAGGTCAGCGTACCCGCACCGTCGGCGCCGAACGAGGAGTTGAAATTGGCGGCGAAGTTCTGCGTGGCGTTGGTGCCCAGTAGCGTTTCGTCCACGGTCAGGGCTGGCTCGATGCCGGTGGTGCTGATGCTCGGCCCGTCATCTTCGAACACCAGGTTCTGGCCGATGTTGAGCGTCGCCTGGACGCTGTCGCCGTCCCTGTCAGTCTTGGTCGCGGTCAGCGTCACCAGGGTGTCCGAGGTCAGGCTCTTGGCGTCATCGGGATTGGTGGTGTTGGGGTGCACCACGGCCCGGATCTGGTCGAGGGTGACATCGCCATTGGTAGCTACGCTGACGGTGAACACCAAGAGGTTGGTGCTGGCTGTGCGGCCTTCTACCGTCGTGCCATTGAGCGAGAGGTTGACCACCTCGCCCGTGGCCGTGTCGGTGAGCCCGGAAGCGCCCGCGACCACACCCAGTGCGTAGGTCAGCGTGCCGGCACCGTCGGCGCCGTAGGCTGAAACGAAGTTGGCGGCGAAGTTCTGCGTGGCGTTGGTGCCCAGTAGCGTCTCGTCCACCGTCAGGGTTGGCTCGGTGCCGGTGGTGCCGATGCTCGGCCCATCGTCTTCGAAAATCATCTTGGAACCGATCTCGGTCTTGGCAATGGAAGCCTGGACCAGGGTGAAGCCGCCGATGTCAAAGTCGGCGTGGCTGGTGCCCTTGGCATCGAGGGCCGCGCCGTTCTCGATGAGCACGCGGTTGTGATCTGACGTGGTTGTGTATTCGATCTGGTAGCCGGCCTTGACGCCGGTGATGGTGGCGACGCCGGAGGCGAAGCTGATGACGATGCCCGCATCATTGACCGAGCCGTCCGAGTTCTCGATGACGGCGCCGGTGCTGATGTTGATGACCCGCACGTTGCTGATCGCAACCGAGGTGTCACCGACATAGCCGTTGATGAAATTCACCCCGGTTTCAGCCGCGGTGCTGAACGCGCTGATTTTTACCACCGCGGTCTTGCCGCTTTGCAACTGCACGATGTCGAAGTTGGCCATCCTCGCATTGAAGACGTCGGTAAAGTCGATGTTGGATTCCACGTCCGCTTCGGTCTGGTCCAGGTTGGGAATGGTCACATCCTGCCTGGCACCGGTGACGAAGGTAAAACGGATGCCTTCCTGCTCCACTATCATCTGGTTATTGGTGCCGAAGGTCGTCGGCCCACCGGCCTGGCTGGTGTTGATCGTGTCGCCCGTGGTGATATTGGCGCCGCTGGATTGGTCGGCCGGGTTCTTGCCGGTGGCGATGATGGTGGGCTCGGTGATCCGCAGGACACCGTCGACCAGCGTTGTCGTCGGGTTCGCCGTGGTGAACATCAGGAAAAGGTTCTGGCCGGAGGGTGCGTTGGCCAGGCTGAACTCCAGGTCCTGGCTCGCGCCGATGAAGACTTTATCCAGCAGATTGACGGCGTCGTCGGGGTTGGTATTGATGGGTTGCTGGAGCGGTTCGTAGAGCACGGTCCAGATCTTGCCGCCGGTGGCGGTTTCTTCAATGTAGGCGGCAAAAACGATTGCACCGGCTGGCCCGCCGGCCCTGCCGAGGACGATATTGTCGTTGGTGTCCGTGTACAGAAGGATGCTGGTGCCATTGAGCGTATCCAGCCCGCTGTCGACACCGTCGAGCGGCGCACCGGTGCTGCCGACGAAGCTGATATTGGTAATGGTTGCTCCAGGCGCGGCGTTGACCGTGAACGCATCGCTGCCGGTGTTGCCCACGGCGCCGGTATAGCCGCTCAAGGCTGCTCCCGTCGCGGTCCCTGTGCCAAGTGCGGTCAGGCGACTGGCGAAGGCCGTGGGGAGGGATACGACCAGAATATCGTTGTCATCCGCGTCTATTGCAGGGCTCGGCGTGGCGGTGCCGTTCTGCAAATTTGCGGTTTCATCCAGCGTTACGTTGATGCCGGTTGCCACGACCCCCAGGCCGGTGCTGGCGGTTGTAGTGTATAGCGAGGCCGGATCGCTCAGCAGTGCTGAGTCTTGCTCGCGAATAGTCATGACTTTCTCCAGAGCATGCGGTCATCGAGGCCTGACCGTTGACCTTATGACCGCAACTATGGGGAAGCCCGGCGTTATTGCGTATCGGCTGATACTCCCAGGCTGGGTGGGAGTTTCGGCCTATGCCACCGGCAATGGGATTGAGCCGGCGTGGGCAGATTTGCGCAAAACCCCAACAGTCCCGGCAAGCCTGCGAAAGCCCGACAGTCGTCGTTGCGAGAAAGTGAAGCCGTCGACAACGACAGCGCCCACGGGCGCCGGGCTGGCGAATGCCTCGTCTGCCCGTTCACGCAGGAGAGCGATCATGACCGATATCCAATACAGCATTCCCCACGAAGTCGAAGGCAGGGTTGCACTGGTCACCGGAGCCGCCAGTGGCATCGGCAAGGCCATCGCATTGCTGTTGCATGCCCGCGGCGCCAAGGTGGTCGCGGAAGACATCAACCCCGCCGTCCATGAGCTGGCCCGTCCCGGGCTGGTACCGCTGGAGGCTGACATCACCGAGGATGGCGCTGCCGAGCGCGCCGTTGGCCTGGCCGTCGAACAGTTCGGCCGGTTGGACATCCTGGTCAACAACGCCGGGATCATTATCAACAAGCTGGTGATCGACATGACGCGCCAGGACTGGGAGCGCATCCAGGCGGTCAACGCCACCGCCGCCTTCCTGCATTCACGCGAAGCGGTCAAGGCAATGATGCCCAAAAAGTCGGGGGCCATCGTCAACATTGCGTCCTACGCGTCCTATTTTGCCTTCCCGACCATTGCCGCCTACACCGCCTCCAAGGGTGCCCTGGCACAACTGACGCGGACCCTGGCGCTGGAAGTCATCGGGCATGGCATTCGCGTCAATGCGGTCGGAGTTGGCGATGTGGTCACCAACATCCTCAATGACGTGGTCGAGGACGGCGCGGCGTTCCTTGCCCAGCACGGTGAAGCCGCGCCTATTGGCCGAGCCGCACAGCCGGAAGAAATTGCCGAGGTGGTTGCGTTCCTGGCGTCGGACCGTGCCAGCTTTATCGTCGGTTCGGTGGTCATGGCGGACGGTGGCATGACGGTCACTGCTGGCTGAGTCAAGAAAAACGGCGCCTATCCCATGAAGGGTAAGCGCCGTTTTTTTGCCTGCGGCCTTGAGCGTTTGTTCAGAGTTGCACCCGACGAAGTCTGCCGTTTAACGGCACCACGCTTCCATCTGGCGCAGGCAGTGGCCGCCCGACCAGACCCATGCCTTCGCTGACCAGTACCGCGTCGGGTAACAGGCACAGGTTGGAAGGGGTATCCAGGTCGCGGGCGAGCACCGTGACCTGGGCTGTCTGCAAGTCGCAGCTAAGCAGTCGCCCACTGAACCGGGTAAAGCCACCATGCAGGGGTTCGCCGTTCCAGTCGGGGAGCAACGGTTGTTGCAGGCGCTCGCAGAGCTCCAGCACCAGCAACTGGCCGTTGGGGCGCAGCGCCAGCCCGGTGGGCAGTTGCAGGCCGCGAATCAGGGTGTCGATCCTGGCGCTGTCCGGCCAGACCCGGATCACCTGGCCGGCCTTCTCGGCGAAGTCGATGCCCTTGCGGCTCGGGTCGCCGTGCAGTTCGCCCGAGAACAGGCTGATCAGCACGGCGTCTGTCGCCGGTTCGTACACCAGGGTCACGGGAACGGCCTCCTGGCCTTGATCCAGTTCGGGCAGTTGCGCCAGTACGCGCTCTTCCTGGCCTGTGACGAACTCCACCAACTGGTTGGTATCGGGCTTGACGGCCAGCCAACTGCGGCGGGTCGGGTGGTAGCACAGCGCATTCAGGTTGCCACGGCTATGAAAGACCGGTTCGGGCGGTGTGAATTGCAGGTCCAGCAGTTTGGAGCCGGCGACGTAATCGGTCTGGCTGACCAGGCAGCGTCCGTCACCACAGGCGATGTCCGACACCCCCATGATTTCATCGCGCAGCATGCGCGCCTGCATGTTCATGGCGCGAAACGCTTGGGCCAGGGTTTCGCGGGGCAGGTAGGCGCCGGGCCGCTGCGGATCCGGTCGCAGTCGGCTGATACGGCCGCTGAAGGGTTGGTCGGGCAACCCCGAGCCTGCTTCGGTCAGCAGCAGGCTGCCATCGGCTTGCAGGCAGAGGCCGCGAGGGTTCAGCAGGTCCTCGGCGACCAGGGTGCTGGGGCGCAGGTTTTCCCCGGGGTGTGCGGGGATCTGAAGGGGAACGGGCATAGGCTCTCTCCGTGAATGAGCAGGGGATACGGTCATTGCGGCGGCTGCCACGGTTCACCGGTGAGATAGGCCCGCAGCAACGCCCGTTGGCAGGGCGACATCGAGCGCACCACGGGCATGAACAGTGTGGTGCCTTTGTAGGCGTCCGAGGTGCGGGCGAGGATGGGGTTCTTGGCGCCCATGATGGCGTCGGGCTGATTCAGCGGGATATAGCGCGACATGGCGGGGAAGGCCAGGTAGTGGAAGCGCAGCACGTTGGGATACATCAGCGGCCAGGTGATGGTGGTGCCCTTGGGAATGCCGAAGTCGGTCTGGGCGTATTTGCGAAAGTTGGTGAAGTAAGCGCTGCTGTCGAGGCCATTGGCCGTGCAGGTCAGGGCGACGAAACCGGCCTGGGCGGCGTTGCCCGGTTTGACGGTGACGGGGAAGCTGACTGAAAGCTGGCCGGCGCTGACCGTCAGCGAGTCAGGGTAGTCGAGGAAGTCCCAGTACTGCGGTTCTTTGTACGTGGGAGGATCAGCTGCCGGGATTGCCTGCAGGCCGATTTCGGTGGTGCTGGGGACCGCCCCGCCGAGGTACCTGACCTGCAGGGTGATCGACAGGCCGTTGGGGTAGTCCTCCAGGTAGACGTTGCGCTGGTCGGCATAGATCCGATAGGTCGACTCGGTGGCTTGCAACGTGGTGCCGGCGACCTTGCCCGGAGCGTTGATTGCCAAGGCAGAGGTCCGAACTGCCTGTAGCTGGTCGGCGGTCAGGGGCAGGTCGACGATGCCGCCATACACGTAGTAGTCGAATAAAAAGCGGCTGGTCGGCTCCAGGGTCGTCAGGGTGGTGGTGCCGGCGCTGATGGTCACGGTCCCGTAATTAGCGTTGGGGCCGATCGGGCTGGTGATGTCGTCCCTGACGGCCCGGAAGGTTTCCTTCGGAATGACGTTCACCATGTCGATGCTCAGGTAGCCGGTGTTGTCCAGGTCGGCATAGCCGGCATTGCCGGTACTCTGGTTGACCAGTTGCCGGCCCGGCTGGCAGTTCAGCGGCTCGTCGGCGAAGGCCGGGGCCAAGGTGCCGATGACACGGCCGATGCTCGGGTTGGGCGTGTACTTGCCGGCGGCGTAGTCGGCGTCCAGTTGTTCGGTGGTCATCGTCGGGCACATTTCGAACATGACGAAACGCAGGACGATGCCCGTCGCTCCTGGTGCCTGGATGATCGAGCGCAGGCCGCTGCTGTTCTGGTTCCAACTGACAATGCTGCTCAACGGGAAGGTTAGTTGAAACGTGCCGCTGGCATGGAAAGAGCCCGGCGCGTCCATTTTTGCTGGCAGCAGCACACGTCCCGCCACGTCGAAACTGCTGCACACGGTGTTGCTGCGGATCAGCAGTTGGATGTTGTCGTTGCCACCGATTTGCAGGCCGCCGACGAAGATCTGGGTGGTCGTCGAGGAGGTGGGGTCCAGGTCCACCATCATCGGGCCGGAAACGGGGCCCTGGCCGGTCACCGGGTCCACCGAACCGAGCAAATAGACGGCCTGGCCCACCAGGTCGCCGGTGGTGTTGATGCTGCCGGGGATGCCCTGGGAGCTGATCAAGGCGTTCTGCATGTCGACGACATGCTGCCCGTAGTGATTCCAGCCACCGGCGGTGTAGTAGTTGCCGGCGGGGGCATTGATCATGTTGTTCAACTGGTCGTCGGTGTAGGGCTCGGCGCCCGGTGCCAGGGTCGAGGTGGTCAGGTCGAAGAGCGGCCAGTCATCGTTGCCATCGTAGGGAATGGTCGGGGAGTTGTTCGGCAGGCTGACGTCGGTGCGGATGCCGCCCCAGAAGTTCAGCCGTGGTCCGTTCAGGATGCTCATGAGTTATTCCTCGTCCTTGATGGTTTTGCCGACAGGTGAATTGGCAAATTTGAACAGGTAGGAGTAGTCGGATTTGTAGGGACTCTTGACCGGTGTCGCCATGGAGTGGCAATTCATGCAGCTGCTGTTGGGCTGGATGTAGCTTTCCATGGTCACGTTGGCCGAAAGGGCGGGGGTCGGCTGGCCCAGCGGGTTGCTGGGGTTGTCCGGCATCAGCGGGCGCTGGGTGGTGATGAGTTGGTAGTACTTCAATACGCTGCGTTGCAGGCCCGGGTCGCTGCGGTAACGGGTGTTGACCTCGTTGGTGATCTCGGCGATCGGGGTGTACCGGTTCAACGGGTTCGGGGTCTGGAAGGTGGTGCCAGGCTTGGGCACGCAGACCAGGTGTGCGCCCTGGGTCTGCCAATCGCAGGGCGACTGGTTGAGCGTGGCTGCCGGGGCGCTGGCGTTGAAGTAGGAATAAGCCGTGCCGGAGGTCGGCTGGTCGACCCATACGCCGTTCACCAGCGTTTTGGGCGGAACGTTGTCGATCTGTTCGAAGGTCGACCAGATCCACTGCGGATAGCCGTTCACCTTGGTGATGACGTGCAGTCCTACCAGGCCCAGGTAGGCCTCGGTGACGCCGGTGCGCTGGCCTTGGTCGTCGAACGTGGCCACGCGCGCAAGCATGGTCAGGTAGCGGCTGGCATTGTCGTTGGGGGTGAGGATGCGCCAGCTCGATTTGACCTCGATGACCCCATAGGGGAAGTGGATGTTGTTGGCTTTGGAAACCACATCGGCGTTATAGAACTGGTTGGCGACGATGTAGTTGTAGGAGGTCTCGTTGGCCGAGATGTCGTAGTAGGTCGGGTTGCCGGCCTGGTCGATCAGCCAGCCGCCGACGGCCTGGTCGACGGCATTCACCTGGGAACTGTTCTTCAGCGCGGCGATGTTGATGATGCCCAGGCTCTTGGCAAGCTGCGGGGTGTTCCAGGGGCCTGGGTCGGCCCCCCGTGGCAGGAAGGTTTCTTCCACGGTCTTGTAGGTCTGCCAAACGGTGTAGCCGGGGTCCCCCGGCTGTTTGCTGCAGTCGGGATCACCGCGCTGTCCCGCCTGGGCGGGCCAGTTCACGGCGATGAACAGCTGCCAGCTGTATTGATCGAACAGGTCCTGGCTGGCATTGGCCGCTGGCGCCGTGCTGGGGGGTTGGCAATTCAGGTTCGAGGCCTGCGTCCGTGGCATGGCTTGCTCTTGGGATGGGCCCTGGGATTGCTCCAGGGCCAGGGCCGGAAGGTTGGCCAGGCCCAGCAGTACCAGGATGAAACGGAGTGAAGTGTTCATGGCGATCCTTCGTCATTGGTCAGGGTTTGCGCTGCATGAGCTTGTTCCACTGCGCCTTTTGCCCGTTGCTCTGTGAAGCCGGTGGCTCGAACAGCTGGCAGGGCGGTGGATTCGCCGGGCACATCGCGGCCACCTGCGCCCAGGTCTGGGCAGGGTCCGGTTTGGCGATGCGGAAGTTGGTGTAGTTCTGGCTGACGATGGGGGCATTGGCGACGCTGGTGTCACCGGAGAAAAAGAACGATTGGGGCTGCCGGTAGGGCGGTTGCCCCGACATTTTCTTGTAGAAGGCATAGCCGAACAGGATCGGACCCTGCGGCGATTGAAGGTCCAGCGCGTAGGCCTGCACGCTGCCATTGAGGTTCTGGCTGCGCTCGGCGCTGTAGGGCAGGTGCTGGATGAAGTCTTGCCGCGGCGGATGATTCATCGGCGAAAACATGCAGCAGGCCGGCATGTCCTTGGGGCGATCCTGCGGGTAGGTCAGGAAGTACGCCTTGTTGCCCAGGGACACGAAGGAGCAGGTGTAGTTGTTGTTCTTGATCGGGAAGATCGGCAGGCAGTACTTCTCATAGTGCTCCATCATCGCACCGAAACCGTCGCCATCGGCCGGGATATAGGCCGTGTCGTAGTAGCTGGTTCCTCGGGAGACGGTGTAGTCCGCCGGGGTCAGGGTGGAGGGCGGATTGCTGTAGGGCGGCGGGTTTTTCTCATAATTGTGCATCACCCGGTACATGGTCCAATCGCTGATCCAGAACGCCGGGAAAAACGGATCGGAAGGCTCGCCTGGGAGGCGTTTGGCGATGCAGTTGCCGTTCTGTTCGTTGCAGCCCTCGGTGTTGTGCACGCCCATGGTGAAGTACACGGCACCGCTGTCCTGTTGGGCAAAAAGCCCCGGACTGAACAACAGGATCAGTAACAACAGTCGGCTCAAAATGCAGGCTTTCATATCGACACTCCTGTGCAGTACCGGGCGGCGGGCTCGCCACCCGGTGATCCTGGGTGAAATCGTCAAAGGCCGTTGTAGTCACTCATGCTGAGTTTCTTGGGCGGATAGTTGAACTTCACCAGGCGCTTGGCCCACAGCTCCAGGACGGCGCGGCGGCTTTGGGACATGTCCCGGGTGATGGGCATCGCAAGGGTGCTCTGGTCCTGGTAATCCTTGCTGATCAACAAGATCAATTGGTCGATTGCGCCCTCCACGCGCGTCCGGGAATTGAGCGGCATGAACTTGTTCATGATGGGGTACAGGTAATAGAAGGTTTGCAGGATCCTTGGATAAATGAACGTGTCCCACAGCAGCTCTGGAGCGTTTGTTTTCTCGTAGATGGTGTTCCAGGTGTCGATGAAGTCCTGTTGCAACTGCATGTCCACGGGCAGCACCCGTATCGGTGCGAGGAAGTCGACGTAGGCCTGGGTGATCGGGAAGCTGAACGGAATGGCCGGTTTTTTGCCGTTCTCCTGCACGAAAAAGCGCAAGGTAGGGAAGCCTGGCGCCACTGCCCGGCAGCCTATCTGGGCGATGCCTTGGGCGTTGGTGGTGATGACGGCGTAGGAGTAACTGACGCTGCTGGCCTTCTTGTCCTGCAGTGTACCGGTGCCGTTGATGCCTTTGTCGAAGACCAGGCAGGGGCGCAGGTCGACGGCGACCGGCGTACCGGACGATTTGAGGAAATCTTGATACCCGACCGGTGTGCCCACGGGGTCGGGCACGTCCTGCAGTTCGGTCAGCCGGCGACCGCTGCCGGTGCTGCGATAGAGGGCGACCTTGGGCGCGTCGATGAACTGCGGCAGATTGGCTGTGTTGTTGATACGGGCCAACGGGTTGTCGTAGAACAGCGTGAAATCGGCCGCATTACTGAAAGCCAGGTAGTAATTGCTGCTGGTCACCATGTAGGGATTGCCGTACTCCGCGACATACAACGTGGTGTTGGCGGCCGGCTGACCATTTTTCTGCACCATGATGCTCAGCGTCTTGCGCTCACCAACATCGATGAAGCTGCCGCTCTCGATGACTTCGGCGGTCCACAGTTGCTGGCCGGCGGCCATCTTCGGAGGGGCGGCCGGGATGCGCTGTTGCAGCAGCAGAGGACCGGATTGCAGCAGTGCCTTGGCTTCGGCGTTGAGCGTGAGATCGAGGATGCCTGAGCGTAGCTCGAAAGCCGATTGCTGGTATTTGTCGAAGCCGAAGCCGATCCCCGCCATGAACCGTCCCTTCTGGCGCACGCCCAACAGGTAGTCTCCGGCGTTGAATTTCTCAGGGACCAGGATGTCGGCTGCGGGGTCAACGGGATAACACGGGAACGTGTTGCTCAGGTCCAGCGACAGGGTATTACCGTTGATCTGCGCCGAGATCACCCCCAATGGGACACTATGATTCCCAGCGGGGCCCGGTTGAACGACCGGGACTGGCTGGGTGGGTACCAGGCGCACCCCGGCGGGAGCGGTGGGGTATTCGTTGGCGAACCACAGACCCAGCACCGCCGAGGTGCGGCTGTAGGCGGGGTTGAAGAAAATCTCGTTGACGTTGTTCAAACCTGCCTTGTACAGGTCACGCACATGCTTAATGCTGTCCGTGTGGTTGGAACGGGTGTCGAGGCGCTGCGGGTAATCGTTGAACACACCATTCTTGTCGTAGCAGGTCAGGTAGGCCGAAAACCGGAACATCAGGCCCTGGGCCCCTTGCTGCGTCATCTGCTGCTGGAGGTTGGCCAGCAGACGCGAGTTGCCAATCGCCCATTCCAGGTTCTCCTTGGGAAAGCAGGTCTGCCAGGTGGTGCTGACATTCACCAGGCCACCCAGGGCTCCCCAATTGAAGTTCAGGAAACGGTCCATCATCCGATACTTGCGGTTGAGAGTCAGGCCGCAGGACGTATCCCCCAGCACCAGTTTGTCGAAATACAATGCCGTAAACGTGTTCTGCCATGGGCTGATGTCCACGAAGCGCGCCACGGTCGGGGCGGATCCGCCCAGAGGGCTGCCGAGTAACTGGTATTTCGCGCCGATCAGCGAATCCTGAGCGATGTAGGTATTGGCCTGCAGCTCGCCGCCGATGACGGTCGAGGTGGTTTTCCCGTAGTTCACCAGACCACAACTGTTGTCACCGAACAGATCCCATTCGGCGGGCATGTACGGGTCATGCTTCGGATTGATATTGCCTGGCACCTGCTGCACATAGGTCGGCATGTCAGTCATGTACTGCGTCGAGAGGATCCATGGCATCAGCCTGTCGGGGGCATTGTGGGGGTCGATGCCGAAGTGCTTCACGAACGGCCAGTTGATGTCCATCTTCACCGCGTCATACAGCGGGTACACGTCGTTGTTATTGGCCGTCGGCGGGTTCCAGAACATCTCGCCGTTGAGGTAGATGCGGGGGAAATTCAATATGCTCATGTCGTGCTCTCCTTAGCGTTGCCACTTGGCGTGTTTCAGCGACCAGACAAAATCCAGTTTTTTGTAGCCGAAGAAAGCCTCTTTCGGCAGCGGCGTAGTGGGGTAGGTGAGACCGCCTGAGGTCGGGATGGCGAAACTGAACCAACCGTGGTTCTTCGAGTAGGCGGCGGTGCCGTGGCAGGCCAGGCAGGATGATGTGTCCTGGAATGCCGACTCCAATTGCGAGTTCGCCAGGACCTGGGTAATGGGCTGGAATTCCACGCCGATCAACTGGTACTTCGACAGCGTCGGGTTATTGGCCTGGAACTGGGTGTTGACGGGTTTGGCGTCCGCTGTCGGCCCGGTGCTGTTTGTCATCGGCTTGGGCGGATAGTCCTTGTTCACGGTGTACTTGGGGTTGTTGACGTTTTCGAAGGTGGTCCAGACCCAGTCGGAGGTCAGTTTGTTGACCACATGCAAACCGCTCAACGCCGCATAGCCGACCTTGTACCCGCTACCCACGGCGTAGTAGGCCTGGGCCACGTAGTAGCCATCTTTTTCCAGCTGCTTCTTGTAGTCCGGGTCCGTGCCGATCCATAGCCAGGCGGCTTTCAACTCCCAGGCCGTGGCCGGAAAATTCAGGTCGCTGGTCAGGGCCTCTTGACCATCCACGTTGTAGACATTGGTTTTTACGATGTAGTTGTAGGTGTCCTGGCTCATCAGCAGTTGAAAGCGCACGACGTGACCTTGTTGTGTGGTAGGCACGGCGGCGCCGCCCATGGCCAGGCTCAGGCCGTCGACCTGCTGCACAGCGTTGATGTTATGCAGGAGACGGTTCGGGTCCAGCCCCAGCGCCTTGGCTTGCCTGAGCACCTCGCTCGGTGGCTTCATGCGGCTGTCATACGAACCGGGGTTGGCGCCATTGGCCAGATAGACCTGATCGGAAGGCTTGAACAGCTCCCACTGACGGTTGTAACCGTTGGCGTCGGACTGGTTCAAACAGACGAACCAGTTCCAGGCCATGGTCTCCGGGCTCTTGTTGAACGCGGTCCGGGTCTGGTCGGCGTTGTATCCAAATTGCAGGAAGTTACCGCAATTGAAGTTGGTGGCGTTCTCGGCCTGGGCCAAACCGGCCAGGGCACTGAGAACGGTTATGGAAATGGCTCGCCGCATGGAAGCTCCTTGGCATTCGCCGTATCGGCATGAGGGTGCCCCCGGAAGTGTTCCAGGAGCAGTTGCTTCACCGCCGTGGCCGCAAGGTGCTGTGGCAACGACAGATCACAATTGGTGATGAGCAGCGGGCCGGTCTTCTCGCTCGTGGGCAGCCGTCCGTGGCTGCCGCGGACCAGGCGGGTGTCCAGCGGAATCAGGTCCATGTAGTAGCGAAAGCCGAGCTTTTTCTGGAGCAGGCGGCGCGCCACTTTCAATTTCGGGAAGCGAATGGCCGGGTCGATGAACAGCTCGAGCGGGTCGTAACCTGGCTTGCGATGGATGTCCACGGTGCAGGCAAAGTCGGGAGCCTTGCGCTCGTCGAACCAGTAGTAGTAATCGAACCAGTAACCGGGCGCGGCCACGGCCACCAGCTCGCCGCTGCGGGGATGATCCAGTTGCCAGGCCTGTTGTTCGGTTTTATCCAGTACCTGTTCGATGCCGGCCTGGCGTTGCAACAGCGCCTTGACGCGGGGGATGTCGCGCGCTTGCTTGACGTAGATGTGCGCGACCTGATGATCGGCCACGGCAAACGCTGCACTGGCACCGGGATCGAGCAACTCCCAGGTCAGCGATTGGCGTACCTGCAACAAGCCCTCGGCACGTAATAACCGGTTGATGGAAACGGATTGGGTGACGGCTTCGATCCCGTATTCGGACAGCAGCATCACTGCCGCGTCTTGTGCTTGGGCAAAGTCCAGCAGACGCCCGACTTCGCTGTCGATGGCGCGTACCTCGTCGGCAATCGACGGGTGATCGGGCCCCAGGCGTTGCAGGCTGTAGTCGAGGTGGGGCAGGTAGATCAATTGCAGGTCGGGATGGTTGAGCTGGAATTCGGCAATGGCACAATCGACGATCCAGCGACTCGAGGCGATGCCGGCCGCCGGTCCCCAGAAGCTCGGAAAGGGAAACTCGCCGATCTGCTGTTCGATACGCTCATGCAACGAGGCCGGCGCCGAATACAGGCCGAACATCTTGCGACCATCGGCCGGGTAATGCGGTCGTGGGGTAATGGCGGCGTCTACGTCGGCATACATGTTGTACCACCAGAACAACTGACTGCAGCGAAACCCGGGGTACTGACGCTTGAGTGTCTGCCAGACCTTTTCCCCCTGGATCAGAGCATTGGGTTGCAGCCAGAAACGCACTTCGGCCTGATCGCGAAAGTACCAGCCGTTGCTGACGATGCCGTGTTCCGACGGCGGCTGTCCGGTGAGGATCGAGGCCTGCACGGTCGAGGTGACCGCCGGGAACACCGGTTGCAGCGTGGCCATCTTGGCCGTTTTCAACAGGGCATTGATGCAGGGCGTCGCGGCACCCAACAGCGCGGGCGTCAGGCCGACCACGTTGATCAGCAGCAGCGGCTGGCGCGCAGGATCAGAGCGCATGGGCATGGGCCTCCAGCGCTTGAGGTTGCAGCAAGCGGCGCTGCTGCAACTGGTCCTCGACCCAATGCAACTCCGCCGCGATGCCCTGGAGTTGGGCGTGCTCGGTCGTGGGCCGCAATTGGCTGGGCAGGACGCCCCAGCTGTAGGTTTCCACTTCCAGTACGGGGCGAAAATCCCCATGGTCGGCCAAAAAGTCGAACGTCTGCGACAGGGCAAGCTGGCTGCCGCTGAGTTCGGGCAGCAGCAACTGCTCGCTGAACAGCGGAATGTGGAAGTGAATCCTCAGTTCGGGATGAGAGACGCGGTTTTGCTCACAATCATCCAGGGCCGCGGGGAGGTCCGCCCAGGCCGATAACCGGTCCTGTCCATTGCGGGCCTTCACTTGATGCAGGTAGGTGGGTTCGGCAAAACCGCTCAATGTCTTGAGCACCTGTTCGCGCCGGTGCTCGTCCTCAGGCAGGCGACAAATCAGTGCATTGGATAACTGGATCTTGCCGATGGGGACCCGGGCCTGACGCAATCGGTCCAGTGATTGATAGCAGTCTTCGAACATCACGGCCTGGTGGCAAACATCAAAGCACAGCGCCAGGTGTTCATGGTGCGGGTCCGTGGCTTGCCAATGGCGGAAGAAGGCGATGGCCTGGTCGGTGTTTTCCAGCACGCAATCGGGCTCCATTTCCAGGCAGACCACGATCTTCTTGCCCGTCTCCCGTTGCAGCCGGGCCAGCCCGGCAGTGAGCTCGCGCAGTTGGTGCTCGGCATGTTGCTGTAGCGTCGGGCTCCAGTGGGCGGCATAGCCCAGCGGCAGGCTGGAGATCACCCCCTGGGCACAGTCCGCTGGCAGGGCCTGGGCGAGAAATCGAGCCAGGTCCAGGCTGTACGCCAGCCGCTGCGGATCGGCCCAGCTGGGCAGGTAGACGTCGGCTTTCACCGCGCCCTGGTGAAATTGGCCGTAGGGAAACCCATTGAGTGAGGTCAGGCGTAGCCCGCTGCGTTGCAGCAGGTCGAGGAAATCCGCACGGGTCGGCGCTTGTTGGAGTTCGGCGGCGGCGAGGGCGCTGATCCACAATCCACTGTCCTGCGTGTCGAGCCCGCGCAGTGTGCGCACGGTGTGGAAATGCCGTTCGACGGATGCGCGCAGCCCGCCCAGGTCATGGGTCGGGTGCACGTTGCTGCAATAGCCGATCTGCGTGGCCGTCCAACCCGTGCGGGCGCTCATTTGATCACCGGTTCCTGGCCCCGCAGGGCGGAGTTGTCCTGCCATTGCCGCCGTTGATCGATGGGCAGGGGCGTGCTGACCAGGGCTTTGTCCAACTGGCCGCTCTGGGCAAAAAAGTCCACCGGGTTGTGGAACAGCACTTGTTCGACCTGGCCTTCACTGAAGCCTGCGGCCAACATTGCCTGGCCGGTCTTGGGCACCTTGAGCGGGTCGCTGATGCCCCAGTCGGCGGCGCTGTTGACCACCATTTTTTCCGTGCCGTACTGCTGTAGCAGCGCGACCATGCGCTGTTCCGACATCTTGGTGTTGGGGTAGATGGAGTGGCCGCGCCAGCAGTCGCTGTCCAGCACCAGGGGCAGGGTCAGTTCGTTGAGGTGGTCGATGATCACCATATGTTCGGCAATGCCGACCTCGCGGATGACCGCGAGCGTGCGTTTGGTGCCGCCGATCTTGTCGCGGTGCGGCGTGTGCACCAGCACCGGCAGATTGAATTGCTTGGCCAGCTCCAATTGCGCGGCGAGGAAGCGATCCTCTTCCGGGGTAATGTCGTCGTAGCCGATTTCACCCACCGCCACCACGCCGTCTTTCACCAGGTAGCGCGGCAGAATCTCCAGCACCTCGTTGGCCACCGACAGGTCATTGGCCTCCTTGGGGTTCAGGCCAATGGTGCAGAAGTGATGGATGCCAAACATGCTGGCGCGAAAGCGTTCCCAGCCCAACAGTGTGTCGAAGTAGTCGATGAAGCTGCCGACGCTGGTCCTGGCCTGGCCCTGCCAGAAGGCCGGCTCGATCACCCCCGTGATGCCGGCGGCCGCCATGTTCTGGTAATCGTCAGTGGTGCGGCTGACCATGTGGATATGCGGGTCGAAGTACTTGAGCATGGTGAATCCTCGTCAAAAAAAGCGGGGGACGGTGGGGCATCAGTTCGGCGAAACGCCGCCCAGGTGCTCGTGCCATTGCGCCGGCAAGCGTCGTTGCTGGCCCAGGCCGGCCAGGCGCTGACGTTGCGCCGGGCTCAGCAGGTCGAAGGCAATCACGTGGGGCAGTCCGGCGGACACCGTTCGTTCGGCGGCGAGTTGTTCGTCCAGCAGGTCGAGGGCCAACTGGTTGAGGGTGACGCTTTGTCGTTGCGCCAGGCCGATCAGGCGTCGTACGTCGAGGCCCATGCCCAGCGCTTTCAACACCAGTTGGTTGAAGGCCTGTTC
This sequence comes from Pseudomonas sp. A-RE-22, assembly GCF_019956035.1. Lineage (NCBI taxonomy): Bacteria > Pseudomonadati > Pseudomonadota > Gammaproteobacteria > Pseudomonadales > Pseudomonadaceae > Pseudomonas > Pseudomonas sp. A-RE-22. The sequence continues at coordinate 226,033 of NZ_JAHBCZ010000022.1, forward strand.
GTTGTAGTGACGCGACGGGTAGGCGGTGTCCAGGGCGAGGGCGGCGAACACCTGGCTGTTGCTGGTGCGCCCGGCCTGGCGTGCAAGCTCCACGCACGCCCCGCGACTATCGAGCCAATCGAGGGCCTTCAAGGTGGCGACCTTTTCCTGGTCGTCGCCCCACAGGAACAATTGGTGCAGCAGGGCGACTTGCCCGGCGGCGGGCTGCTGTTCCAGCACCTGGGCCAGCAGCAACGCCCGCGCCATTTGGACGTTACTCCAGCCGGCGATATCGGGCAGTGCTCGCTCCTTGAGGTTGCGCTTGCATTGGCTGCTCAAGAGTGCCGAGGTATTGGAGTCCGGGCGCTGGGCAAGTTGCTCCTGTGCCTGGCGCCACCATTGCCGCTCGGTTTCTTCGAGTTGACGAATGAAATCTTGCCGTTGTTCGTTCACGCAGTCGTGGCGCATGTCGAGGGCCGCCGATGCCGGTGCAGTAACGTCCGTGTTCATGTTGGTTTGATCCAGCGTTGGAAATGAGGAAGCAGGAAAAACACCAGGACACATAACAGGCTGCCCAGGGGCTGGTCAGCCACGGCCAGCACCAGGGCATCGAACAGCGGCAGGGCTGCCAGGCCAGCGCCGATAAAGGCGCGGACCTGCCGTTGCCGAGGGTTGGCCAGGTTGCGCCAGTAGTGCCAGCCCAACCAGCCAAGCCATAACAGCAGCACCGGCCAGAACCAGGCGCTGCCTGCGTAGATCGCCAAGGCCAGTGGACTCAGCATCAGTAGCAGGGGGAGGCGGCTGATCAGTTGGTTGCGGTGTTCCTGGCGAGCCAGGTAGGTCAGGCCGCTGATGTAGACACCGAGCAAAATGGCGCAGAGCCAGATCGGTCCCGGCGGCAGTGCCAGACTGGCCGCTGCGGTGAGGTAGAGCGCCGAGCGGCAGGCTCCCATCAGCCAGACGCTGTGGGCGTATTTCTTGTGCAGCAGGTTGTAACCGAGGATGCAGCCCACCAACAGGGTGGCGCTGCCCAGCAGCCAGTGCGGCTGCTCGATCAACCGGCTCAGGCCCAGCAGCGAGGCCGCGGCCAGCACCAGCAACAACGCAGTGGCCAGCCGTACTTGCTGGCGGCTGACCAGGCCCAGGGTAATGGGGCGGGGGTTGTGATGTTGCTGGTCCCAGTCGGCGTCCAACAGGTCGTTCAACAGCATGCCGGCCAGGTACAGCAGCGACAGTGCCGCCAGCAGCAGGATCCACACCAGGGAAGACGGCGGTGCCAGGGCCCCGGCGCTGCTGGCGAGCAGGGCGGCGGCCAAGGTGTTGGTCCACACCGTGGGCAGGTTGGACACACGGCCGAGGGTCAGCCAGGCCTTGAGGTTCGGCGCGGTCTGGTTCATTGCGCACAGCGCTCGTTCAGGGGTAGCGCAAGCTCGACCTGGGTGGACAGCCGCTGCAATGCCTGCTCCATTCGCGCGGTATCGATTTCATGCAAGTCCACCGACTCGCCGATCCGGCTGAGCATGGGGATGGAGAGTTGCCCACCCAGATGCTGGCGGAACTCCTCCAGCCCCAGCAAAACCTGCGAGCGGCCCAGTGCATCTTTCAAGATCAGTTCCGGCGGGTTCAGGCAGAAGCCGAGCTTGAGCAGCAGCTTCAGCACCCGTTCGGTGTCGCTGTCGTTCAACAACCCCAAGGCATTGGCATAGAGTCCATCCAGAGCCATGCCCACCGCGACGGCTTCACCATGGCGCAGTCGGTGCTGACTGAGATTTTCCAGTTTGTGAGCGGCCCAATGCCCGTAGTCCAAGGGCCGCCCGTTACCGCGTTCGAAGGGGTCGCCAGCACCGGTGATGTGCGCCAGGTGCAATTCGGCGCAGCGGCGGATCGCATAGCGGCTGGCCCCATGTTCGAAGCAGGCGAGGGCGTCGGCCTGTTGCTCCATCCACTGGAAAAACGCCTGGTCCTTGATCAGCGCCACCTTGACCGCCTCGGCCAGCCCGGCGATCTGGTCGCGCCGGGTCAGGCTGGTCAGCAATTGAAAGTCGTTGATGACTGCGGTGGCGGGATAGAAGGCGCCCAGCAGGTTCTTCTGGCCGAAGGCGTTGATGCCGTTTTTCACACCGATGCCAGCGTCGTTCTGGGCGAGCACGGTGCTGGGGATGCGAATCAGGCGAATGCCGCGGTGGAAGGTGGCGCAGGCGTAGCCCACCGCATCCAGCACCGCGCCGCCACCGAGGGCCAGCACATGGCAGTGCCGGTCCAAGCCATGTTTCAGCATGTCGGTGTACAGCCGCTGCAACACCTGTGAATCCTTGCTCGACTCGCCGGCCGGGACCGCTATCGGCGGCGCCTGCAGGTGCAAGTCAGGAAAGTGGCTGGCGAAGTAGGCGTTGATCTGTTCCAGCAGGTGCGGGGCGCTTTGCAGCAGTTGTTCATCGGCGAATATCAACACCGTGACCGGGCCCCCGTGGCCGGCCATGAGCTGGCGGTGCAGGCAGGGATTGAGCGGATCGAACACATGATCGGTGAACACCACCGGGTAGTCGTAGCTGACCTTGAAGCGCCCGTGCAACGGTTGCTCCGTGTCGCTGCGGCGAAGGCTCTTGAACAGGCTGTACCCGGCGATGAACAGCCCGGGCAATACCATGCTGGCGAGCAGGGTCACCAACAGCGCGTTCTGCTCGACGAGAAAGGTGCCAATGGCGCTGTAGGCCAATGCCAGGCCAGCATTGGCCAGGGTGGTGACGAGGATGAACGCGCGCAGCGGGTAGCGTTGCATCCCGGCGGCGACGACCGAGGTTTCCGCCAGTACCGGGACCCCGCGCAGGCAGATCAACGACAGTGTGCCCAACCGGTACGCCAGTTGCCCCGGCTGGCGCTGATGCAGGCCCAGGCGGCCGGCCAACAAACGCAAATAGCCGGCTCCCAAGGCATAGCCCAACCCGGCGCCCAGGCACAGCCCCACGAAAATCGCCAGGTAACCCCCCACGCTGCCAAGCATCGCTACGGCCAGCAGCGCGACCATGCTCGACGGCACCGGCAGCACCACGTCCAGCGCCAGCAGGGCGATCAGCAGCAACGCCAGGTAGAGTTTCTGCGCGGGCGTCGAGGGCTGGTACAGGTTGAGATGGGTCAGGAAGTCCTGGATCTGTTGTTCGAACAGCAAGAAGCTGGCGATCACCAGGGCTGAAAAGCAAACCAACGACAGCCAGAAATGTCCGGCTGCGCCTTTTTGCGAGAGCAAACGATACCCACGGCCATGCTTCATCAAGCATCCCTCTTGTTGTTATTGACTGATTCCGTGTCAGTAATTGAAAGCAACGCCAAGTGTGTGTTTTAGGCCAATAGACGCTCTCGCCCGAAGGGCTGTCAGGTGTGGTTGATGATGTGGTTGGAGACAGGTTTGAATCTAGACGGCCCGGGTGTTTTTGCAAGGTCATCTGATGGCAATTTGATTTGGGCTGCCACTGCGCGTTTCAGGTACCCCGTACCAGCGGCTTGTCCCGCTCGTTCAGGGCCTCGAATACCCGCGCAACTGCGCCGGGCTGACGCCAAGGCGTTGCTTGAACAGCGTGGTCATGTGCGCCTGGGAGTTGAAGCCACAAGTGTGGGCGATATCGGTCAGTCGGGCGGTTGAATCGCGCATCAGCGCCCGTGCCTTGGCCAGGCGCCGGTCGATCAGGTAGCTGTGTGGACTTTTGCCGGTGGCATTCTTGAATGCCCGCATGAAATACCCTTCGGACAAGCCAAGCAGGCCGGCCATTTCCTTGACCCCCAGCGGACCGTCGAGACCGGCGTCGATGAACTCGTCGAGCAGGCGCATTCGCCCGCCGGTGATGGACCCTTGTACGGTGGCCGAAAACGTCTTGGGGTCCTTTACCCGTTCAGCCAATCCGAGCGCCCAGGCCTCCCAGTCATCCTCTGCGCTGGCACGCAGCAATGCGCTGCGTATTCTCAGCGCGAGGGTGATGGCCTGCGGGTCAATACGGTTGTTGAACGCATGCTCCCCCGGCAACGCCATACCGTCGGTGCGCACGACCCGCAGGTATTCACCGCCCCTGGGGGACTCGGAGAACACGTCGCATTCGACGGGGACGAATGCCAGGCCGTTGGGGATCGCCTCGAAGGGTTGCACGCGGTCGCTGCCGATGGCATGCAGGCCGCGCTGGCTGTCGAAGGCGAAGCCGATCGCCGACTGGGTGGCGACATAGCGGGTGGCGTAGGCGCAGCCGGGCAGCAATTCGATCGCCCACGGTCCTGCCTCGATGCGACGGACCGGTTCGGACTGGGGCGGCTGGTGGCGGTTTCGAGGGTTCATGAACAGCATAGTAGTGAAGAGAGAGCCTGAAAGTCAGGTCAGTTTTCTGAAAGCCCGCCGGTGGTGCCCTGATTAGACTGGGCAAAAACCCGGAGGCCCATCATGCACACACTGACTCGCGACGATATCGAACAAGCTGCCCGCCACTTATACGAAGTCATGCCCGCCACCGCCCAGTACGCCTGGCCCTTGCTGGCTGAGCGGTTGGGTTGCACGGTGTGGGTCAAGCACGAGAACCACACCCCGACGGGGGCCTTCAAGGTGCGCGGCGGCCTGACCTTCGTGCGCTGGCTCATGCGCGAGCACCCAGAGGCAAAAGGCATCGTCACGGCGACTCGCGGCAACCATGGCCAGAGCCTGGCGCTGGCGGCCAGCGCATTGGGTTTGAAAGCGTTGATCGTCGTGCCGCGCGGTAACTCGCTGGAGAAGAACAACGCCATGCGCGGTTTTGGCGGCGAGGTGGTCGAGTATGGCCGCGATTTCGATGAGGCCCGTGAAGAGGCCGCACGCCTGGCCCAAGTGCATGGCCTCTACCTGGTGCCGCCGTTCCATCCCGAGTTGGTCAAGGGCGTGGCGACCTATGGGCTTGAGCTGTTCAACGCGGTGCCGGACCTGGACACCGTCTATGTGCCGATAGGCTGTGGCTCGGGGATCTGCGCGGTCATCGCCGCCCGCGATGCCTTGGGCCTGAAGACCCACGTGGTGGGCGTGGTGTCCACCGAGGCCGTCGCGGCGAAGTTGTCGTTTGAAACGGGCAGGCTATGCGAGACCGATTCGGCGAACACCTTTGCCGACGGCTTGGCCGTGCGCAGACCCATTCCCGAGGCCTTTGCCATCTACGGCGCTGGGGCGGCGCGAATCGTCGCGGTCAGCGACGCTGAAATTGCCGGGGCCATGCGGGCGTATTACACCGACACCCACAACCTCGCCGAAGGTGCCGGCGCGGCCGCCTTGGCAGCGCTGATGCAGGAGCGTGAAACGATGCGGGGGAAAAGGGTGGCGGTGATTCTGTCCGGTGGGAATATCGACCGGCCGGTGTATGCGAATCTGATTGGCTGAATCCAGGCTTGCCGTTGTGGAAGGCGTTTCCACGCGACAAGTTTAGATCGATTATTTCTTACGGTTATTTATATAGGTTTGGATGGCATATCGATGACCGGAGAATCGAAGCTGTCGTAGGGGAAGTGTCTGCAATGAAAGCGCAGGGCATGCAGCAGCAGACGACTCTGCGCGCGTCACTCCGGTAAGCCTGCTTGAACGTTCATTCCTGCTGTTCGACCGTCATCTTGTCGGGCCCGGGCCAATCCTTAGAATCCGCCCCATCAGCCTCATCCGACTCTCGAACCTTACAGGGAACACCACCATGATGAATGCCATGCAGATGCCGATGAACGCCAACATGCCGATGATGCCAATGATGGGCATGCCGATGATGATGGCGACCATGACCTGCGAAATGATGGATGACGGCATGCTGTGCAAAATGATGCCCGCTGCCGGCATGGACATGGCCATGTTCAAGAACAGCGCCGACATGATGCAGATGATGATGAACTGCGGCATGCCGATGATGATGCACTGCGGCAACATGAGCATGATGTGCATGTCCCCGGCGAGCATGGCCATGCCGATGGCGAGCATGATGATGCCAATGCCTATGATGGGCATGCCGATGCCGTCGATGAAGTGTGTGATGGAATGTACGGTGATGGCTGACTGCATGATGTGCAAAGTCATGCCGATGGCCGGCATGAACATGGACATGATGAAAAGCTGCTGCGCCTTGATGATGAAGATGATGAACGACTGCAGCATGCCGATGATGATGAGCTGCAACGGTATGCCGATGATGTGCTGCACCTGCTGATTCGTTGCTATGGTCAGTGGGGAAGCCTGGCAGTGCGGTGATGTTGTTTACTTATGCCGTTACCGCAGAAACGGATATACACACCACCCTGCCTTTCAGTCCAGGCGTTCCGGGTAGGTAACCACCAGATACGCCACCGCTTCACTGTCGGCCGGGTTGCGATAGCGGTGAGGCTGGTCGGCATAGAACAGAATCGAATCGCCCGTGGAGAGCAGGTAGCGCTCGTCGTTGACGCTGATCTCCAGCACACCTTGGGACACCACCAGGTTTTCCTGGACGCCGGGCCCGTGCCCTTCGGACTGGTCCTCGCCCAAGGGGCTCAGGCGCAGCTCGTAGAATTCCGACTGGCGTGCCACATCGAACGGAAACAAGGCGCGGCTGACGAACGCGCCATTGGCGCTGACCAGGCGTTTGCTCTGGCTGGCCGACAGCACTGCCACCCCTTCGAAAGCCCGGTGTTCCAGGAACGCGGCCACCGACACCTTCAAGCCCTTGGCGATTTTGCACAGCACCTTGATCGACGGCACGCTGCGTCCGGATTCGATCTGCGCCAGCATGGCCCGGCTTACCCCGCACTGGCGGGCAAGGGCGTCGAGGGACAGGTGTCGCTTGGCGCGCAGGCGTTGCAGGTTCTGCGCAACCCGTTCGCAGATCGGATCCTCATCCAAGGCTTCCAGGTGATTGAGGTCCACTTCGGGTTCATCGGTACTCGCCAAAAAGCGCGAGGGTTCCTGGGCGCTCACGCCTGGTACGTCCTGGTCGGCTGGGACGCCTGGATCCACTGGAACGCCTGGTAACCGGCATTACGCGCGTACATTTCCCACATGGCCCGGGCCAGTTGCCGGGCCTGCTTGCGTTTGCGGAATTGGACGAAGTCGATAACGTTGTCAGTCGGTTTCATGAGGCACTTCACTGTCGTGACCAAAGGGACGGGATGAGCTGAGAGTACGTGGTTATTTTTATAACCATAAATACTGATTGTTTATTTATTAATGCTTTTGTGTTCTTAGCGAGGCGCCTGATCAAATCACGTGGGCGCGGTGCAATTCGGTCAGGGCCAGCGCCTTGAGTCGGGCCAGCAACGGGTCGCGCCGGTCACGCGGGTGGTCCAGTTGCACCGCCAATTCTTGGCGAATGCGGCTGGGGCGGTTATCCATCACCAACACCCGGTCGCTCAGGTACAGCGCCTCGTCGACATCATGTGTCACCAGCAACAGGGCGATGGCGTGCCGCTCGGCCAGTTGCAGCAACAGGTCCTGCAGTTTCATCCGGGTGAAGGCATCCACGGCGCTGAAGGGCTCGTCCAGCAACAGCACCTGTGGTCGCGAGTACAGGCCGCGGGCAATCGCCACCCGTTGCGCCATGCCGCCGGATAACGCCTTGGGCAAGGCATCGGCAAAACCCGTGAGGCCGACTTCCTCGATCAACTGCGCGACCCAGGCCTGATCGTAATGGTCGTCATCGCTGAAGCCTATGTTCTGCTGCACCGTCAGCCAGGGCATCAACCGCGGTTCCTGGAACACAAAGGCCAATTGTTCGGTGTGGCTGAGCAGTTGCCCTTCAAAGTCCTTTTCCAGGCCGGCGACGATGCGCAGCAAGGTGCTTTTGCCGCAGCCGCTGGGACCCAACAGGCTCACGGTTTCTCGAGGCTGTAATTGCAGGTGGATGTGATTGAGCACGGTGGTGGCGGCGAAGGTCTTGCGCTCGACGTGGATCTCCAGCATGGCTTGGGTCATGGCTCACTCCTCGGTGCCGTTAAAGGTGTCGCGCCAGGCCAGGAAGCGTTTTTCCAGGCCGGCAAGCAGGCCGTCGCTGAGTTTGCCCAGCAGGGCGAGCACGATGATCGCCGCCAGCACAATGTCTGGGCGCGAGGTTTCGCGGCCATCGCTGAGCAGGTAGCCCAGGCCTTTGGTCGCGGCGATCAGTTCGGCGGCCACCAAGAACATCCAGGCCAGGCTCATGCCGCTGCGCAACCCGGTGAACAGGCCGGGCAGGGCGGCCGGCAGGAGAATCCGGCGCACCAGACAGCGGCGGCTGAAGCCGTACATGTGGCCGACCTCCACCAGTTTGCGGTCGATGTTGCGAATCGCCGCCACGCCATTGAGGTAAACGGGAAAGAACGCGCCGATGGCGATCAGTACCACTTTCGAGGTTTCGTCGATGCCCAGCCACAGCAGGAGCAATGGCACCCAGGCCAGGCTGGGGATCGAGCGCAGGCCGGCGAAGGTCGGCTCCAGATAGGCCTCAGCTTCCCGGCTCAAGCCAACCCAGGCGGCGAAGATCAAGGCCAGGCCAGCGCCGATGGCGAAGCCCAGCAACACTCGCAAGAGGCTGGCGCTGATGTGTTTCCACAGCGCACCTTCGGCCAGGTCGCCAAGGGTCAGGGCGATCTCGCTGGGGGCCGGCATCTGGTAGGCGGGCAGCCAACCGATGCGCACGATGATCTCCAGGAACACGATGATCAGCACCGGCAGGGCCAACCCCTTGAGGCGCAGCCGCCAATGGTCGGGATTGAACAGCGGCGCTTTGCCTGGTGTGGACAGAGCCAGGCGCGGGCTGGAGAGGTCTTTGCTGTTGCTGCTCATGGCGGTTCTCCGGCAACGCCGAATCCGCGCCAGGCGCGGATCGGTTGTCGCCTGGGCTAGGGGTTATTGACGGGCCACGGCCTGCTGGCGGCCGGTGTCGAGCAATTGATCGATCACCTGGTCGACATTCACCCCGCGACGTACCAACTCTTCGGAGACCAGGATCGGCGCTGCAGCCTTGGAGGCCAGCACATCCTTGGCGCTCAACTGCGGGCTGCCCAGGTCGGTGCGCGACAGTTGCAGCCGGGCAACTTCCAGCGGCAGGCCGGATTCGTCGGCCAGCAATTTGGCCAGTTCTTGCGGATGCTCCACCGACCACGCCCGGGCCTGTTCGTAGGCCGCGAGCACGGTGTTGATGGTCTGCGGATGCTCCTGGGCATATTTCTCCGTGACGCTGACCACGCCGTAGCTGTTGAAGGCGGGGTTGCGATAGAGCAGGCGCGATCCGGCCTGCACTTCGCTGGCGGCCATGTGCGGGTCAAGACCGGCCCAGGCATCGACGTCGCCTTTTTCCAGGGCGGTGCGTCCGTCCGGGTGCTGCAGGTGCACCAGCTCCACATCGTCTTTTTTCAGCCCGGCCTGTTGCAGGCTGCGCAGGGTGAACAGATATGGATCGGTGCCTTTGGTGGCGGCGATTTTCTTGCCCTTGAGGTCGGCGATCGTCTGGTACGGCGAATCCTTGCGCACCACCAGGGCGGTCCATTCGGCGCGGCTGTAGACATACACCGACTTGATCGGGCTGCCGTTGGCCCGGCTCAGCACCGCGGCGAGGCTGGCAGACGAAGCGAAGTCGACGCCGCCACTGTTGAGGTATTCCAGGGAACGGTTGCTGCCCTGGCTCAGGACCCAGCTGACCTTGGTCTGGGGCAGGGCTTTTTCCAGATAACCGAAGTGCTTGAGCACCAGGCTGACCGGTGAGTAATAGGCGTAGTCCAGGTGCACTTCGGCCGGAGGGCTTTCTGCGGCCAGGGCCAGGGACGGCAGGCCCAGCGCGAGGGCGCAGGCGCTGATCAAGTATCTGGCGCGGGCCAGGGAGAAGCGGACGTCGGGTTTCATGGAACAGCTCCAGACAAGGCGGCGAGAAGGCAATGTTCTTATTTCCGAAAGATCGGACAGCGGAAGAAAATACCGCCTGAAAGGAATATTGCAGGCTCTGTGCCATAGCCGGCGAAAGGGCGTTTTTCGGGGGGCGCCATGGGGTAAAGGCTTCAAGCCGATGTTGCCCAGCCAACAGTCTGTTGCGGCACTGTTGCGCCCTGGACATTGGCTGCCTGTGACTATGAGCTTATGCTTTAAAAGAATTTCTAATGTGAATTCCAAGAGCGTTATGTTCTATGAAATTCACTCAGGAATGTCTTCATGAAGTTCGCCCGATCCCTGCGCCGTCTGTTCCTCAGCACATTGTTCGCCGCCCCTTTGGTCCACGCCAGCGAGCCCTTGGTACTGCACGTCGGCGACCAGAACTATTACAACGTACGGGCATCGGTGGAGGCTTCGGGTGTGCTTGAGGGCGCACCTTACCAAGTCGACTGGAAACACTTCCAGGCCGCCGCGCCCCTGGCCGAGGCGCTGAATACCGGCGACCTGGACCTGGGTTTCCTCGGCGATTCGGGTTTTCTGTTCCTGGCTGCCAAGCAGGCACCGGTGAAATTGATCGGTGTCTCGCGGCAGAACCCGGACACTATCGCGCTGCTGGTGCCCAAGGATTCACCGGTCAAGACCATCGCCGACCTCAAGGGCAAGAAAGTCGCCTATTGGCCCGGTGCCTGGAGCCAGCAACTGACCTTGCGCGCCCTGGAGCAGGCCGGTTTGCCAGAGAACCATGTGGCATTCATAAAGCTGATGCCGATCGACGCGGCGGCGGCCTTGCCCCAGGGCAGCATCGATGCGTTTCCGGTGTGGGAGCCCTACATCTCGCAACAGATCTTGTTCTCCGGCGCCCGGCCGATCCTGACGGCGAAAAACCTGATGCCCGGCCTCAGCGCCATTGCCGCTTCGACGCCGGCCATCGACAGCAAGCGTGAAGCCATCGCCGACTTTCTCGGGCGTGTGAAACAAGCCCGCGCCTGGGTCGACAACCACACCGACCAATACGCGGACCTGTGGGCGAAAAAGGCCAACCTCGACCAGAACGTCTCGCGTCATTGGTTGCGCCAGGCACACATGAGTGTCGGCCCGGTGGACCAACAGGCTGCCGCCGACCTGCAAAGCACGGCGGACTTCCTGTTCAAGGTCAAGGCGCTGCCGGCACCGCTGGCCACTGCCGGGATTATCGACACGTCCTTCAACCAGGCCTTGAGCGAATAAACCGAGCTGCTCTGGATCAGGGCACCAGTACGGCTTTTGCGCTGCTGCCCTTGGCGATCAGCGCGTACTGGGCCTTGCCGTCCACCAGGGGGATTTCAAGAATATCCGTGGGAGCGTCGATGACGCCTGCCTCGAAGTGCTTGCCAAATTCTTCAAGCATCCGGGCGCAATCGGTATTGTCATAGAGCAGCGAGTTCACCCCGATCAAGATGCCGCCTTTGCGATAGAGCGCCAGGGCGGGGAAGTGCACCATCCCATCCGGCGGGGCAGCAATGATCGCGATGCGACCGAAGTTGGCCAATGCCGATACCGCCTCTTGCAGCCAGAAGCCGGTGGTGTCGAAGATGACCTGCGCCCCTCCCGGAAACACCGCGTTGACCTGCTCTGCAAGGCTGCCGGGCGCGCTGGTCACGATGACGTCGTAGCCTTTGGCTTGCAACTCGGCGGCCCGCTCCGGTCGCCGTACCGCCGCAAGCACACGGGCCCCGCGGGCCTTCGCCAGGGCAAGCGCTGCGCTGCCTACCGCGCCATTGGCGCCAATCACCAAGAATGTCGTGTCGCGCTGCACGTGGGATCGTTCAACGGCATCGTAGGCGGTGGTAAAAGGCACGCCGATAGCCGCCGCCTGGACGAAGGACAAACGCTCGGGCTTCAGGGCCACGCCACTTGCCGGAACCGTGAGATATTGCGCGTGGGAACCGTCACGCAGGAAACCCGGGCCCTTGCCGGTTCCCCAGACCGCTTTGCCGAGCAGGTGTGCCGGGCCTTGCTCAACCACCCCGGCGAAATCACGGCCGGGCACGCGGGGCAAGGTGGTATAGGGGAAGCGGCCCTCGACATTCTTGACATCACTGGGGTTGAGCCCAGCTGCCTTGACCCGGATGAGGACCTCGTCGGGGCCCGGGACGGGTGTCGGCAAGTCAACGAGGCAGAGGTGGTCCAGGCTGCCGGTGGCGGAAAACTGTAGGGCTTTCAAGCTGCAATACTCCTCGACGAAATGTGCATCGAGGATAGCGTCCGGGCCGATAGCGAGCCCGCCAGAGAGTTTCGTCTATCGGACAAATCCCCTTGATGCCATCGCGTTTTTATACGCCGACGGTGCAACGCCCAGGGAACGGCGGAACATCTCGCTGAAACTGCTCAGCGTGTAGCCCAACCGCGCCGCTATCGTCCCCACCGAGTCACCCTCCAGGAGTGCGGCGACGGCGTGGGCCAACTGCACTTGGCGTCGCCACTCGGTGAACGTCAGGCCAAGCTCGCCATGGAACAACCGGGCCAAGGTGCGGGTGCTGGCCCCCACCGACTCGGCATGCTGCTCAAAGGACATGGCCAGGCCGGGGACGTCGAGCACCGTCTCGCACAAATTGCGCAAGCGCCTATCCCCGCCGGCAGGCATGGGCACCTTGAGCACCGCCGAGCGCTGCTCGCGAAGTTCCAGCACCAGCAGGTTGTCCAAGGCATCACGCAACGCAGGATCAGGACGGTTACCCAGCGCCACTCGCCGGATGATCAGCTCGCGCAGCAGTTTGCTGACCTCGAGCACTTCCAGCTCAAGCCCCACGCCCATGGCCAGTTCTGCGCGTAAATAGAGATTGCGCATCTCCAAGGGCGAAACCACTCGGATCCCATGTGTGACCCGCGGCGGCAGCCACACCGCGCGCTGCGGCGGGACCAGCAGCGCAGCACCGGGTGTATCGACCCACATGAGACCACTTTGCGCGTAGAGAAGCTGACCCCATTCATGATGATGAGGCGCGATCAACGTCCCGGATGAGTAGGTGCGGGAAAGCGGTTGAACAAGATGCGTCGTGTCCGTCAGATCGGGAGGTGAAGCAAGGGCCATGACCGGAACTCAGAACGGATAACGGTGCTTTTTAGCACAAGTGCGCAAGCGTTGGGGCCTGGCGTGGCTGTACCGCCGCTATCGCGAGCAAGGGATCCGGGTGTATCTCGAATCTCACAATCACCCCGGACACCTGTGGGAGCGAGCCTGCTCGCAATAGCGGTGGTTCAGATCGCACCGAGATTGGATGCCGCCTCCGCAGCCATGGCCGCCCGGACGCTGGGGCGTGCGGCGATTCGCGCCATGAACGCCGCCAGCGCCGGCCAGTCCCTGATCTGGATATTGAATAACGGCAGCCAGTTCAGGACGGTAAACAAATAGCCGTCGGCCAGGCCAAAGGTGCCCATCAGGTAATCCTGTTGTTCAAGGGCCTGGCTGAGGTAATCCAGACGCCTGAACAGCTTTGCCCTGAAGATGGCCTTGGTCGGCTCTGCAATATCGGCGTTGAACAATGGCGCACATCCGCTGTGAATCTCGCAGGTAATGAAGTTCAACCATTCCTGCAGGCGAACCCGCTCCCAGGTGCCATTGACCGGCGCCAGTGTGTTTGCGGGAACCAGATCGGCCAGGTATTGGACGATGGCGGGGCCCTCGGTCAGGACATCACCGTTATCCAGCACCAAGGCTGCCACGTAGCCCTTGGGGTTGATGGTCAGGAAGTCGAGCCCATCGGCAGTTCGTTTGGTCTGGTTGTCGACCCGGATCAATTCAAAGGGCAGGCCCAATTCCCGCAGCACGATGTGCGGGGACAATGAGCAGGTCATGGGGGCGAAGTACAGTTTCATGGTTTCCTCAAGGTCGGGGGCGTGCCGCCAGAATCCGCGAGGGCCGGAACATTTTCAAAGGACATCTTCAGTGCTAGCGTATGACAAAATCTCATGAGCAAGCCAACCCAATGGCCACAAGAATCCCTTCCTTAAATGGCCTTAGAGCATTCGAGTCGGCCGCTCGGCACATGAGTTTTACCAAGGCTGCGCTAGAGCTGAACGTCACTCAAACAGCCATCAGCCATCAAATTCGCCGGCTCGAAGAGGAGCTGGGCGTGCGCCTGTTCCTGCGGCTCAAGGATGGCCTGGCGCTGACAGACGAAGGACATGGCTATTTCCCAGGCGTTCGTGCGGCGTTCCATGAGTTGCGCTATTGCACGCAGACGTTGCTGGAGAGCCGCAACAACAGCGTCTTGACCATCAGTACGCTGGTGTCCTTTGCCTCCAAATGGTTGTTGCCGCGACTGGCGTCTTTCCAGCAGGCGTTTCCCAGCATTGACGTACGCGTTACGGCCTCCACCGAACGGGTGGATTTTTGCAAGGGCGGCGTCGATGCGGCCATTCGTTACGGTTCCGGGGATTGGAAGGGCTTGCGGGCGGACTGGCTGATGGCCGATGAGATCTTTCCGGTGTGCAGCCCCAGGCTGCTGCAAGGTCCGACAGCCCTGGAGAATCCGCACGATCTGGCCCGGCACACCTTGTTGCAGGTCAGTGGGGTGACCCACGACGACTGGAGTGCCTGGTTGAGTGCCGCCGGCCAACCGAAAAAACTGGCCGAAGGCAGCCGGTTGACTTTCGACCTTGCCATGATGGCTGTTCAGGCTGCGGTTGACGGCCTGGGGGTCTGCATCGGGCGTTCAACCTATGTCGAGGATGCCCTGAAGGCCGGGCGATTGGTTGTCCCCTTCGATCTACGCTTGAAATCTGACCTCGGCTTTTATTTCGTGAGCCCGCATGAAACAGCCGACACCCCAAAAGTGCAGGCCTTTAGAACCTGGTTGATGGATTCGGTGAGTTTTGGCGCCAAAACATAATTACAGCGTACCGTTCAGCCTCCAGCCAGCGAGCCGATATGAATAAAAGGTCCGGTTACTTCCAGGGTTCACCGAGGGTACGTCATGTTTAATACAACACTAAAAAATGAACTGACGGCTAGGACGGCCGAATTGGCAACATACAAAGGACTGGTCGGCGCCTTGGAGCGGTCGATGGCTGTCATCGAGTTCAGCCCCGATGGCAAGGTCCTTCGGGCGAACGAGAATTTTCTTGGCACGATGGGCTACCGTGCGGATCAGTTGGCCAGCCTGTCCCATCGGGATTTTTGCACCCCAGCGCTGGTGGGCAGCGCCGAGTACCGTGAATTCTGGAACCAGCTGCGCGCCGGCCAATTTGTTTCCGGCACGTTTCAGCGCCGTAGCGCGCAAGGGCAGAACGTGTGGCTGGAAGCTAGCTATAACCCGGTAGTGGACGAGCAAGGCCGCGTCGTGAAGGTGGTCAAGTACGCACTCGATGTCACCGCCAAGGTTGCCGCCGAGGCAGAAACACGTGGCCGGCTGGCGGCACTCGACCGGGCCATGGCAGTGATCGAGTTTGACCTGGGCGGCAACATCCTGACCGCCAACGACAACTTCTTGAATGTCATGAATTACACGTTGGCAGAGCTCAAGGGCAAGCATCACCGGATGTTCTGCGAACCGAGCCTGGTGGGCAGTTCGGAGTACAGTGATTTCTGGCGTCGTCTCAACGCCGGCGAGTTTTTCAGTGGCCAGTTCAAGCGCCTCGGCAAAAACGGCAAAGTCGTCTGGCTGGAAGCCAGCTACAACCCGGTCTACGACGCCGAAGGCAAGTTGTGCAAGGTTGTGAAGTTCGCCAGTGACATCAGCGAACGGGTGGAGAAGTTCGAAGAGGATTCGCGTGGCGCTTCCCGTGCGTACCATATCTCCGCCGAGACCGAGCGAGTGGCCGAACAGGGCGCCCAGGTGATCCACCAGACTGCCAAGGAGATGCGCGAGATCGCCGACAACATTGGCTCTTCCGCGCGTCTGGTTGGGCAGTTGGGGGCGCGTTCGGAAGAGATCACAGCCATCGTCAACACCATTCGCGGCATTGCCGACCAGACCAACCTGCTGGCCCTCAACGCGGCTATCGAGGCCGCGCGGGCCGGAGACCAGGGGAGGGGATTCGCGGTGGTGGCCGACGAGGTCCGGCAACTGGCCGGGCGCACCAGTCGCTCCACCTCGGAGATTGCCGAAATGATCGGCATGATTCTCTCCGAAACCCGCGACGCCGTCGCCAGCATGAACGTGACCCATGAAGGCGCATTGCGCGGTGTAACCCTGGCAGACCAGGCCGGCTCGGTCATCGTGCAAATCAGGAACGGGACCACGGATGCACTCGAGGCCGTGAGCATGTTTGCGTCCAAGCTCGACGAGTCCGAGGTGATTCCCAAGACGGCTATCGGCTGGGTGGGTTGAGGTGAGCTGAGTCCTCGCCCCAGCGATCCATGCGCTTGACCAATTCAAGCAATACCGCTCGCAGTTCCGGCGGTCGCACGGGCTTGGCCAGCACCGAGATACTCAGGCTTTGCAGCGATTGGCGTATCCGCTCGATCTCATGCCCGGTGATGACCAGCGCCGGGACTTGCCAGCCGCGCTGCTCGCGTAGCGCGGCAATGCATTCGGCGCCCGAGACTTTTGTGCCCAGGTCGAAATCGGCGATGACGATGTCGCAATCGCTGGTCAGCCCTTCACCGTCGCTGTGGGCCTCCACCTCGCAGCCCCATTTTTCCAGCAGCGCCGAGGTCGCCATCAGCACGTTGGCGTCGTCTTCAACCAAACACACCCGCAACCCGTCCAGGCGATTCTGGACGGGCACCACCTTGGGCGCCATGACACGTGGTGCCGCCGGTTCCAGGCCGCTGATCGCCACCCGGGTGCCTTGTCCGACCTTGGAATGGATGTGTATATCGACATTTAGCATCTGGCTGATGCGCTTGACGATGGACAGGCCGAGGCCGAGCCCCTCGACATCCTTGTCGCGCGCATGGCGAATGCGGTAGAACTCCTTGAACACCTCGGGCAAATGTTCGGCGGCGATGCCGCTCCCCTTGTCGTAGATCACCACGGCCAGGCGCTGGCCCTGGCGTCGCACGCCGATCAGCACGGGTTGGCCGGGTGCGTATTTGAGCGCGTTGGACAGCAGGTTCTGGACCATCGTGGTCAGCAAGCCGGGATTGACGCTGACCCAGTAAGGACAGGCGCGCAAACGCAGCTCGACGCCGGCCCAGCGGGCCGCTTCGGTGTTCTGCTTGACGACGTCCTGCAGCAATTGGCCCAGGTGTACGGTGTCGGCCTTCGGCATCGGTTGGCCGTGATCGAGGGTGTAGATATCGAGGATCGAGCGGAACAGTTGCGACACGGTGTGCAGCGAACGGTCGATGTTGTCCACCAGCCGCAATTCTTCCAGCCCCAGCCTGGCGTCACGCAGGCAGGCCGTAAACAGACCGATGGAGTGGATTGGCTGGCGCAGGTCATGACTGGCCTGGGCCAGGAATCGCGATTTCTCCTGATTGGCCAAAATGGCTTCTTCGGAGGCAATGCGTGTGCGCTTGAGCAAAATGTGCGCGTAGGCGGGCACCACAATGGTGGTGACGATCAACATCAGGAACATGTAGGGCTGCGTATGCCAGAACGGGGTCAGCCAGAAAACCAGTACCAGGGTCGACAGCGCGATAACGGTCGCCAGCGCCAGGTAGCGCGAGCCGAAGCGCATGCCATTGCCCAGCGTGACCCAGAGTAATGCAGCGTACACCGGGAGCGTGCCCTCTCCACCCACGATCATGGCAAATGCGATGCCGGCATAGTCATGCAGCATCGTGAACAGGCGCCGCCAGAAGAAGTGCCCTGGCCAGCGCTTGATGATCATGCGCAGGAACACCGAGACGACGATGAACGTACAGATGTAGATAATGATGGGCACGTAGCTCGCGACGTCTCCTGGATAGAGGCCGGCGAGGATGACGATATACAACAGCGCACAGGCGCTGACGGTCAGGCGTAACGTGGCCTGGTCGAGTTCACTGTTCTTTTCCACTGGCTTTGGCACCGCATGACCTCTGATGCCTCCAAGCGTAGCGGCTAGCCTCGGTGAAGGTTGGGAACAGACGTGATGCTGTCCCCAACGGGCGATGCCATTGCGTCAGTAGACCCTGTAGTACTTCACGACATCATCGACGAAATAGATGGTCAATACCGAACCCTGGCTCTGGCTCTGGCCTGTTTTCGTGCCGGTCACGCTGCTGACGTCATTGGCTACGGTTTGCGCCTTGGACAGTTGTGCCGAGGTTTCATACATCTTCAGGCTGGTTTCGGTCGAGACGTACTTATGGGCCAGCTTCATGTACTTATCCAGGCCTTCATCAGTCTTTTCATAGGTCCAGTTCGACTCGTTGCTGGAGCTCGTCGAATTGAGTTCTTCATTGGTCGGCGCGCCGAACATTTGAGTGATCTGGCCTTTTGTCGTCTTGCCCGGAATGATTGTTTGCTTGAGGTACGAGACGTCGTATTTTTTGGCGCCCTGATTCAAGGAGCCCATCAAGTTGCCCAAGTCGCCGGTGTTTGCACAACCGTTCAGTACGCCCGCCAGCACGCACAGCGCCATTCCATTTCTAAGTGTTTTTCCATATTCGAAGGACATGATGACTTACCTTGAGTTAATGTCAGGACCATTCCATTTCAACCGTGCAGACGGTGAAGTTGACCCAGCATTGCGCCGCCTATCGATTTATAAAATCCATAGGCTTCGCACGTCATAACGTTTCAATAGGTACAGTGATACTGCACGGTGCATGGCATGTTGGCTTTCTTTATGTTTGGCTGTTCCAACAGCCTTTTTATGGAGCGTCCACAGCTTAGGGGGAGAGTACTGGGCGACGCTATAGTACAAGTGTGCTATGGCCTCGGAGATGGGCAGGCAGGGAGGGTGATGCTCAATTAATATTCGCGGTCGTTATACATTTAATTGTCTTGTTTTCCCGGCCATCCACCATTGCCTGGGAAGTTGGAGAACTGCGCCGCAGCCGCCGCGCGCGTGGGCACACCCAGGGATTTGAGCAGGCTTGAGACATGGATGCGCACCGTGAACGGGGAAATGCCCAGGTCCCGAGCTATCTCCTTGTTGGTCTTGCCGGCGGCGATCAAGCCAAGCACTTGCCGTTGGCGCGCGGTCAGTTGGGAAAGTGCATCGTCCAGGATCGCGTTTTCGGCCTGATACTTCACCACCACTTCGCCTTCGCGTATTGCCATGATGGCGTCGGCAATACCGGCGGGGTCGATATTCTTGCCGATGAATCCGTCGGCACCCAGCGCCATCACTTGGGAAATAACGTCGACATCATCCACCATTGAAACCACAATGATCGAGGTGCGCTTGAACTCACTGCGCAACTGGCCGATTACTTGCAACGATTTGATTCCGGGAAAGCGCAAGTCGAGTATCAGGGAGTCCACTTCCATTCCGGAACGTGCCAGCGCCAATACTTCGTCCAGATTTCCAGCCTGTTCTATGGATGCTGTCGGTATGAGTCGTTCAATGGTCCTCAGCATACCTTCGCGAAACAAAGGATGGTCATCTGCCACAATTACTCTGCACGTCATGCTTCAGATCCTTCTGATCTTCCAGTTCACGAATCGTAACCTAAACTGCCCCCTTGGGTTTCAAGTTTGAAACAACCTTTCATGTTGGAATAATCCAGTGACTATGACGGAAAAGAATAGCGAGCTTGATCAGGCTACCTTGAGATTGACGGTCGGGGCCTGTACTGCGCTCTACATCATAGTGGTGGCCTGCCTGGCCAGTGATTTCGAAACCTATGTCCCGATCCTGTGGTACATGGCCTTTTTCTTCGGCGTCGCGGTCCCGCTGCGCATGGCGATCAAGCATTGGCCCGGGCACTTCATCCTGCGTCGTCTTTTTGCCATGACCCTCGACTATGCAAGCCTCGCCTTCGCCTTGATCGTGGGTGGGGAGGGGTTGCTACCGGTGTACGCCGCATTGCTCTGGGTCACGTTGGGCAATGGCATGCGCTTCGGCTCGCGCTACCTGGCTGCCGCGACGTTGATCGCTCTCGCTACCTTGGTGGTGATCTTCCTGCTCACGCCGTTCTGGCGTGGTCAGCCCTACGTGTTCCTGATGCTGATCGTCACCACCATCGTGGTGCCCGCCTACGCGCATATCCTGCTGACCCGAACCCGCATCGCTTCGGAGGAGGCGATTGCCGCGAACCAGGAGAAATCCCGCTTCCTGGCCCAGGCCAGCCACGACTTGCGCCAACCGATTCACTCGATCGGCTTGTTCACCGCCTGCCTGCGCGATGCCCGGTTGGGCCAGGAAGAGTTGCGACTGGTGGACAACATCGACCGCTCGTTGCACATCGTCTCGCAGCTGTTTCGTTCGATCCTCGATATCTACACCCTCGATAACGGGCAGCTTGAACCGCAGGCCGAACCTGTACACCTGGGCGCGTTGCTTCAAGATGTGGTCAAGCAGAACACCGAAGCCGCACGCTGGGCCGGTGTCGAGTTGCGCCTGCGGCCTTGCCGGCATTGGGTCAATGTCAACGCCGGCCTGTTGGCGACCATGGTGCAGAACCTGGTCTCCAACACGCTCAAATATGCCTCCGGCCAACCAGTGTTGATCGGCGTGCGGCCGAAAGGCAGCGGCCTGGCCATCGTCATCTACGACAAGGGCCGGGGCATTGCCGCCGAACACCTGCCCGAGGTGTTCAAGGAGTTCTATCGGGTGCGCCACGTTCGTGACAAGGACGTCGAGGGGCTGGGCCTGGGGTTGTCCATCGTCAAGCGAATCAGCCTCCTGATCAATCTGGACATCCAGCTGGACTCCCGGCTCGGCAAGGGCACGCGCGCCATGATCCAGGGGCTGGAAACGGTTGCGCCAAGGGCGATGGTGGACAGGCCGGTGTCCACCCATAGCCGTTTGCAAGGCTTGCGGGTGTGCCTGGTGGAGGATGACGCCAACGTGCTGATGGCGACATCCGCGCTATTGGAGAAGTGGGGGTGCGAAGTGGAAACCCACAGCGACGGGGTGGGCGTGACCAGTGACTGCGACATCATCATTGCCGACTTCGACCTGGGCACGAAGGTCTCCGGTTCCGAATGCATCGCCGCGATTCGCGAGCAACGGGGTTGGGAAGTCCCCGCCATGATCATGACCGGCCATGAAATCGAAAGAATTCGCCACGCGCTGCACCACATGAACATCTCGATCCTGGCCAAGCCTGTGCGGCCTCCGGAGTTGCGGGCGACCTTGCTCGAGCTGACCAAGAACTTTGCCAGCGTCAGGACCTGACCTCCGTTCGGGCCATGCCTCGTGCTTCCACCATTCCATTTTATGAAACGGTGGATTGCAGTTTGTGCGTATTCCTGCGCCGTCGCTTTGGGCAGAAGATGAGTCCAGCCATTTGCACAGCCGTGCAAACGATGGCGGAGAATCCCTAACCGTAGCGCACTGGCGCAGGCGTTCATGCTGCGAGCGCGAGGAGTAGCTGATGGACGAAGCCTTGCAAGCAAAAACCTCGCCCTGGCACGAAGGAGAGCTGGCCTTGCAGCGCTCCGTCGGGGCAGTCGACATGATGGCCGGTGTCGGGCAACGGCAACTGGCGCGCACGTGGATGCCGGACCAGCATCGGGAGTTCTACGCCCAACTGCCTTTCGTGGTGCTGGGGGCGGTGGATCGGCAAGGCGATGTCTGGGCGACCTTGCGCGCCGGGCAACCAGGCTTCATGAACTCGCCCGATCCGCAGACCCTGCACATCGACCTCGAGCCTGAGCCGAACGACCCGGCCCAGGAGGGCATGGGCGAGGGCGATGCCATCGGGATGCTGGGGATCGAGTTGCACACCCGCCGGCGCAACCGCATGAACGGTGTCGTGCGTCGTCAGCTCGACCCTGGGCTCGAGATTTCAGTGAGCCAGGCGTATGGCAACTGCCCTCGCTACATCAACCTGCGCCAGTACCACTTTGTCGACGCGCAGGCCGTTGCGCCGCGTCAACTGACCGTGTCCGACCCACTGGTGCGGCGCCTGGTGACGGCGGCCGATTCGTTCTATATCGCCACCTACGTGGTGCGCGACGGCGAGCGGCAGGTCGATGCTTCCCACCGTGGCGGCAAGCCGGGGTTTGTGCGCATGGACGAAGACGGATCGCTGACCATTCCGGACTTTTCCGGCAACCTGTTTTTCAACACGCTGGGCAACATCCTGCTCAATCCGCGGGCCGGGCTGGTGTTCGTCGATTTCCAGACGGGCGATCTGCTGCAAATGAGCGGCTCGGCGCAAGTCCTGCTGGACGACCCCGAGATCAGCGCGTTCCAGGGCGCCGAGCGGCTGTTGCGCTTTACCCCGCAACGCATCGTGTATCGCCCGGCGGCCATTGCCCTGCGCTGGAAGGACCAGGACGAAGGCGACTCGCCCAATTCAATGATGACCGGCAGCTGGGAGCAGGCCGCCGAGCGCTTGCAGGCCGAGGCGCTGCGTAGCCGCTGGCGTGCATTGCAGGTCGCGCGGGTGGTGGATGAAAGCCACAACATTCGCTCGTTCTACTTGCAGGCAAGCGATGGCTTGGGTTTGCCCCGGTTTGAAGCCGGGCAACATTTGCCGGTGCGGATCTTGCTGGAAGGACAGAACGCGCCATCGATCCGGACCTATAGCGTATCCAGTGCGCCGTCGGATGATTTTTTGCGCATCAGCGTCAAGCGCGATGGTTCGGTGTCGTCTCACCTGCATGATCAGGTGCAGGCGCTGCACGAGCTTGAGGCGCGGGCGCCCCAGGGCCATTTCACCGTCCAGGCCACCGAGCGACGTCCGTTGGTCTTGCTGGCAGCGGGCGTGGGCATCACACCGTTGTTGTCGATGTTGCGCGAGGTGGTTTACCAGGGCCAACGCATCAGCCGCATGCGCCCGGTCTGGCTGGTGCAAAGCGCCCGCTCGGTGGCCGACCTGGCTTTCCGTGACGAGATCGACGAACTGGCCGCCCGTGCCGGCGACAAGCTGCAGGTGCTGCGCATGGTCAGCCAACCACCCACTGATGGAGGAGGCGCTGAAGGTTATGACCTGACCGGCAGGATCGATGTGGAACTGCTCAAGAAGCTGCTGCCGCTCAACGACTACGACTTCTATTTGTGCGGGCCGGGCAGCTTTACCCAGGCGCTGTACGACGGGCTGCGCAAACTGCGCATCCCTGACGATCGCATCCACGCGGAGACCTTTGGGCCCTCAACGCTCGTGCGGGATCTCGAAGTGAGCATGCCGGCGCCAGAGCAAGTGCCGGCTGCGAGTGAAGCGGTGAAGGTCTTGTTCGCCAGTTCCGGCAAGGAGGCACGTTGGGAGCCGGGCAGCGGGACGTTGCTGGAGCTGGCCGAAGCGCGCGGCCTTAATCCGGAATTCAGTTGCCGCGGCGGTTCCTGCGGCACCTGCAAAACTCGCTTGAGCCGCGGCCAGGTGCATTACCTGAGCCAGCCGGCCGAACCGGTTGGTGAAGGTGAGGTGCTGATCTGTTGCGCGGTGCCGGCCCAGGGGAGCGAGCCGTTGGTGCTCGAGGTCTAGGCTGACCGCCTGACTGTTTCACCGGATGAAATGCTGGATTGTAGAAGCTGGTTATTCCGCTGTCCGGGGCAGGAGCAGAGGATAGCGCCATCGACGCGATCACCGCTTCGAGCCCAAAACAACATGGAGTACGTCATGTCTGAGAAAGCGATCAAACTTTATCGCCACCCGCTGTCGGGGCACGCCCA
Source organism: Pseudomonas sp. A-RE-22 (assembly GCF_019956035.1). Lineage (NCBI taxonomy): Bacteria > Pseudomonadati > Pseudomonadota > Gammaproteobacteria > Pseudomonadales > Pseudomonadaceae > Pseudomonas > Pseudomonas sp. A-RE-22. The sequence goes on from NZ_JAHBCZ010000022.1 coordinate 249,506, forward strand.
TCGTGTCGAGCTGATGCTCTCGCTGCTTGGCTTGCCAACCGAGTTGATATTCGTGGACTTGATGAAAGGTGAGCACAAGACTCCGGAGTTTCTCGCCATCAACAGTTTTGGCCAGGTGCCGGTGATCGACGACAACGGCACCGTCCTGGCCGACTCGAACGCGATCCTGGTCTACCTCGCGGCCAAGTATGGCAAGGGGCAATGGCTGCCCAGCGATCCGCTTGCCCAGGCGCGGGTGCAGCGCTGGCTGTCGGTGGCGGCGGGCCAGATCAACCAGGGGCCGGCCAACGCCCGGTTGATCACCGTGTTCGGCGCCGGCTATGACGCCGAAGACGCCATCAAGCGTTCCCATGCCCTGTTGAAGGTGATGGAGACGGAGTTGGAGCAGAGCCGGTTCCTGGCCGGTGAGCAACCGACCATCGCGGACGTGGCCGCGTACACTTACGTGTCCCATGCGCCGGAAGGCAACGTCGCGCTGACCGACTACCCGAACGTCCGGGCCTGGCTGGGCAGCATCGAAGCCTTGCCGAATTTCGTCGGCATGCAACGCACCGCCAAGGGCTTGCAGCAAGCCTGATTCACACCGCAGGTGCTTGCCGGGGGGCATCTTCCGGCAAGTACATTCAAGCCACGTGCCCTCAAGGCTGGATCGCCCATGGATCGCTTTCAGGAAATGCAGGTTTTCATGGCGGTTGCCGAGGAGGAAGGGTTCGCCGCTGCCGCCCGTCGACTGCGTATATCACCGCCAAGCGTGACGCGCGCAATTGCGGCGATGGAGGAGCGGATTGGCACCCAGCTGTTGTCGCGCACCACCCGCAATGTGTACCTGACTGAAGCGGGGCAGCGCTACCTGGAGGATTGTCGACGGATCCTGAGTGAGCTCGATGAAGCCGAGGAGGCCGCTGCCGGCAGCTATTCGATCCCCTGCGGGTATCTGACGGTCACCGCCCCGGTGCTGTTTGGCGAGCTGTACATCGCGCCTTTGCTGACGGATTACCTGGATCAATTTCCCTCGGTACACCTCAACGCCTTGTTGGTCGACCGCGTGGTGAACATCGCTGACGAAGGCATCGACGTGGCGATCCGCATCGGCCATTTGCAGGAAAACAATCAGCACGTCATCAAGGTAGGTGAAGTGCGCCAGGTGATTTGTGGCGCCCCGGCCTATTTCCAGCGACACGGACGGCCAACCCATCCTGGCGAGTTGAGCAAGGCCAATATCGTGATGTCTTCGGCCAGTCATTTGCTGAGCCACTGGCAGTTCATGGACGAAGCCAATTCGCTGAGCCTGCGCTTTGATCCACGCCTGGTGGTGACCGCTAATCAGGCGGCAATCAACATCGCCTGCCAGGGTTGGGGCGTGACCCGGGTCTTGTCCTATCAAGTGGCCCGGCAGGTCGCCGACGGCGAGCTTGAGGTAGTGCTCAAGGCGTTCGAGCCACCAGCGTTGCCGATTCACGTGGTGTATCAGAAGAGCAATCGAGTGCCGGCCAAGGTGCGCACGTTCGTGGACTTCCTCGCTGATCGGTTGGGGGACGACGTCACGCTCAAGCCTGTCGTAAAAGGCATCGCCTGATGGCTCGCCACCATGAAATGCTGATGTTCCATGCGCTGTCGCAGTGCCCCAGTCTCGCCTCGGCAGCCCAGCGCCTCAACGTTTCCGGACCGACCGTGATGCGTGCCATCGCTCGGCTGGAGGCGCGACTGGGTGTGCAGTTACTGTCACGCAGCACGCGCGGGGTCGTGCTGACTGAAGCCGGGGTCGGCTTCATGGCTGACTGTTCACGGATCCTCAATGCGATTGACGAGGCCGAGGCGTCGGCCAAGGGCTGGCATGTCCAGGCCCAAGGCAACCTGACGATCCTGTTGCCCTTGCTGTTCAGCCGCTATGTCATGGCCCCGGTGCTGGCCGGCTACATGGATCAGTACCCCGAGATCAGGGTATTTGCCCACTACCACGATCGTTTTCCGAACATGCATGAGGAAGGGCTGGATGTGGCGGTGTTGGTGGGGAATCTGCCCAACTGCTCATTGATCGCACGACCGGTCGGCAGCGTTCGTTCGCTCGTCTGCGCCAGTCCTGGCTACCTGGCGATTCATGGTGAGCCGGTTGTGCCGCAGGATCTGCACAATCATCGATTGATCGCCACGCAGGCCAACCAGGATTGGGTCCAGTGGCCTTTCCAGCAGCAGGCCAGCGGCCTCAAGGCACGCACGCGGCTCAGTTGCGCCACGCTGCAGGCGGCCATCGACGCGGCGGCTCATGGGGCTGGGTTGATGCGCTGCTTGAACTATCCGCTGTACGACTATCTGAACAGCGGACGCTTGCGCCGGGTCCTGCAACCCTATGAACCGCCCTCGATACCGGTTCATGTGGTCTACCGCGAAAGACGCAAGGCGCCGATGCGCGTGCGCAGTTTCGTGGACTACATCGTCGAGCACCTGCGCGAGCACCCGGCGCTGCGAGCGGATGTTTCTTGAATATCAGCTCGCGCTTGGACCCAGGATCCCGCGGCGCACACGGCCTGGCGCCTCACCGAAGACTTCCTTGAATTTCTTGCTGAACGCGGCCTGGGATTGGTAGCCGACCTGTACGGCAATATCGCTCAGCCCCAAGTGTGAGTGACTGAGCAGGCTGAAGGCCAACTCCATGCGGACTTGCGTCAACAGCACCCACGGCGAGACACCGGCCACCTTGACAAATGCACGCATGAAGTTGGCCCGGGACATGCTCGCGATGTCCGCCAGGCCTTGGATGGTCCACTCGTGCGCAGGGTCCGCCAGCATTGCCTGCCAGGCCCGGCCCAGACGCTTGTCGCCGAGCAGGGCCAGCGAGCCGCTGTCCTGTCCCTGGCTGGCCAGATGCGCACGCAGAATCAGGGTGAACAGCGCCTGTGACAGGGCATCGAGCAAGAAGCGCGCGCCGACCTTATTCCCATCTGCTTCTGCGCGCATGACCTCCACCAGCGCCGGCAACGGCCCATTGGCCGGTAATGCGCCGCTGGGAATCACCAGGTATTCGGGCAAGGCGCCGAACAGCAACGAAGCCCGGTTGAAGTGAAAGCCTCCGCAAAGCATGTCCAGCTCCGCGCTGGCGCCGCCAATGCGATGAATCGGCAAGGTGCCCCCGGTCAGGATTCGGGGGGAGGTCGGCGTTACCGTTTTGCCAGGGCTGTGCATGACGTGAGGGGCACCGCGCGGCAACAGCAGGATGTCACCGGCACGCATGGGCAAGCGCTGCCCATCGGCAAACTCGACGCGGCATTCGCCGGCCAGCACGATGTGATAGGGCGCTGTGCCCAGGGCTTGCTGCCCGTGATCCATGGCCCAGTCGCCCTGGAACTGACAGCGCAGGTCCAGGCTGCCGCGCACGTTGGCCAGGCTGATGAGTTTATCGATCGCATTCATTTGAGCATTTCGCCAAAAAAACTGAGCGCATTGAGCAAACCCGAGTGGCGCCAGGGTGAAAAACTGAGGGCGTCAAAACAGTACACCCAACCCACTCAGGAGTTAATGCCATGTTCAATAACTGGTCCGAATTGTTGCCCACCATTCAGAAGGCCTTTGGCGCACTGGGCCGCAGCAACCCGAAAATGGTCAAGGCCTATATGGCGCTAGGGGAAGCCGCCAGCGAAAACAACGTGCTCGATGCCAAGACCCGCGAGTTGATCTCGATCGCCATCGCCGTCACTACCCGCTGCGACGGTTGCATCGCCGCCCACACGGACGCGGCGATCAAGGCCGGCGCGAGTCGCGAGGAGGTAGCGGCGGCCCTGGCAACTGCGATTTCGTTGAATGCGGGGGCGGCCTATATCTACTCGCTGCGGTCGCTTGAGGCGTATGACATGCTGAAGGCGCCGGTGTGATTTGTATGGGGGCATATCCGTTGCTGCGGTAAGGGCGGAACCATAAGCAGCCGTTACCGCAACAACGGATATACACACCAAAAAAACACCCCTCTCGGAACGAAATATCAAAACCTCGGTAAGCCTTTTTTGTTCAGTCAGCTGCGATTGTTTCAGATTACGCAATCAAGTCATGTAATTCCTGGACATTCTCTAAAAACCGTCCGCCAGTGAAACTGATCCCAGAAGCGATTGACCGTTTCGGGTCGTCGCAGCGTTCTCCATCCATCGGGAGATTCCCATGATCGACACGACTTGCACCGGCAACCTTCGGCCCGATACCTCCGTTGCGACTTACCAGGAGCACGAAAGCGGATTCCTGTTGCCCCAATTGATGGGCGCCTTGGCAAGCGAGTCCGCAGGTTTCGTCTCGAACGACCTGTGTCAGCAACGCGCCCACGGCACTTTGCTGGCGAAGGCTGGCGCCTTGGTGATGCGGGTGCTGAAGCTAACGCCGATCGGCTAACGCAGAACCCGTGGCGAGGGAGCAAACAATGAAGCGTCGCTTCGTGCGTACTTGAAAATGGGGATGAAAGAGGTCGCTACTTTTCCGTTCACCGGACTTGAATTCGCTGTTTATTCGTACATTGGCTAGGCAGGAAACGAAAGCGGGCCATGCATTACGATCGACTAAGTCGACACCGAATCATGGCAGCAGACGCAAAGCTTGTTGCCATCGAGATCTCGAAAGTAGGCGCCGTAATAATCAGGGTGGTAGTGGGGTCTCAAGCCGGGTTCTCCCTCACACGTCCCGCCCAGTGCCAGCGCTGTCGCGTAGCTGTTCCTCACCGCTTCCCGGCTGGGGGCAAGCAGAGCCACCATTTGTCCGTTGCCGGGTTGGTGCACCTTGCCGTCAAAGGGTTTTCCAATCACGAAGATCGGGCGCGGTGAATGCTCGGCAATCCAGCCCGCCCAGCCTTTGTGGGCGTCGCTAAATTTCAATGTCAGGCCCAGCCCGGCCATGACCTTTGAATAGAACCCGAAGGCGCGATCAAAATCGGCGATACCTAGAAAAACATGCGAGATCATGATGACTACCGTTTTGCCGTGGGCGCGAGGGTTGTTTGAAATTCCAGCCTACGCTGCCACAGGAATCATCGCGCTGCCAAGTCCGGGCGGTTAGCGCTCCGGCTCAGACGCTCGGCGCCTGGCCTGCCGGGCTTCGGTGCCGACGACCAGCCAGATGCCAATCCCGGAGACCGCCATGCCCGAGACCATCTGCCATGAAAGCGGCTCGTTGAACATAGCCCACGCCCAGAGCATCGTAATGGGCGGGCTGAGGTACAGGACGCTGGCGACCCGGGTGGCGGTTGCGCGGCGCAGGCACAGCCAGTAGAGCCCATAGCCGCCCATCGTCGACAGGCCCGCGGTCCACAATACGCTCAGTGCAAAGCCTGTGCTGGGTATCGGGGCGAGGCTGCCATGGGCGGCTTCGACCAGGGCGAAGGCCAGTCCCGAAACGCAGCATTGCAGCCACAGGTTAGGCAACAGACCCAGCGATTGCGCGGGGGGGAGATATTTCTGCCACAAGGTCGCGACAGCGAGCGAGAGCATGCCAAGCAGCGGCAGGCCATAGGCCCACCAAGGCGCGTTGCCCCACGCCAGCGCGCCTTGGGTCACCAGCATGACGCCGAGCAGGCCGATGAGCAGCCCGGCCCAGATCTGCCAGGCCAGTCGTTGCCGCAGTACACTCGCAGCCAACAGCGCCAGGCCCATCGGCAGCAGGTCGGCGACAAGCGCGGCCAGGCCCGCCGGCACACCCAGGGCAATGCCTTGGGTGATACCGGCCAGGTAGCCCGCCATCGCCAGAAGGCCGATACCGGCATTTTTCAACAACACGACGGGCGAGGTTCGGCGCAGCGCTCTGGCGACGAAGGGCAACAGGACGAGCGTGACCACGACGCAACGCCAGAACACCACCAGCAATGCTGGCGCGTAATCAATGGAAAAACGCGCGCCGACGAAGCCGGAGCTCCACGTCAGCAGCAACGCCGCCTCGAGCAACGGCAATGGAATCAGCCAGTGCCAGTCGGGCTTGGGCAGGGAAGGGCAGTTCATCGATTTGGTCGGGTTCATGACCACAGGCTACGAAACCCGCGTAATCTAATAAATCAAAATGTAGTGCATCAGTCCTTCACAAAGATTGAATCATGACAGCCATACTCGATATCGACTTGATACGTACCTTTCATGCGGTGGCACGGATCGGCAAATTCAGTGCGGCGGCAGAGCAACTGCACAAAAGTCCGGCGGCGGTCAGCGTGCATATTCAGCGCCTGGAAGCGGTCGCTGGCGGGCGTTTGCTCAACAGGGACAATCAATCGGTATCCCTCACCGCGTTGGGCAAGCGTCTGCTCGTGGCGACGACGGAACTGCTGCGCACCCACGACCGGGTGCTGGCCGATCTCCACGGAACCCGGCTGGCGGGACGCATTACGTTGGGGGTGCCGGATGAATACGCCGAGCATGTCATCCGCGACATCCTCCCGACCTTCGCCGCCGCGTGGCCCAACGTGGTGCTGGAACTCAAGACCGCGCCCAGCTACGCGCTACGTGACCTGGTCCAGCGCGGCAAGCTCCAGGCAGCGGTGGTTGCGCAGCCGAAGGGGCAGGTCAGTGCTGGCGGACAAGTGCTGGTTTCCACCACGCCGGTCTGGGTCGGTCCGGCCCACGTGACGGTGGCCTCTATGGAGCCATTGCCGCTGGCGGTGCATGCGGCGCAATGCCCTTATCGGCAAGCGATGATGGAGGCCCTCAGGCAAAGCGGCCGCAGGACCCGAGTCGTCCTGGAAAGCCCCTCCAACCAGGCCGTCAAGGCGTGTGTGGAGGCAGGGTTGGCGGTCAGCCTGATAGACCGCGCGCGGGTGACGGACGCCATGCAGATCCTCGAAGGCCTGCCGGTTATTCAGGAGCATGAGGTGGTGTTCATGCGAGCGCAGGCGTCACATGGCGATGAGGCCGTGGACCTGCTTTCCCGTGCCATGCAACAGTCTTTCCGGCTGTAGAGCCGGTCCAGGGACTGCTGCGCAGCCCCAAGACCAAACCCGCCAAACGATCAAGCCGACAGCGGCGGCGTCCGCGGTGGGATCAGGCGTTTGGAGCCAATCGATTCAAACGCCGAAGCCAGTCGCAACAGCGTCGAATCGTCATAGGCGCGGCCAGCGAACGTCAGCCCGACGGGCATGCCGATGTCCGCCATGACGCCCATCGGCACCGTGACAGTCGGCACGCCCAGGTGGCGGATGGCGAGGTTGCCATTGGCGACCCAGACGCCGTTGCTCCAGGCGATATCGGCAGACGCCGGGTTGATGTCCGCATCCGCCGGCCCGACGTCGGCGACGGTCGGGAAGATCACCGCGTCCAGGCCCAGCTGCGCCATCCAGTCCTCCAGATCGATTCGACGTGTCTCTTCAAGTCCACGCAGGCCGTCGGGCAGGGTCGGGATCTGGTCCCACGGCGTGATGCCGCGCTGGGCCATCTTCACGTACTCATCCATGCCGGCGGCCAGATCGTCCTCCCGGTTGGGCAGGGTGCCCGGGTCGTGGGGGAAGATCTTCGGTCCGTCGACGTCGGCCAGGCGATTCAACTTCGGATCGCCGTTGGCCCGCAGGAAATCATCGAATGCCCAGGCCGACAGGTCCCACAACTCATGGTGCAGGAACTCCTTGGAAACCAGGCCGCGGGTGAAGACCGTCGGTGCGCCAGGACGATCGCCCTCGCAGTTGGACACCAGGGGGAAATCCACCTCGACCACTTCGGCACCACAGGCCTCAAGCGCCTTGCGCGCTTGCTCCCAGAGCTCGATCACCGAGGCGCGGGTGATGATTCGCTGCCCCGTCGGGCCGCCGATGCCGGGGGCCGGGGCCGTGCCTGCTTCAGGGTCGGCGTTGATGTACATCCGAGGAACGCCGAACCGAACGCCTGCCAGCGCACTTGGGTGGCTGGCAAGGCTCGGATACGAGGCCGGGCGAACCGAGTCGACGCTCGGAATCGGCACCCAGGGTTGCAGGCGCCACAGGTCGCCACGGGTGTCCAGGTCCTCGGCGACCACCACGTCCAGCACTTCGAGCAGGTCGGCCATGGTCCTGGCGTAGGGCACGACGACGTCCATGGTCGGCGTCAACGGCCAGTTGCCACGCACCGAGATCACGCCGCGCGACGGCGTATACGCGCACAAGCCGTTGTTCGACGCCGGACCGCGTCCGCTCGACCAGGTTTCTTCGGCAAGGCCGAACGCCGCGAAACTGGCGGCAGTTGCCGTGCCCGCACCGTTCGAGGAGCCCGAGGCAAAGGGCGCGGTGAGGTAGTCGCCGTTGTACGGGCTTTCGGCACGGCCATACACCCCGCGCTGCATGCCGCCGTTGGCCATGGGCGGCATGTTGGTCTTGCCCAGGCAGATGGCGCCGGCGGCGCGAAGCCGCTCGATGGTGAACGCATCGCGATAAGCAACCAGGTCCTTGAACGCCGGGCTGCCGGAAGCGGCAGTGAGCCCCTTGACCAGGTAACTGTCCTTGGCCGTATAGGGAATGCCGTCGAGCGGCCCCAGGGTCTGGCCGCTGGCCCGACGGGCATCGGAGGCCTGGGCCTCTTTCAATGCATCGGGGTTGCGCACCACCACCGCGTTGAGGGCTGTGGGCGTATCGGGGCCGTCGTAGGCATCGATCCTGGCAAGGTAGGCCTGGACAAGCGCCACCGCCGTTGTCTGGCCCGACTCCAGCGCAGCGCGCAATTGGGCAATGGAGGCTTCGGTGATTTCGATCATGCTGTTAGCGCCGCGGCAGAGGGATGGCGGGGTGTTCGGGTCCATTGAAGTTGCTCCTGAGACTTCAGGTCATCTCAAAGTGGATATTTATCGGACTTGCGCACTGTACTACGGAATAGCGATCAGGGGCAGTTCAGGTTTGACCGAACTGCCTCTCTAACGAGCCAAAATTTTCCACCTTCAGACTTCGTTAAGAAACGACCTCGATACTTTCTCCCAATAGCCCGAGGGAGAACGTTGACTCATGCCCGATTTCGACTGGAACATCCACCTGCCGCTGGCCTTCGGTGATGCCGGCCCGCCGGTTCGCCACTTGCACCGGGCTTTGCCGGGACAAGCGCGGCGAGATGAGTTCGAAGCGTTCATCCAGCAGCGTTTTCGCCAGGTCCACGGTGCCGACATTCGTCATTTCATGCCGGAGCTGTTCGGGCTCGACGATGTCCACGGCACGCTCTGCGCTGCCGCTGGCGTGCGCCGCGCCGCACAGGGGCCGCTGTTCCTCGAACGTTATCTGGACAGCCCCATCGAGCCCTTGATCAGTGCCGCCGCTGACCGTCCGGTGGACCGCGCCGGCATCGTCGAGGTTGGCAATCTGGCCGCCAGCGACACGGGCAGCGCCCGGCTGAGCATCATCGCGATCACTTATCTGTTGGCCATGGGCGGTCTGGAGTGGGTTGCGTTCACTGGCAACATCGGCCTGGTCAACAGCTTCCATCGCCTGGGTCTCAAGCCTGTGACGCTGTGCCCGGCCGACCCTCAGCGCCTCGGCGAGGACCGCCATCTCTGGGGCCGCTACTACGAAAGCCAGCCGTGGGTTCATGTCGGAAACATCCGCGCCGGTTTCATTCATCTGCGCAATACCGGCCTGTTCAATCGTCTGGGATTGTCGACGGACCTCGGAGAAACCAGCCATGTCGCCTGAAATGGAACGCTTCAAGCGCACCCTGCGTGGTCATGCCGAGCGCAGGGGCCACGCCGTGGCGCTGTGGGGCGACGGCTCGCAGCTCGACTACGCGACGCTTTATTCCGAAGTGGTATACCGCCAGCAACGCCTGCGCGATGAACACATCAGCGTGGTCGCCCTGGCCCTGGACAATGGCATCGAAGCGATGCTCTGGGACCTTGCCGCACTGTTCGAAGGGCTCACCTGCGTCTTCCTGCCCGGTTTTTTCAGCCAGGCTCAACGTCGGCACTGCCTGGAACAGAGCCAGGCCGAGCGTGTGATTGCCGAGCCTGCGTTCGAGGCGGAGCTGCAAGCCGCTGGCTACCAGCACAGTGGCGAGTTCTGGCGGCGGCACTTCGACGGACCGAGCCGTCTGCCGGCGGGCACCGCCAAGCTGACCTTCACCTCCGGTACCACCGGCACGCCCAAAGGCGTCTGCCTGAGCGCCGACAGCCTGTTGCGGGTGGCCCGTGAACTGGAGCAGGCCAGCCAACCGGTCGAGGCCAGGCATCACCTGGCGTTACTGCCCCTGGCGATTCTGCTGGAAAACCTTGGTTGCTACGCGGCGTTGTATGCCGGTGCCATGCTGAGCCTGCCCAGCCAGAAGACCCTCGGCATCCAGGGTGCCAGTGGGGTCGACCCGACGCGTCTGCTGGGATGCCTGGCCGAGCGTCGGGCGCAGAGCCTGATCCTGGTTCCGCAGTTGCTGTTGATGTTGGTCACGGCTGCCGAACAGAAGATGTTCAACCCGCACATCGTGCGATTCGCCGCCGTCGGCGGGGCACGGGTGTCCCACGATTTGTTGCAGCGGGCCCAGCGTGTTGGCCTGCCGGTGTTTGAAGGCTATGGGCTGTCGGAATGCGCCTCGGTGGTCTGCCTCAATCGGCCACAGGCCCACCGTGCCGGCAGTGTCGGCCAGCCGCTGCCCCATGTGGAGATCCGCTTGGCCGATGACGGCGAAGTCCTGATCAAGGGCTCGACGCTGCTCGGTTACCTGGGTGAGCCACCGCACACCAGCGAATGGTGGCCCAGCGGCGACCTGGGCGAGTTCGACGAAGACGGTTTTCTTTACCTGCGCGGGCGCAAGAAGCACCAGTTCGTGACCAGTTTCGGGCGCAACGTGAACCCCGAATGGGTTGAAGCCGAACTCACCCAGGGCGGTGACATTGCCCAGGCCTTTGTCTATGGCGAAGCCATGCCGCACAACCATGCACTGCTCTGGCCCGCCCGGGCCGACTGCACGGATCAAACGCTGGAGCTGGCCGTGGCCAAGGCCAACGACACGCTGCCCGATTACGCGCGGGTCCATCACTGGACGCGCCTGGACCAACCCTTCAGCGCTGCCAACGGCATGCTCACCGCTAATGGCCGGCCACGCCGGGAGGCCATCGTCGAGCATTACCGCGCGCAGCTCACTTCATCTGTCTTGTCCGAGGAATCCCCATCATGAGTTTTTTTGACACGTTGCAAGAAGCCACCCAGCAAGAACGCCAGACCCTGTTCAATCTGCCGATCATTCGTGACGCCCTCAACGGCCAGGTCAGCCTGGCCAGTTACCGGGGCTTCCTGATCCAGGCGTATTACCACGTGCGCCATACCGTACCGTTGATGATGGCGTGCGGGGCGCGGCTGCCAACGCACCTGGAATGGCTGCGCAAGGCCGTGTGCGAATACATCGACGAAGAGTACGGCCACGAGCAATGGGTGCTGGATGACATTGCCGTGTGCGGTGGCGATAAGGAAGCGGTGCGCAACGGCCAGCCCTCGTTGCCCATCGAGCTGATGGTCAGTTACCTCTACGACTTGATCGCCCGAGGCAACCCGGTAGGCCTGTTCGGCATGGTCAATGTGCTGGAGGGCACCAGTATCGCCCTGGCGACCCATGCCGCCGACAGCATCCGCGAGCGCCTGGAATTGCCGCCCACGGCGTTCAGCTACCTCAGTTCCCATGGATCGCTCGACATCGAGCATATGCAGACCTATCGCGGCCTGATGAACCGCCTGGACGATCCGGCGGACCAGGCTGCGGTGATCCATGCCTCCAAGGTTGTGTACCGGTTGTACACCGACATGTTCCGCGGCCTGCCGCGCGACGGGGAGCATGAACATGCGCTTGTGTGATGCGCGTGTCGTGCTGACCGGTGCCAGCGGCGGAATTGGCCAGGCCATCGCCGCCGCCCTGTGTGCCAGTGGCGCGCGGGTCCTGGCCGTGGCCAGGCATCGCGAAGCCTTGCAGCCGTTGCTGGAGCAGTATCCGCAGCAATTGAGCTGGGTCGAAGCCGACCTGACCTTCCTCGCCGACCGGCGCAAAGTGCTGGTCGCCGCCGAAGCCCAGGGCGGCATCAACCTGCTGATCAATGCGGCCGGCGTGAACCACTTCGCCATGCTCGAGCAACTCGACGACAGCGAGATCAACGCCATGCTGGCGCTGAACATCAGCGCGCCGATCTGCCTGACCAAACTGCTCTTGCCGCTGCTCAAGCAAGCTGACAGTGCGATGGTGGTCAACGTCGGCTCGACCTATGGATCAATCGGTTACCCGGGATACGCCAGCTACTGCGCCAGCAAGTTTGCCTTGCGCGGTTTTTCCGAAGCCTTGCGCCGGGAGTTGGCCGATACCCGTGTCGGGGTGCTCTACGTAGCGCCCCGGGCCACCCGTACCTCGATGAACAGTCCGGCGGCCGATGCGCTCAACCAAGCCCTCAAGGCCAACGTCGACGACCCGCAAACCGTGGCGGCGGCGGTGATCCACGCGATTATCGGCGACCGACGCGAGCTGTATCTGGGCTGGCCCGAACGCTTTTTCGTCGGCCTCAATAGCCTGCTGCCCAACCTGGTGGACCGTGGCCTGCGCAAGCAGTTGCCACTGGTGCGCCGTCTCAGTCATAAACCCGAAAACGAGCACCTCAAGCCATGAAAAAAATCTTCGCTTGCCTGTTGATCGGCACCCTGAGCCAAAGCGTCTGGGCGTTGGAGGCGGCCGACCAGCAACGTCTCGGCGACATCCAGCAGAGTTGGGCCCATATTCAATATGAAGTGCCTGAAGGCCAACGCGCCGATGCGTTCGAAAAACTCGCCGTCCAGGCATCGGCGTTCAAGCAGGAGCGCCAATCGGTGGCCGAAGCGTGGATCTGGTCTGGCATCGTCAACAGCAGTTGGGCCGGTGCCAAGGGTGGGATCGGCGCGCTGGGCAAGGTCAAGGATGCCAAGGGCGACCTGGAAAAAGCCCTGACCCTGGACCCCAAGGCCCTGCAAGGCTCGGCCTACACCAGCCTCGGCGCACTCTACGACCGGGTGCCGGGCTGGCCCTTGGGTTTCGGCGACTCGGACAAGGCCGAGCAATTGCTCCAGCAGGCTTTGCAACTCAACCCGAACGGCATCGACAGCCTGTACTTTTGGGGCGATCACCTCTACCGTCAGAAGCGCTATAGCGAAGCCAAGGCAGCGCTGCAAAAAGCCTTGCAGGCAGCACCGCGGCCAGGTCGAGAAACGGCCGATGCCGGGCGCCGCAAGGAGATCGACGCTTTACTGGTGGATGTGAACAAGAAACTGAACTGACAGGAGCGGATGTGCGTTTATTACTGATCGAGGATGACGTGGCCTTGGGGGAGGGCATCCATCAGGCCCTGAGTCGCGAAGGTTATACCGTCGACTGGGTGCAGGACGGCAGCAGCGCCTTGCATTCGTTGCTCAGTGAAACCTTCGACCTGGCGGTGCTCGACCTGGGCCTGCCACGCATGGACGGCCTGCAAGTGTTGCGGCGCTTGCGTGACAGTGGTTCCAACCTGCCGGTGCTGATCCTCACAGCCCGCGATGCCACCGAGGATCGCATCGCCGGGTTGGACGCCGGGGCCGATGATTATCTGGTCAAGCCCTTCGATCTGGCGGAACTCAAGGCCCGGCTACGGGCCTTGTTGCGCCGCAGCGCCGGCCGCGCCCAGGCGTTGATCGAACATGCCGGTATCAGCCTGAACCCCGGTACCCAGCAAGTCAGTTACCAGGGCAAGCCGGTGGCGCTGACACCCAAGGAATATCAGCTGCTCCATGAGCTGCTCTCGCCGCCGGGCCGAGTCATGACCCGCGATCATCTGATGCAGCTGCTCTACGGCTGGAGCGAGGAGGCCGAGAGCAACACGCTGGAAGTGCACATCCATCACCTGCGCAAGAAATTCTCCACCGACCTGATCCGCACCATCCGCGGTGTCGGTTACCTGGTGGAGGAGCGTCGATGAGTTCGATCCGGCGTCGTACCCTCACGTTGATCCTCGGCCTGCTGTTCCTTGGCCTGTTGATCATCACCGTATTCAACCTGCATGACAGCAACCACGAAATCGCCGAGGTCTACGATGCCCAGTTGGCGCAGAATGCCCGGCTGTTGCAGGGCGTGATGCGCATGCCGATGGCGAGCAAGGAACACGCCGAGCTGTATCAGGCGTTCAATTCGGCGCTGGGGCAGGCGGTTCCCAGGGTCGATGGCCATCCCTATGAAAGCAAAATTGCTTTTCAAGTCTGGAACTCACAAGGTTCGGTGCTGGTTCATACCTCCAGCGCACCCTCGTTCACCTCACCGCCGGGCGCGCCCGGTTTCAGTGAGGTCGTGGACCAGAAGAACCGTAAGTGGCGGGCGTTCGTCCTGGACGATGCGCAATACGGCTTGAAGATCTGGGTGGGCGAGCGCGACGACGTGCGTGCCGACCTGGTCGATCGCATTGTTCGTCACACTGTCGTGCCCAACCTGATCGGCAGCGTGGTGCTTGCCGCAGTGATCTGGCTGGCCATCGGCTGGGGGCTCAAACCCCTGGTCGATATGGCGGCGAAGTTGCGCGCCAGGCATCCCGGCTCACTGGAACCCCTGCAAATGATGCCGCTCCCTACGGAGCTTGAGCCCATGCAGGCGGCGCTCAACCGCGTCTTGGCGCAGATCCAGGAGGTGATGGGCCGTGAGCGGCGTTTCATTGCCGACGCCGCCCATGAAATGCGTACGCCCCTGGCCGTGCTGCGGGTGCATGCACAGAACCTGATGGAGGCGGGAAGCGAGCAAAGCCGGCGCGAGTCCCTGGAGCACCTGATCGCTGGCGTCGATCGCACTACGCGCCTGGTCAATCAACTGCTGACCATGGCGCGGCTCGAACCGCAGGCAGGTGTTCCGACGCCTGCGGTCATCGACCTGCCCGCCACGGTTCGTGCGAGCCTGGTTCAACTGACGCCCTGGTTGTTGAGCAAGGGGCTCGAGCCGGTGCTGGACGTCAGCGATGACATCGGCCCGGTTCGAATCGACCCGGTGGTCATCGACATCGCCCTGAACAACCTGGTGACCAACGCGGCCAATTTTTCTCCGGCCAACGGCACGATCACAGTGAGCCTGGCCAGGAAGGGCGATCACTATGAGTTGTCAGTCGAAGACCAGGGGCCGGGTATCGACGAGGCCGAGCGTGAGCGGCTCTTCGAGCGGTTCTACAGCCGCGGCAATGACCAGGGGGCTGGGCTGGGCCTGACGATCGTGCGCACCATCGCGGATCGTCTGGGAGGGCGCATTCGCTTGGAAAATCGCACCGAGGGTGGGCTGTGCGCGACCTTGGAAATAGGGCGCTTCTAAGCGGTTTCCCGACGCCATGACAGGCCAGCCCCTGGTGGTGGGCTCAAGCCGGCGTATCGGCCGTGGATTGTTCGGCGAGAAAGGCGACTATCTCGTCGACCGTGCTGCGTGCCGTGCGTGTAACGCCGATCAGGGTGGCGGAAGCCGACCCCGTCCACTCGCCGTAGCCGACCAGCCACAGCCTGGGCTCTTGTATCGAGCGGGTGCCCTCGACCTCCACACGGCCCTCGTTGTTGAGCACCTCCAGCGTATCAAGGTGCTGCAGGGCGGGCCTGAATCCGGTGCACCAGATCACCACGTCCACGTCTGATTCGCGGCCGTCGGCCCAGATCACGCCGTTGCGGGTAAAGCGCTCCAAAGGCCTGACGGCCTGAAGGACGTTGCGTTCACGAGCCTCGACCACCGGCGGCACCATGACGATGTCACCCAACCCTCCCACGGGTTGGTCGATGATGCGACCTTCCTGTTGGGCCTTCCAGCGTTCGGTGGCGCGCTCGAACAACACGCGCCCATCCACTTCGTCGGGAAGGAACAGTGGCTCGACGGGAGTGACCCAAGTGGTCTCGGCGATTTTCGACACCTCGGCCAGAATCTGCGCCCCTGAATTGCCGCCGCCCACCACCAGGACTCTCTTGCCAGCGAAAGGGGACGCCTCGACATAGTCCGCCGAATGCAGTTGCTGGCCGGCGAACAAGGCCGCATCAGGGTAGCGAGGGATGTAGGGGTTGCTCCAGGTGCCCGTTGCGCTGACCACGACCCGTGCGTCCCATTGCCTGTCCCGGGAATGGACGCGCAAACCCGTTTCCGTGGGTTCCACACGGGTGACCTGTACCGGCCGCACCACGGGAAATCGATAGCGCTGTTCATACTGCTTGAGGTAGTCGATCACGTGGTCTCGTGACGGATAGCCATTTTGTGTGGGGGGCATCATCCAGCCGGGGATCGAACTCCAGGTCGCCGGGGAAAAGAGTCGTAGCGAGTTCCAGCCATGCCGCCAGGCACCACCGGGTTCTTCCTGGGCGTCGAGGATGACGAACGACAGAGGCGTACGCCGCAGGAAATAGGCCACCGCCAAGGCCGCTTGGCCGCCACCGATGATGACTACGTCAAATGTATCGGGCTGTGAGCGGGGCATGACGGCGAATCCTTTGGTCGAGTGAGAGCCTGTTGCGGAGCTCCAAGGGTGACTGGCAAGGTTCAATGGCCGTTCTAAAAGAACGGCCATTGCGCCTCTCAGCTACGTTTGCAGGTCTTGATGCCCAACAACGAATAGATCGGGCAGAAGCGCATGAAACCGGTGGCCAATGGCACCAGGCCGATCCAGCCCCACGCGCCGATCAAGCCGGTCAGGCTGAGGATGATGAGGGCAAGCCCCACAGCGATACGTGCGCCCCGGTCAATGGTTCCAATGTTGGCTTTCATGACAATCTCCCGATCAATGGCTGCGCCGGGTTTCCAGCGCGGTGAACAACAACATGCCCGCCAACATGGCCAGCATGAACACAAATGCTTGCCAGTGTCCGGTCAGCAGGATGGCCACGGCAGGGCCAGGGCAGATGCCGGCGATACCCCAGCCGATACCAAACACCAGGCTGCCACCGATCAGGCGTGGGTCCAGTTCTCGCTTGACCGGCAACTGCATGGGGCTGCCCAGCAGCGACTGAGTCTGTTGGCGCGCCCAGGCCAGGGGGGCGATGGCGGTGCCAATCGCCCCGATCATCACCAGCGCCAGGGACGGATCCCAGGCACCGGCCAGATCCAGGAAACCCAACACTTTTTTCGGGTTGGCCATGCCTGCCAGGAGCAGCCCGAAGCCAAAGAGCAGGCCAGCGATGAATGCCGTCAGTTTGCGCATGTTCAAATCCCCATCACGTGACGCAGGACAAATACCGTGGTGAAACCGCTGAGCATGAAACACGCGGTGGCGACCATCGAGCGCGGTGAAAGGCGCGATAGGCCACACACGCCATGGCCACTGGTGCAGCCCGAACCGTAACGAGTGCCGACACCCACCAACAGGCCGGCGACAATGAGGCCGAGCCAGCCGCTCTGGAACTCGATCGGCGGCAAGGTGGCAAACACGCCCCATAACAGCGGCGCGACAAGCAGGCCCAGGAGAAACAGGGCCTTCTCGCCCAGCCCTTCGCTGCCACGTTGCAAGAGGCTGCCGATCAGCCCGCTGATGCCGGCGATCCGGCCGTTGGCGACCACGAACAGGCTGGCCGCCAAGCCAATCAACATGCCGCCGGCCAGGGATGCCCACGGCGTAAAGTTGAGCCAGTCAATATTCATCAGCGTTCTCCGCTACACATCGTTGATATTCCATCTGGTTTCAACCCAGGACCTTTACCAGCAGGGCGACCGCTACCAGCGTCGACACGAGGGCGAAGCCTCTTTGCAGATAGGGTTCCGGCAACCTCGCGGCGACCAGGCGCCCGCCGAGCATGCCGACGATGGCCCCCATGGAAAAGGGTAGCGCTATTGGCCATTGCAGGTGGCCCATCGCCGAACTCGCCAGCACCCCTGACATGGAAACCAAAGCGATGACGGTCAGCGACGTGGCGAGCACCGACTGCGTGGTCAAATTGGTGTACCGCTGGAGCGCCGGAACCATGACGAAACCACCGCCCACGCCGAGCAGTCCGGAAAGCACCCCAGCGACCATGCCAGAAGCCGTGAGCGCCCACGCGCAAGGGCCGGTCCAGTTCAGCTTGCCGCGATTTTCGTCCAGGACACAGGGCGGTGGTTTGCGCGTGGCGGACGTCTTTGCCCAGACACGAGAGGGCAGTGATTTTTGCAATGCCCGGAACGCCACGTACATCAGCAACAAGGCAAACAGGATCGTCAGCGGACGGTTGGGCGTGCGCTGCGCCAACCAAAGGCCCAGCGGTGAACAGATGACCCCCGCACTGGCCGTCACCAGTGCAGCCTTGTAGCGCACGATGCCATTGCGCAGGCCCATCACGGCGCCCAGGGTGGCGGCCAGGCCCACCGCCAGCAATCCAATGGGCCCGGCTTCGGCCATGCTCAAGCCCACGCCAAAAACCAGGAACGGGACGGCGAGTATGCCGCCGCCGGCACCGGTCAGCGCCAGGATCACGCCCACCGTAAAACCCAGTACCAGGACGGTAATCATCTCGGTCTCCTGGAGGTGAAGGTTGATTTCATAGGTCCGCCAGTTCAGGTTTTGCCAGCCATTCACGGCCCTTGAGCATGGCTTTCCAGTACAGCGGTGGAAGAATTCGCTCTTTAAGTAGCCAGGCGAGCCACGAAGGCCGAGTACCGTCGATCAGCCAGGACGGGAAACTGGGGGCGAGCTTGCCGCCATAGGTGAATTCAGCGAGAACGACCTTGCCCCGTTCCACGGTCAGCGGGCAGGAACCGTAGCCGTCGTAATGGGCGCTGCCCTTGGCCTTGCCCATGGCCGCCAGCACGTTATGGGCGACCACGGGCGCCTGCTTGCGCGCCGCCGCTGCGGTCTTTGCGTTGCTGGTATTGGTCGCATCGCCCAACGCGTGAATATTCGCCCAGGCCTTATGCCGCAAGCTGTCGGGATCGACATCGATCCAGCCCGCCCCATCGGCCAGGGGGCTTACGCGGATAAAATCCGGCGCTACCTGAGGGGGCACCACATGCAGCAGGTCGAAGTCGTGCGTCACCAGGTGCGTACTGCCATCGGCCTTGACGCACCTGAAGGTCGCCGTTTGTGCCGGTCCATCGACAGACGTCAGCGTACTGCCGAAATTCAGGTCGATCCCATAGGCGTGGACGTACTCCATCAAGGCTGGCACGTAGTCGGGAACGCCAAACAGGACTGTCCCGGCGCTGCAGAAGTCGATCTCGATATCGCCGAGTACCCCTTGGCGTCTCCAGTGGTCGGCGCACAGGTACATCGCTTTTTGAGGGGCCCCGGCGCATTTGATCGGCATGGGGGGCTGCGTGAAAATCGCCCGGCCACTGCGCAGTTGCTGCACCTGTTCCCAGGTGTAGGGGGCCAGGTGGTACAGATAGTTCGAGGTGACGCCGTTGCGCCCCAGTGTCTGCGGCAAACCTTCAATGGCATGCCAATCCAGTTTAAGGCCCGGGCACACGATCAACTGCTCGTAGCGGACCACGCGGCATCCATCGAGAATAATGGCGTCGTTTTCAGGTTCGAAGGCCGCGACAGCCGCTTTGATCCAATGCACGCCCCGGGGAATGGTCGCGCCCATCGTGTGGGCCGTTCTGTGCGCGTCGAAGACGCCACCGCCGACGAGGGTCCAGCCGGGCTGGTAATAATGCACATCCGCCGGATCGATAATGGCAATGTCCAGGCCCGGCTCGCGGGCCAATAGGCTTGAAGCTGCCGCGATGCCCGCCGCACCGGCGCCGACAATGACCACGGCATGCCGGGCTTCGGCCACGCCAACGGGCGTGCGTCCCTCGTTGGCAATTCTACGGATGACGCCTTTCATGTCGAAGCCGGCTTTGCTGGCTGTTTCGACAATCCGTGGCAAGGGCTGCTGGCCGGCCTGGGACAGGGCCCACATCGTCGTCGAGCGCATGCCGGAGCGGCAATACGCCAACACTGGCTTGGGTAAGGACTCGAACAATTTACCGAAGGCAACGCCCTGTTCGTCGGTCACCTTGCCGGACTCTGCGGCAAGGTAATGCGCCTCGATGCCCATCGCTTGTGCCGCACGCTGGATGTCGGCAAACAAAGGTTGATCGCTGCCTTCACCATCAGGGCGGTTACAGATGATGGCGCGAAAGCCGCTGGTTTTGATCTCACTCATCTGGTCGGGATGAATCTGCCCTGAGATCGAGAGGCCGGACGCAAGGTGGCGGATGTCCATGACTGTCTCCGTGATGACGGTTTTTCTTATGAGAGGGGGCGGGTCTTCAGAGCCGATTGAGTGGGATTTTCAGGTAGCACGTGCCGTTCGACTCCGGCTCCGGGAAATGCCCGGCCCGCATGTTGACCTGGACCGATGGCAGGATGAGCGTCGGCATTTCCAGCGAGGCATCGCGCTGGGTGCGCATCGCCACGAATGCTTCTTCACTGATGCCGTTACGGACATGGACATTGTCGGCACGTTGCTCGGCGACGGTGCTGGAAAATTGCACCTCGCGGCCACCCGGTTGGTAATCGTGACAGGTGTAGAGGAGGGTGTTGGCCGGCAGGCTCAAGACCTTGTTGATGGATCGGAACAACGTATGCGCGTTGCCCCCGGGGAAATCACACCGTGCGGTACCGTAGTCGGGCATGAACAAGGTGTCGCCAACGAATGCCGCCGTTTCCTGGCCATCGCTGATGACATAGGTCATGCAGGCGGGCGTGTGGCCCGGTGTATGGAGCGCACGGCATTGCAGCGTTCCGACTGTAAACGACTCGTCATTGACGAACAGATGGTCGAACTGACTGCCATCGCGGGGCATCTGCCCACCTGTGTTGAACAGCGTGCCAAAGACTTCCTGCACGGCGGTAATCTGGCTGCCGATCCCTATCGTGCCACCGAGTTTTTCCTTCAGGTACGGGGCGGCGGTGAGGTGGTCGGCATGGACGTGGGTTTCAAGAATCCATTCGACCTTCGCCCCCAGCTCGATCACCCTGGCCATCAGCTTGTCGGCCGAGGTGGTCGTGGTACGGCCTGATTTGGGATCGTAATCCAGGACGCTGTCGATCAACGCGCACTGGCGGGTCACTTCGTCCAGCACCAGATAGCTGACAGTGTGGGTCTCAGGATCGAAAAATCCTTCGACGTACGGTTTTACGGTCATGAACGGTCTCCTTCGGGGCTCTCAGCCGCTTGAAGAACAGACACAGCAATAATGCTGCCATGTCGATCATGGGCTGCTTGGAAACGCTAACCGTATGATTTTATTGGTTTAAATTCATGGGTGCCGACAAGGTCTCTTCCGATGTCCAGACAATTGAACTGCCATTGGCAGCGTTTGTTGGCATAGTGGCAGTGTCAACCTTACTGGATGAATCACTGGAGCCGCGATGACACACAGCCTGCCGCCCACCCAAGACCTGCTTCCGCATCCAGACCAGGTGCAGTCCCTGGTCTCGTTTCTGGAGCACGAGCCCCAGCCGATGATCGTCCTCGATCCCGATTACAACATCCTGGCGGCAAACACGGCTTACCTGCGTCAGTTCGGCAGCGCCGACAAGCCGTTCATTGGCCATAAGTGTTATCGGGTTTCCCACCACTACGATGTGCCTTGTGACCAGGCCGGTGAGAACTGCCCGATGAAAAAGGCCAGGGAGATGCGCAGTCCGGATCGGGTCTTGCACATTCATCACACACCGCGCGGGCCCGAACACGTCGATGTGGAATTGCGCCCGATCCTGAATGAGCAGGGTGTCATCACCGCTTATGTGGAACGTCTTACCCAAGTGCGTAGCGCATCGGCACGGCCCAGCAACGAGGGGCTGGTGGGCAGTTCGCCGGCCTTTAATCAGGCGCTGCTGGAGCTGCAGCGGGTCGCGCCCTCGATGTTACCGGTCCTGCTGCTGGGAGAGTCCGGCACAGGCAAGGAGCTGTTTGCCCGCGCCGTTCATGAAACCAGCGAGCGGGCCGCGGGGCCTTTTGTCGTGGTCGATTGCTCCGGGTTGACCGAAACCTTGTTCGAGAGCGAGCTGTTCGGCCACGAGAAGGGCGCGTTTACCGGCGCCACTGTGCGCAAGGTGGGCCTGGTGGAGACGGCCCAGGGCGGCACGCTGTTTCTCGATGAGATAGGCGACGTTCCTCTGGCCATGCAGGTGAAACTGTTGCGACTGATCGAGTCTGGAACCTATCGCCGTGTCGGCAGTGTGGAAACCCTGCACGCGGATTTCAGGCTGGTGGCCGCGACCCATAAGCCGTTGGAGAAAATGCTCGAGAAAGGCGAGTTCAGGCAGGACCTGTACTACCGCATCAGCGTGTTTCCCATCCATTTACCGCCCTTGCGGCATCGCCTTGAAGACATCGGCTTGTTGGTGGATTCGTTCCTGCAACGTTCCGGGATCAGTAAGCGTCGACTGACCATCGATCCCGAGGCGCTGATGCAATTGCAGCGGTTTTCCTGGCCGGGCAATATCCGCGAGCTGCGCAATGTCCTGGAAAGAGCTGCGCTGTTTGCCGACGACGGCGTCATTCACGCCTTGCATCTGCCCGCGCCCCCCGTGGCGTTGTTCGCCCCAGCCTTGACGCCTGCGCCCGACAGCAGGGACCTGGACCAGCTCCTGGCCACTTTCAAAGGCACCCGCAGCGAACTGGCCAGACACCTGGGCGTGAGTGAACGCACGTTATACAGGCGGTTGAAGGAGCAGGGCCTGGCCTGATCGCCGGGAGACAGGCCTAGCGAGCTGGCGTGCCCATGTGGTCCTGGTGCTGCATCATCTGCTCCATCATCATCTGTTGCATGCCCATGTACCTGTCCATCATGTACTGGTGCTGCTTCATCTGCTCGGGCGTCATCCGGGAATAGTGGTTGCCCATTTGTTTCCAACCCATCATCGGGCCGTTTCCCTTCATGTGGCCGCCCATCATGCCACCTCCGCAACACCCCATCATCCCATTCATCATCTGCATGCTTTGCCGCATCGAGGCCTGGTGTTCTTGCATGAGTTTCTGGCGTTGCGCCGGATCGCTGGTGTTCTGGATCTGGGTCATTTGTTCCTGCATTTTTTCCAGGTTTTCCTGGGCCGTCGCCATTTGCTGATCGAATTGCTCGACGCTCATCGACGACTGGGGCGCCTTGGCGGCGTCGGTGGCTTGCTGGGCAAAGGTCAGCGTGGGGAAAAGCACCGCGGTCAGGGCGAGGGCGGCGAGTCTGGATGCATTCATGGTTCAGGTCCTTGCGGGGTGGGTGGCAGGGAATGCCGGGCCGGACTTCGGCGATGTCCAGCCCGACTTGCTCATTGACACAGGCCTGCCTTCAACCCATCTGCTGCGGCGCAATCACCCACACGCTGCAGGGCATCTTGTACAGCAGGCCTTCGACGGTGCTGCCGATCAGCTTGTCCAGGCTGCCATAGCGCACGCGCCCCATGACGATGACATCAATGCCATGGGACGCGGCGTAGCTCGCCAGCACCTTGGCCGGGTCACCCATGATCATGCGTCGCTGGTCCGGGGCGATGCCATTGCGTTCGGCCAGTGCATCGAAGGCCGCACCCTGGGACTCGTAGAGCTGGCGGGCCAGGGTCGAGGAGAAGAACATCGAACCGTTGCCAAAACCGTATTCTGCGGCGGTGATGGACGAAAGGTCATAGGCGTAGATGACTTCCAGCGTCGCGTCGCAGCTGGTGGCCAGCTTGTTGGCTTCGCTCAGGATCCGGTCATTGAGGCCTTCGTAGCGTCCGTCCTGATGGAACGGGTCGATGGCGGCCAGGATCTTGCGCGGACGGGGGTGGGCGACCTTGTTGACGAAGTGCAGTGGAACCTCGCATTCGCGCAGCAGATGCACGTCCAGCGGCGTGAACATCAGTCGGGAAAACCACGACTCGGGGTCCACCGACTTGATCAGCGCATCCATAGGCGCTTCCTTGAGGTGGACCAGGATCTCCTGCAAGGGGCGCTCGACCCACGTCACTTCTGTCGTGACCTCGATGCCGAGGTTGCGCAGGGGCCTGGCCTGTTCCTCCAGCCACTGCCGATGGCGCTCGATGTAGCCCAGGCGCATCTGCTCCAGTGCTTGCTCATTGACCAGGCCGGCCGTGGCCAGGCCTTCGAGGTAGTCAAAAGCGACGATGTGCAGCGCCGCGCCTTCGGCCTTGGCCAGTGCGGCAGCCCGGTCGAACGCCGGGCTGTGTTCCATCAGTGGCGAGACGACCAGCATCAAGCGTGATTGCGTAAACATGACAAACCTCCCGGGCAAGGACCTGTTGGCGCCGGGCGAGGTTTCGCGCGGCGTGGTGTCTGTCATTGATCATGAGCGCCATGGAGCTCGCTAACTTGATTTGCATCAAACACGCTGCAAAGCGTTGAATTGAAGGCGGCAACGGCGAGGCAATCGCGCTATGTTTGAGCATGATCAGTCGCCCCAGGGCACGAGCGCCGCCGGCTCGGACCGCTGGATCGAGTGACAACCGCAGACAGTGCCAGGGAGCCGTAACCATGACTGAAACCCTGGCCTTCGCCAATGCCGCCGCCGCACTGGGAATCGGCCTGCTGGTGGGGCTTGAGCGCGAACGACGCAAAGGCGAGGGCGACCGGCGCGACTTCGCCGGTTTGCGCACCTTCGCCATCACGTCCGTGCTCGGCTACCTGGCGGTCCAGGCGGGCGGCCCCCTGTTGCTGGGGGGCATGACCCTTGCCCTGGGCGCTTTGGTGACCGTGGCCTATTGGCGAAACCTCGACAAGGATCCCGGGATTACCAGCGAGGTGGCCTTGTTCGCGGTATTGGCACTGGGCGCGCTCTGTGCGAGCGCCCCGGGCCTGGCGACCGCGATTGGGGTGGTGATGGCCGGGCTGCTTGCCAGCCGCCAGGCGTTGCACCACTTTGCCCGCAAGCAGTTGACCGCTACCGAGATGCGCGATGGCCTGGTGCTGTTGATCGCCGCGCTGGTCGTGCTCCCGCTGGCGCCGGATCGCTTCCTCGGACCTTATGACGCAATCAACCTGCGCAACCTGTGCACGCTCACCGTTATGCTGATGGCGGTGGGTGCACTGGGGCATGTCGCGGTTCGAACCCTGGGGACCCGCTATGGCTACGCTCTCAGTGCGATTGCCTCTGGATTCGCCTCCGCCACGGTGACGGTCGCGACCATGGGTGGCATTGCGGCCAAAGACCCGATCAATCTCAAGGTGGTGAGCGCCGCGGCAGTGTTATCCAACCTGGCGACGGTGGTTCAAATGGGCCTGATCCTCACGGCCGTGGACCCCGCGCTGTTGCGTTGGATGTGGGGCTCGCTGCTGTGCGGGATGCTGATGGTATTGCTCTACGCCGGCGTGCTGATGTTTCCCCGCCCAAGGGCGCGGGCCGATGAGCCCATCAAGCATGGCGGTGCCTTCAGCCTCAAGCTGGCGGTGACGATGGTCCTGGCGATGACCGCTATCACCGTCCTCTCGTCGGCAATGCTCGATGCGTTTGGCCAGGCCGGGGTGACCGTCACCGCGATTTTCAGCGGGTTGCTCGACGCCCACGCCTCGACAGCCTCCATCGCTTCCCTGGCCAAGGGCGGGTTGTTGCCCTTCGACGGCGTCGCCGTGCCGATCTTGATCGCGTTCAGCAGCAACTCCCTGAGCAAGTGCGTGGTGGCCTGGCTCAGTGGCGGGCGAAGGTTTGCCGCGTATGTAATTCCCGGCCAGGTGCTGTTAACGCTGGCGATGTGGGTGGGGCTGTTGCTCCCGAGTTTGTCAGCCTGAATGATGGCCGTTTGATAAAGATCAAGTCCCGTCCGTGGCATATGTTCATTCTGGAACCCTCAATCCTTTAAGTGGCTGTCGCCACGTGCCGAGGTGTTCCATGTCCCAGACTCAACGTTTATTGCTAGTGGCGCCTGACGCCATGATCCGTACGCCGGCGTTCGACCGCGCCACCGAGTTGGCCCTGGCGCTGGACCTGCCCCTGCACATCGTGGCGTTCGACTACCTGGAGTTGCTCTCGGTGGCCGGTCTGTTCGCCCCGGAGCAGGTCAAGCAAGCGCGTGAGGGCTATCTGGAAACCCATCGGCATTGGTTGTGGCAACAGGTCGAACTGGCGCGCCGGCACGGCGTCGAGGTGACCTGTGAGGTGGTTTGGAGCAAGGATGCCTTCCAAGCCTTGCAGCAATACGTCACGGAGATGCCGATGGCGTTGATCATCAAGGACGCGCAGCCGGAACCGGCGATGAAGCGGGTGTTTTTCACGCCTCTGGACTGGCGCTTGTTGCGTGACTGCCCGGTGCCAGTGCATCTGGTCACGGATTCGCGTAACCCGCGGCCTCGGCGGGTCCTGGCGATCGTCGATGTGCTGCGCAGCGAGGAGCAGGACCTGGTGTTCAACGACCGGATCGTCGACGCCGCGGTCAAACTGGCCGAGCAATGCAACGCCCAGGTCGAGTTGCTGCACGCCTTCGATTGGACGGCGGTCTACGCCTCGGACATGGGCATTGGTGCGCTGCCCCTGGCCACCGGGCTCTATGAAGCGTTGGGCCAGGCACAGCATGAGGTGTTCGAGTCCCTGGCCGAGCGGCATGGGGTCGTACCGCAGCAGCGCCACTTCATCGAAGGGGCGCCGCTGAACAGCATTTGCACGTTCGCCAGCGATCACCAGATCGATGTCATCGTCATGGGTACCACGGCACATCATGGCCTGGACAAGCGCCTGGGCACCACCGCCGAGCTGCTGCTGCAACGGGCGCCTTGTAGCGTGTTGGCGATCAAGCCGCAAGTGTGATTGGAGCAACGCTGCGCGAGGCCATACCAAGGCCTCGCGCGGCGTCCGGAGCTAAAGGTAGAGCCGGTGGATAACCTGCCGGGTGTCATCGGGATCGCTGTGGGTTTCAAAACCCAGGCTGTGGGCAAGCTCTCGCATTGGGGCATTGCTGGCCGCGTCCACGGAGTACATCTGGCGGTAGCCATTTTTACGCGCGGTGTCGATCAGGTGTTCCATCAATAACGTCCCCAGCCCCAGGTGTTGCCAAGGGTCGGCGACCGTCACTGCGCACTCGCATTCGTGTTCCTGGGTCGCGCAATAGCGGCTGACCCCGATCTCGATCAACTCGCCGTTGTCATGGACCAGGGCGATGTAGGCCATGTGCGTCTTGCAGTCGACATCCATCAATTGATCGAGCAGCGCCGCGCCTGGCTCATTGATCTGCGCCAGGAAGCGCATGTGCCGGGACTCCGGTGACAGGCGCATGATGAAGTCGTATTCGCGCTGGCGGTCCTGCTCCCTGAGCGGGCGGATCAAGACATGCCGGCCGTCCTTGAGTGCCTGGATCCAGTGTTTGCCACTGATGCTGGCATACAGGGCAGCGGCGCGTTCGTTGTGGTCTTTGACAGTAAGCATGGTGCGATCCTCCCTCGGATGTGCACGTGCGGTGCGATAAATAGCTACGCATTCGGTACTGTTCTACGCCCGCCACGGCGATCGATTCTGATCTGGATCAGTGCCCGCGTATCCGTCCATCGATTGCCCTGCCTTTGATTCAGATCAAACCGTCCGGGGCCTTGATGGGCGCACGCTGAAGATCGCGCCGGAAAAGGCCGGTGCAAGGTTTCGGGCCTGAGTCGATCTGCCCGATGGAGGTGTGCGATGGGGCAATACCAGCGTCTGCTATTGATCGTCGAACCGGATCTGCACCCCTCCGCAGCGATGCGCAGGGCCTGTGCCCTGGCCCGGGCCAGCGGCGCGGCGCTGCATTTGTGCGCTTTCGTCCAGCCGCCGGCGCGTACCCACTTGTGGGGTGAAAAAACCGACGAAGCGAGTGTGCAGCGCTATTTGCACCACTACCGTCGCTGGATGGTAGAAGAGGCGGAGCTGCTCAAGGAGGAAGGCCTGGATGTGACGACTCACGTGGTGTGGACGCTCCATCCGTTGCTGGACATCCTGCGCTATGTCGAGCAGTTCCAACCTGACCTGTTGATCAAGGACGTCACCCTCGAACCTTTGCTCAAGCGCGTGTTCGCCACGCCCCTTGACTGTCATTTGTTGCGCGACTGTCCGGTGCCGGTGCATCTGGTCAACCAGGCGGTACACGGCTTGCCGCGCCGGGTCGTGGCGGCGGTGGACCCCTCGGACCCCGAGGCCAATGCCTTGAACGAGCACATCGTCCAGACTGCCGACGCGCTGGCCCGGCAATGTGACGCCTCGTTGAATCTGCTGTATGCCTGCGACCTGTCGCCGGCCTTCAATGGCGAAACCTCGTTGCTGGCCGGTGCCTGGGATGACGACTTTGCCGACGCCCTGCGCGAATCGCTGCATGCGGCGTTTATCAGCCTGGCCGAGCGCTGTGGCGTACCAGCGGAACGTCGGCACTTTGTCGTTGGCCTGCCGGTGCCGGTCATCCGTGAGTTCATCGACGAATTCGAGGCCGACGTGGTGGTGATGGGCACTGTGCACCGCGCCGGTCTTGAACGTTTGATTGGCAGCACGACAGAACGCGCCTTGTATTCGGTGCCGGGCAGTGTGCTGGCGGTCAAGGGATGAGTACGGCCACGTTGTGAGGCCGGCGCTCCGGGGGCTTGGTTTGCCTGGGCTGAGGGAGGGCAGGTTGCAGACTCGTTACAGGGGATTTTCTGTGGTCGCCGGACTTGTGCTCACCACGACCCCATGTGGGAGCGAGCTTGCTCGCGAAGGGGCCGGCAGCTTCAACGATGCATCACAGTTCCGCATGACGATGGCAACCGGCGACTTTTTGCTTGAGGCCGGGCAAGTCCAGAATGGTGACATTGCGCCCATGTATGTCCACCAGTTCCTCCTGGCGCAGGTGGGCGATGCCCCGGCAGATGGTTTCCAGGCGCAGGCCCAGGTAGGAGCCGATGGCTTCGCGGCTCATGCGCAGCACGAATTCCCTGGAGGAATAACCGCGCATGTTAAGCCGCTGGGACAGGTTCAATAGGAACGCCGCCAGGCGTTCGTCGGCGTTCATGTTGCCGAGCATCAACAGCATGCTGTGGTCGCGCACGATTTCCTGGCTCAGGAGTTTGTTCAGGTTGTGCTGCAACGACGGTAAATCGTGGGCCAGTTTTTCCAGGAGGTTGAAAGTCAGCGGGCAGACTTCGCTGTCTTCCAGGGCAATGGCATTGCAGGCGTAGTGATCGGTACTGATAGCGTCCAGGCCAAGCATTTCGCCTTGCATCTGGAACCCAGTGACCTGTTCGCGACCGTCTACCGAAAGGACGCTGGTCTTGAAGAAGCCCAACCTCACGGCATACAACGAGCGCAGTGGGTCGCCGGTGCGATACAGCGCCGTGCCTTTCTTGACCTTCACCCGCTGGGCGATCAGGGTGTCGAGGCGCTCGACTTCACCGCCCGTCAGGCCAATGGGCAGGCACAGTTCGAGCACGCTGCAGTTCGAACAAGCGGTCTTGAGCGCATGCACCTGCAGAAGTCGCGGTTCAAGCTCGCTCATGGGGAAATTTCCTTTATTTGGTGCAAGCATAGAAGAACAATTCAGCTGTGCTTGTTTTTTGTCGGCCTAAAGTGCTTCCGGCTGTCGATAGGTGCAGAACGGGTACAAAGGATGGAGGTGCTAACCTTCACTATGGGGTTTGCAGATGACGCTATTGCGTCGTGTGTGTACAGGAGGCGTTGGACTCGTTCGCGTCGTGACAGATCGATCAACGGCCAGGCGCCCTCAAACCAGTCGCAAAGCCAGCGCAGTGTGTTTATGCGGCAGTAGCGGGGCAAACTCTTCAGGCGTCAGGGTTTCCTTTTCCACCAGCAGATGGGCCCCGGTGTCCAGCTCTTCCCGATGGCTTTCCAGCAGTGTCCTGGCGCGTTGATAGGCTTCAGCGAGCAAGGCGCGAATAGCCAGGTCGACTTCCCTGGCGGTTTGTTCCGAATAGTCCTTGTCACCGATTTCCATGCGCTCGCCCAGGTAGCTCGCACTTTTGCGTTCCAGCACCGCCAGGCCAAGCGCTGTGCTCATGCCAAAGAGGGTGATCAACTGCCGGGCGATATCCGTGGCGTGAGCCAGCTCGACCTTGACACTCGAGCCAGTTGTTAGACGTTTTTTCCTGCTGTGCTTACGGCAAGGCTCAGGGCGGATGAGGCCCACAGGAAGGTTGAGCAGGCCGAGATAATGTCCGAGCAGGCGCCAGTTGCACACGACTTCGTTTTGCCCGATTCAGAAATGACCAAGGCTGACTTCAATGTCTGCACGTTGAGCCAGGTTGATCATTTCCTCTACCCGTTCGGCGTCAACGATAAACCCGCAGTAATCGTCATCCCCTGTATCCAGGTGTAGGTATCGCCTACCGAACCGGAGCAGCCATCTATCAAAGTCGTCAAGCACCTGCGTCATCGATGCGCCGCCGCCATGCTCGTAGGTGTAGGGCTCATTTATGCCGTTGGCCTTGGTTAGATAGGGCGCTAGGTACTCAAACCCGTCGTAGCCTTTCCAATCGACACTCAACAGCACGAGATACTCGAGTTTTTGTCCCCTTGCATCCTCAAGCAATCCCTCCGACAGGGCGCTGGAGGCTTCGAATCCCACGGCGAATTTACGCATGATGCGCTTGACTAGCCTGGCGTTCTCTTTTTCCGGAACCCGTGCCAACAGCGTCTGGGCGAAAGTTTTAAGGGCCTGTTCCTGCTCCTGATTCTGGCAAGGCCGAAGCTCTTTCATGATCGCAGCAGTGCTGAGGTCGGTTTCATCGGGCGCTGGCATGCTAAAACGTCCACCGAATAAACGATCAAAGATCCCCATGCTATTCGACTGCCTCTATCGTCCATCTAACATGCGATCTCGGCCCTCTGAATTCCGTCGCTACAAACATCCCGTATATCTCCAGGTAAGCATGGACGGTGATTTCTTCGCTGGCGTAATCAATGCGCTTGCAACTGAGCTCCTTGGCATTTCCGATTAAAGCTGGATGATAGGCACTGGCTGGTTTCTGCGATTGCATTTCACAGCTGAATTGTTTTACGACGGGGCGGCGGTTTCTCGCGCCGGAATAGTAAGGCGGTCGTTCCGTCGAGTACCGCAGACTGGTGCCTACTGGCATGTTTGCCCAGTCGCCCTCGAATTTAAGGGTGTTGAGAGTGTTTTCCCGAAAGCTGAATCCATCGTTGCTGCGTCGAAACTCACTATGTGCAAGGTCGATCAAGTCACGGAAACTGACGACCACCCGCTGTCCTCGCTCGTCTTTGGATCGTCGAGTCAAGTGTTTTCCCGTTTCGCCCGGGAGATAGGTGTAGTCATAAACTTCCTGTTTTGTCGTCGAATCCTGGCGTACCACACGCAGATGCTGAATGCTTTTCTGCGGTTCAGGCATATTCAACGCTTCGATGGATTTCAAGACAGGAGCGGCAGGTGTTGGCGCAGGTAACTCGAATGAGGATTGGATACGCCTTTCATAGGGTTTATATCGGTCCTGGGATTTCGGGCTGCCACAGGCCGCCTCAAACAGTGGCCGCTCTTCCATCGGCAGGCTTTTTAAAGCGATGGCTTCTGGTTCCGTGTTCAGGCGTCCACCGAGCACGCGGTGCTCTTTATCAATGTAAAAGGAACTCAATTCGGTGAGTTGCTGCAATGAGCAGTTAGCGAGCCACCGTTGCTGTATTTGTCCATAGAGGAGGTCGGCTCTGGGCACCCTTGCCTCAGAGGGTAATACGCGAGCGCTCCAAAAAGTCACCTCATCGCGTTGTGCCTTCAGGCTGGCACGGTCCAACAACTGCCAATCCCCCCGTTCCGGCGTTGTCAACATTCGCCAGTCCGGCGGTGCCGTCTGGGCACACACTTGTTTGAGCTGCGCACTTTGCAGGTACTGGGGCATTTGTTGGGCAGGCAGCTGCCAAGACTCTTCGGTCTTTCCTCGTGGGTCGATAGAGAATCTCTTCATCCCTCCATTGACCTTGTAAGCCATCTGCGCTTGAGGGCGAACGCAATTGGCATCGAATCGCGCCATGAAGCCCAAGGCCTGAGCCGCGGGTGACACCACCATATAGGTCACCCGATCTCCATCGCGAATGATGGAGTTTGGCAAAGGGGGCTCGGCCAAGGCTTGGTTGAAGACAGTGAGTCCTTCCAAGTCCACGCCAGGGGTGGCTTGGCTGACGGGTGCAGGTGCGGTCGCCTGGCATCCGGAAAGAAGCAGCGCAGTGATGAGCGCTGACGAACAGCTGGAACGGTGAAGCGTGGCATCCATGCGAGTGCACTTTAATCGACTGCGAAGCGTGGCATGGTAGCAGGGGGCGTAGGCCGAAACACTACCGAGGAGAAGTTTCAGAACCCCAGCCGGCCCAGCCTTTACCGGCGTCGAAAAAAGCATTTCAGTCAAGGCATGGGACTTTTCTATCAGGGACAGTGGACGTCAGAATGATACGAACTGCCATCCCCACCCCCACCAGCACGCCAGCAAGGCCGGACGCTTCTAGAAGCGTTGGCAGCCGCTGATGAAACAACAGGCCCAGTAGTGTGGCAAATAGTGATTCCAGGGATATCAACTGCCCGGAAAGCACCATGGGAAGGCGACGGGACGCCGCGTTCCACGCCCAGGCCCCGATGACTGACGACATCAGCGCAATCACAAGACCCCAGGCATACAGGTGTCCCGCCAGGGAAACACCGAAACCCAGGCTTGGCAGCTTGAGAAGATCAAACGCTTGCGCTGCTGGTAACAAGCACAAGGTGCCGATCCCTGCGCCGACCATCATGAGGCCGGTCCAGGCCCCCGAAGCGCTGGCCGACAGGTTGACCAAGGCGCCCTGGTTCAACCAACTGAATACGATCCACAAGAGCACCGCACCGATCGAGAAAAACACGCCCGTCAACCATGAACCGTCGTCGCTCAGGGGCTGCTGGATACTGCTGATGTTCGACAGCAATAGCCCTCCCGTTAAAAAAACCAGCGGTATCGCCAGCCTTCGCCATGGGAGGGTTTTGTGGGTGGCGTTGCCGAGCAGTGCCTGCAGGATCGGCACCATGCCAATAAACGCCGGGGTCAGTACCGGCCCGGCAAACATGACGCCTGCGGCAATGCAACTGCTGTAGCCGAGATACCCGATGACCCCCAGGCTGGCGCCAAGTAGCAGTTGGCTGCGACGCATACGCCGGAGCTGGGTTCGATAGCCCACCACGACAGCCACACCCAGCGCCCCGGCGATCAGGAACCGTATGATCATCAGATCGTGGATCGTGTAGGCACCGACGACGTAAGGCGCAACGAAATTCAACGCCCAGCCCAGCGTCGCGATGATGGCAAGGCTCACGCCGGCGAGGGTGTTCGAGTAGGCATTGGGCATTCATGCATATCCTTAAGGTATTGAACTCATGTTGCACAGCGTCGCAGCTATGCTACAAACGAGTTCTCGGCCCTGGATGCATTACCTCTGATTATGAATACCCTTGGAAAATCATTGCCGCCGCTTGCCAGCTTGTTGCCCTTCGAAGCGGCTGCGCGCCTGGAGAGTTTTTCCAAGGCCGCCGAGGAACTGCACATCACCCAAGCGGCGATCAGTCGGCAGATCCGTGGGCTCGAAGAGGACTTGGGGCTGAAGCTTTTCTGCCGTCGTAACCGCGCCGTCTTCCTGACCCCCCAAGGACGTGAGTTGGGCCGTGTGGTGAGTAACGCGTTGCAAAGTATCAGTGCCAGTGCTGTCAGCCTTCGTCAATCGCCAGGTAAAAACCGAGTCGTTTTGCTGTGCCAATTATGCGAAGCGTTCTATTGGTTGATGCCGCGGCTCTCGACGTTCCACCAGCGATACCCGGAAATCGAGATCCAGGTGGCCACATCCACCGGGCCGCTGACTGAGTTCAATGAGCATTTTGACGTGGCCCTGCAAAGCACGGGACGGCCCAGCGGCGTCCATGGCTTGATGTTTACTGCCGCTGATGAAGTGTTTCCCGTATGCAGTCCTCATTACCTGCGTACCCACAAAGCGTTGCAAGTCCGTGACCTGAAGTCCCACACCCTTTTGCACTATCACGCTACGCCGCCTCATTGGATGCAGTGGGGTGCCTGGTTCCAGGCGTTTGGACAGCCGTTCGACAACGCTTCCGAGGGCTCGGTGTTCGATAGCTACCCCTTGATGCTCCAGGCGGCGGTCGAGGGGCATGGCATCGCATTAGGGTGGCGGCGCACCGCCCAAGGGCTGCTTGAGAGCGGTGCGTTGGTGAGGCCTTGCGCAGAAAGTGTCCCTTTGCCTGATGCGATATCGGTATTCAGCCGGCCGGGCGGGGAAGGTCGGGTTGAGGTAAGCGCGCTGCTCGACTGGCTTGAAGGTGAATTGGGAAGTGATCGTCAGGCCGGCTTCGGTCCGTCGCGGTTAAACCGTTGAAGCTGCCATGACGGATAAAGTATTGGTATCCATTGTTGCAGGGTCAGAACGGCCCCAGCTTGAGGGGGTACTGGATGACGATATACAGCCGGTCGATGTCATCGCCGCCCTGGCTGCTATTGGCGCGATGGGTGACATGGGACAGTTGCAGCGACAGGTCCTTGGCCGGGCCTGACTGCACGATGTAATGCAGGTCCAGGTCGCGCTCCCAATGGCGTCCGCCAGCGCCTTGTTGCGGACTGTAAGTGCCAGTGTCGCTATCGAACAGGTTGTAGGCGCCGCCTTGGGGGGCATGGCTACCGTCTATCCCGCGTCCAGTCACATAGCGGGCCATGAAGCTCAGGCCGGGGACGCCCAAGGTGCCCAGGTCAAGGTCGTAGCGCGCTTGCCATGAGCGCTCACCCGGGCCGTTGAAGTCGGCATATTTGATCGAGTTGGCCAGGTAGATGGAGTCGCCGCCGACGAAATCGAAGGGCGTGTCGCCGTTGATTTTCTGATAGGCCAGGGTGAACGCCTGGGCATTGAGCCGGTATTTGCCACTCAGGCTATAAGCCGTGGTGTCGATGGCCCCGGCGTTGGCCTTGCCATAGTCGCGGGTGTGATACAGGTTGCCGTCAAGGAACAGTTCGCCAAGGGTGGCGTGCAGGTTGGCATAGTACTGGCGCCAGGTGTCGCTCAGTTCGGAGGCGTAGAGCGCGCCGCCCAGGGCTTGGCCGGTGAACAGGTCGGCGCCGATCAAGTCGATGGCGCCGTTGCGCGTCGTCGCCCCATACCCGGAAAAGTCACCCTTGCTGGTCGAGGCGTCCTGATTCTTGAACGCACTGAAGTGGCCCGCCTGCAGATCGACCCCTTCGACCTCGCGGCTGGAGAGCAGCAGGCCGCTGGCGTATTCGGGTTGCAGGCGCTTGTCTGCGGTGTCGAATACCGGGCTCTGCACAGTCATTTCGCCGACCGCCAGGGTGGTGCGTGAGGTGTTGAATTTCAGCGCGCCACCCGCACTGGAGTAGTGGTCCTCGCTTCGTCCGTTCTCATCCAGCGGCAACAATCCCGTTCCGGAATGCCCCTTGCCGCCGTCCAGTTTCAACCCCAGGAACGCGTGGGCATCGATGCCTACGCCGATCGTGCCGGGGGTGAAGCCGGACTCGAACGAGGCGATGAAGCCCTGGGCCCATTCCTGTTTGTAGCTTTTGCCGGCCGGGGTCGGGGTGCGATAGTCATTGTTGAGGTAGAAGTTGCGGCTGAGGACTTCCAGCGTCGCGCCGTCGAGAAAGCCAGGCGTGCTTTGCGCGAGCTGCGCTGCCATCGCCGGTGCGGCGCTGCCGGTGAGCAGGGCAAGCAGCCAGAGCGGTTTCAGGGCGACGGTTGAGTGGTGTTGTGCAGGCAACATGCTTCATTTCCATGTGAAATTGGGCGGGCGAAGAGGGCGGTACTACGCGCAGCCAGGTGTGTACGGCTGAGCGCGCAGTTCCCGACACCGCCAGGCAAACGGATTGATGCCTTCGCTGTGGGTGAAGATGTGACAAAAGTGCGCCTGGTCGCAGAACCCGTATTCCAGGCTGATTTGCGTCAGGGTCAAGTCGGTCTCCCGGATCAGTTGCTTGGCCCGGGCGATGCGCTGGCTACGGATCCAGGCTTGAGGGGACTGGCCGGTGCTGCATTTGAATGCTCGGGAAAAATGACTGCGGGACAGGGCGCAGGCCTTGGCCAGTTCGGTGATTTCCAGCGTGTCGCTAAGGCCGTCGAGAATCACTTTCTTGACCAGGCTTTCGCGCCAGGGAGACAGGCCCCCGGTGCCGGCTTTGCGCGTTGGCTTGATGGCCGCCCTGACGGTGGTGTGTGATGCACGAGCCATGACAAAAACTCCGTGTCAGTGGGAAATGCCGGGCGCACCGTACGGTGGACGGCCAGCTTCCCGCTTGAGAAAACAGGTCTGGGCAGAGGGCTTCATTCTTGGGCGTGAGGCGCGAGCGTGCGAGTTAAACGTTGTTAATTGCGTTCAGGTGCAGCACCGGACGCAGTACTCACTCAGCACATGCCTGCAAGTTCTGCGGGGTGAGACGAGTGCATGATGACCTTCTCCGGCTGGTGTATGAGTGGCCGTTCTTCTGACTCGATCAAGGTGAAGGTATGAAGCATTCTCTGGCGTGCACACTGCGCGGGGCGGGCCTGGCATTGGCGCTGACATCGCTGGGCGCCCTGGCCCAGGCGCCGCTGCAGGGCACTCAAGTACCCGGTTACTACCGCTTGGCGGTGGGCGACTACGAAGTGACGGCGCTGTTCGATGGCTACAACGATCTGTCGCCCAAGCTGCTCGAAGGC
The DNA here is from genome assembly GCF_019956035.1 of Pseudomonas sp. A-RE-22. Taxonomy (NCBI): domain Bacteria; kingdom Pseudomonadati; phylum Pseudomonadota; class Gammaproteobacteria; order Pseudomonadales; family Pseudomonadaceae; genus Pseudomonas; species Pseudomonas sp. A-RE-22. Next base: position 285,931 of record NZ_JAHBCZ010000022.1, read on the forward strand.
CTGAGCCAAAGCCAGATCCGCGCCTTGCTCGCCCGTCGCTCGATTGAAACGCCGGGGGTGCAGACCGCGTTCAACGCTTTTCCGGTCAATACCGGTAAGCAACTGATCCTGGTGGACACCGGTGCCGGCCAATGTATCGGCGCCACGGCTGGAATGCTCTCGGCGAACATGCAGGCCGCCGGTTATCGCCCGGAGCAGGTCGATGCCATCTTGCTCACTCATTTGCACCTGGATCACGTGTGCGGGCTGGTCGACGACAAGCAGCAACCGCTGTTTGCCAACGCTACAGTCTATGCCGCGAAGGCAGAAGCCGATTACTGGCTCGATCCCCAGGCACTGGCGAAGGCGCCGGCCGGTGCCCGGGAATTCTTCAAGATCGCTCAGGATTCCACCGCCCCTTATGTGGCAGCCGGCCGCTTCAAGACCTTCGCCAGCGGTCAGTCGCCGCTGCCCGATGTCGACGCCGAGCTGGAGCCAGGGCATACGCCCGGCAGTACCACGTACCGGTTTACCTCCCAAGGCCAGAGCATCCTGTTCATGGGGGACCTGGTGCATAACCTGGCGGTGCAGTTCGAGCATCCTGAAGTGTCGATTCGTTTTGATGTCGACAATCAACAGGCAATCAAGAGCCGGGCCAAGGTGTTCAATTCCTCGGCCACTACCAGGACCTGGGTGACAGCGGCGCATTTGCCGTTTCCGGGGATAGGGCATATCAGTGCAGTGGGCGGGCACTTCCAGTGGGTACCGGTCGAGTACGGGCCTTATCAACGGGCAGCCAAGGTGCCGATGATCGAGTGAAATCCAATCGCTCGCGCCGTTAGAACAGGTGTTGCCTCACGGCCGGAGACCTCGACACCCGGGCGTCGGCGTCAGCGCGTTTGAACCTGAGGCTGCAACTGTCCGCCGACTATGGATATTTCCTTGAGCTGCAAACCGTCGCGCACGACGAACAATGCGTCCATCCCGCGTTCTTGTGCCAGGCGGGGGCCTTGGGTTTCACCCAGCACCATCAGCGCTGTGGCCCAGGCGTCGGCGAGCATGCATGAAGTCGACACCACCGTGACGGCTGCGAGTGCGTTGCACAGTGGGGCGCCGGTGGCCGGGTTCATTGTGTGGGCGAAGGATTGCCCACAGACGTCGACCCAGTGTCGATAATCCCCGGAGGTGGCGATGGCGGCGTCGCTGAGTTCCATCACGCCCATGACCTCACGCACGCCCCGGCGGGGTTTTTCCAGGGCCACGACCCAGGGCTGCCCATCAGGTTTGCTGCCGCGGGCGCGCATCTCGCCGTCGATGCCTACCAGGTAGCGCGCGATGCCAAACCTGTCCAGGCAGCGGGCCAGCTCATCGACACCAAAACCTTTGGCAATGCCGTTCAAGTTGAGGTTAAGCGGTGCCTGTTTGCGCACCAGGTTGCGTTGTGAATCAACGACCAGCGCTGCACTGGTCGAGCGTCGAGTTGGCGCAGGCACCGGTTCGGTGACGGACAGCTCGCCGGGACCGAAGCCCCAGGCGTCCACCAGATCACCAACGGCGATATCGAAGGCGCCGCCCGATTGCCGGCTGACGCGCAGCGCCGCAGACAATACCGTGGTCAGTTCCTCGGGCAGCGCTATCCATTCCTGCAACGGTGCGTTGTTGAGGCGATTGAGGTCCGAATCGGCTTTCCAGGTCGACATTTGCTGGTCCACCCGGCCCACGGCGTGCGCCAGGCTGCGACTGATCGGGCGGGTGTCGAGTTCGGTTTCGGCATAGAACAGGGCGGTATAGCGCGTGCCCATGGTTTCGCCGCTCAGGCTGTAGCGTTGCAATTCAGTAGACGTCTTCACGATAGCGTCCTTGTGCCTTGAGGGTCCGCACATTCAGGTTCAGCGGTGCCAGTACTTCGTCCAGGGCCAGCATCACCCCCTTGGCCATCTCGCGACCGCCGCAAACCAGTACCTGGGCACCTTTTTCGATCAGCCGACGCAACATCAGGGCGTCGCTGATCAGCCGGTCCTGCACGTAGGAACGGTCCATGACCTGGGAAAAGGCTGCGTGCAATGCGGTGAGACGCTGGTCCGCCAAGTAATGGTTAAGCTCGGCTTCGTAGAGGAAATCCGAGGTCGGGTTGCGCCCGCCCCAATACAAGTGCATGGGGTGGTGGGCCTTGTTGTTGCGGATAAAACCGGTCAGCGGGCCGATGCCGGTACCGGCACCGATCAGGATCACCGGATGAGCGCCCGACGCGGGACGAAATTGTGGATTCGGTTGGATAAAGGCGTCGATGGTCGCCCCGATCTCCAGGCTGTGAAGGAATGACGAGCACAGACCTCCTTTGTGTTTGCGTACGCAGATCTCCAGCACGCCGTCCTGTGAACTGCTGGCCAGCGAGTAGAACCGCGGGAGGGGGTTGCCAGGGGGCAGGATGCCGACCAGATCACCGGCTTCAAAGGCCGGTAACTTCCCTGGGGCTTTGAAACGCAGCACGTGGGTGGGCGCGCCTACCTGTTCACCATAGGCAATGCGTTCGACCAGGATCAGTTGATCGGTGCGGGGCGGCTGCGGGGTGTGGATCAGCGTCAAGTCATGCCCCAGCACTTCACCCACGGCGTGGCCCCACCGAGCGAACTCCTGGGAGGATTGGCGGTTGATGGTTTCCAGGCCAATCAAAGGCGTGCCACCGGCCTGCAACAAGGCTTCCTGTACCTGATGGGCAAACTGACAGAACTGCGCAAACTGCCGGTCGCCAAAACCCAGCACGGCAAACGGCTGGTCAGGTTTCAGGCCGGCTTCGGCCAGCCGTGCCAGGAACTGCGACGCCGAGGCCGGGGCATTGCCGTCACCGTGGGTCGCGGTGAGGATCAACACGCGTTGAGCGTTGCCGTAGTCGTTGGCGTATTGATTCATTGCCGCGCTGTGAACGCGGTGGCCGGCTTGATGCAAGGCTTCATGCAAGGTGTTGGCAAAGCCCCAGGTGCTGTTGGTTTCGCTGCCGACCAGGATCACGGTGTCGGCGGATTGCGCAGCGCTGTTATGGCGGATATTCGGCCCGGCCTGGCGGCGACGCCACCAGATCAGGATGCCGGTGATGCTCATCACGGGCACGCCGAGGGCACAGAGGCCCAGCAACAGGCCCAGCCACCAGAGCCCTTCACCGGTGTGCAACTGATAGATCAACTCGTAGACGTTGCGCATCGAGTCGTGAGCTTGATAGGACAACAGGGCACCGCTGACCGGGTCCACGTAGCCGTCACCCTGGGCCGTGCGCAGGGAAAACACGTCTTGCGGATTATTCGGGCTGGGATAGACGAGCTCGCGCAGGTCAGTCAGATCGGTGGCCTGCAAAGCTTGCAGGCTCGCCACGGGCGAGGCCGAGCCTGCGCTGATGTGGTCGGGGAATGCAGGCTCGCTCTGACTGCCATCGGCGATGAAGTCGAAGGTCGTGGCGCACATGTAGAGCCCGCTCAGTGCCGATAACAGCAGCCCAAGCAACGCTAAGCGACCGACCTCAGCGTGCCAGCGCTGGCTGAAGTCGCCCCGCAATGGCCGCAGCAGGTTGCGCCAGCCGCCGACCCGCCGGACCAGCAACAGCGCCCCGGACACCGACAGCATCAGCATGAACAGCGCGCCGACGCCTGACACCCCGTGGCCCGGCGTGTCAAGAAACAGCGAGCGGTGCAGGTCTTTCATCCAGCGTGAGAAAGCGGAGGGTTCGTAGGGGGCCAGGCCTCGCCCGGTCAGTGGGTCGACCTTTTCGGCCCCGACCCGGCCGTCCTGATTGAAGTAGACAATGACGGTCCCGGACGCTGTGCGCTGGATCTGCTCCACGCCCGGAAAGTGACTGGCAACGCGTCCGGCCAACTGGCCGACATTGACTTGCCCGGCCGCAGTGGACGTGTTGTTCAGGCGTTCAAGGGCCGGATCGACAGACAATGTCGCGCCGCTGATGGCCAAGAGCATGACCAACAGGGCGGCGATCAGACCGGGCAGGGAGTGGAGCTGGCGAAGCATGTTCGGCCTCCGAACAGGTAGGTGCTACAAATCGTAAGTAAAGGATTCGACGTAGGTATTACCGGCCGCCGGCTTGCCTGCGCCTTCGCGGGTCAATGGCACGCTGACGTCGGCGCGGGCATCACGCTTATCCTCGACGGCGCTATCGATACGGATCTGATACCCGGCATCGATCAGGGTGTCTGCCAGCTCGACGCTGACTTTGAGGGTGTCGCCGCTGCCAACGCTGGCGCCGCTGACGCCGTCGTACTCGCTGGGGTTCAGCTTGCTTCCACGGGCCCAGTCGGCCAGGTGCTTGTAGTACTTGGCCTTTTTGCCGGCCACCCAGAGGGTTTTCTGGTACTGGCCGCTGGCGTCGGTGACGTAGATCGCCAGGTACGCGTCGTTGCCGCTGTAGCGCTTGAGCTGGGTGGTGAGGGTTACTTCACGGGCCTGAGCCAGCCCCGGCAGGATGATGGCGCCGGCGAGGCAGGTTGCAGCGATGATTTTTTTCATGGAGGTTGTCCTTTTGATCGTTGGGGCGAGAGCCTGGACCTGCTTGCTGACAGCAACCTGAACGGCAGGATCAACGCGTCGAAATGTCACGGTGCGGGGGCAGGGGCGAGGTAAGCGCTGGCATCGTCATCGTCCCGGAAGTAGATCTCGAGCTTGCGCAAGTGCAGCGACGCCGGTGCGTAGCGGGCCTCGATGACATTGCCCTGGCGGTCCAGGCCCTTGAGCTTGTAGCAGCCGTCGTCGACCTTGATGCGCTGCACCTTCCAGCCGTACCGCTGTTCCACCTGCAGGCGCAGGGTTTCCCGTGGCTGCCAGTCGTTGACCGGTTCGCCGCAGTCGTCATCGGCCAAGGCGTAACCGTTGGCCAGCACACTTATCAGCGCAGTGCTGGCGATAAAACCTGATTTCATGATCTGTCTCCTGCCGGGGGCTTCGTTGTGGGCATACCCTACGGTGCATTCCTGACAGCCAGCTGAATCTTCAGATTCACGTCAGGTAAGGCCGCTAAGGTGCGGCAAACCACGATTACAGGAGCTGCCCGATGCGGGTTTTATTGGTTGAGGACTCGCCACGGTTGGGGGATGCGGTGCGCGAGCAGATCGCCGATGACGGCCATGCCGTTGATTGGGTGCAGAACCTTGCCCAAGCACGCAGCAGCGTGAGCACCACCGCTTATGACCTGATCCTGCTTGACTTGATGTTGCCGGACGGTCGAGGGCTGGACTTCCTGCGTCAGCGGCGCAGCGCAGGTGACGCGACTGCGGTGATCATCCTGACGGCCCAGGACCAGATCTCTGATCGAATCGCCGGCCTCAATGCCGGTGCCGACGATTACCTGGTCAAACCCTTCGATCTGTTTGAACTGTCGGCCCGTGTGGCTGCGGTGGCCCGTCGTTACAGCGGCAACCCCAATCCCCAGATCAGGCTTGGTGAGCTGCACGTCGATATGACGGCCCGTACGTTGCAGCGGGCCGGCGTGGCCGTGGAACTCACGGCCCGGGAATGGGCGCTGTTGGAGGCATTCATCCAGCGTCCCGGCGCGCTGCTGTCCAAGGGGCAACTCGAAGATCGGCTGTACGCCTTCGGTGCCGAAATCGAAAGCAACACGATCGAGGTCTATATCAGTCGATTGCGCAAGAAACTCGGGCGCGACCTGATCGAGACCGTGCGGGGCATGGGTTACCGGATGGTGTCGGCATGAAGACGACCTTCAGCCTGCAAAAACGTCTGGGCCTGGGCCTGACACTGGGCATGACGTTGCTCTGGCTGGTGGCGACAGTCGGCACCTGGCGCGGGATACGACATGAGTTGAACGAGGCCTTTGACAGCGCACTGGAAGAGACCGCCCAACGCATCCTGCCCCTGGCCGTGCTGGAAATCAGCAACCGGGAAACCCCGGGCGAGGCGCAGCAGGTTGCCACTTTGAAGATGCACAAGGAGTACTTGAGTTATCTGGTGCGCGATGCCGAGGGCAAGGTCCTGATGCAGTCCCACGATGCCAACCCGAAGGTATTCAGCAAACATCCGATTGAAGGTTTCTCCACGACTGGAAAGTACCGTCTGTATGGCGCCAGTGCGCTGCGCGAGACGGTATTCATCGAAGTCGCCGAGCCGCTGCGCCATCGTCGTGGGGCCGCACGAGAAGCCTTGTTTGCCTTGTTGTGGCCATTATTGGCGCTGATCCCCATCAGCCTGTTGGGGACCTGGCTATTGGTGCGCATGAGCCTGGGCAGCGTGCTGGCCTATCGTCACGCCGTAGAGGCCCGCGGCGTGGGTGATCTGTCGCCGATCAAGGTGTCGCGCCTGCCGGCAGAAATCAACCCCTTGGCGGATGCGGTCAACCGCCTGCTGGAGCGCTTGCGCAAGGCCCTGGAGGCCGAACGCAGCTTCACCGCCAACAGCGCACATGAGCTGCGTACACCCTTGGCCGCGACATTGGCGCAAGTCCAGCGGCTGTACCAGGAGGCCCCTGAAGGTCCGTTGCGTTTACGTGCGAAAAAAATCGAAAGCGCTTTGCGCGAATTGGCCCGGTTATCGGAAAAACTCATGCAACTGGCCAAGGCTGAAGGGGGCGGACTGCTCTCGCAAACGCCCCAGGACCTGGTCCCATTGTTGGCTCACGTGGTGGATGAGTGGCGGCACAACAGCAGCCGCCAGATCGCGCTGCAACTTCCTGCCCAGGCCCATGTGTATTCGACCGTCGACCCGGACGCCTTCGGCATCCTGTTGCGCAATCTGATCGAAAACGCATTGAAGTACGGTGCGATGGATCAACCCATCGAAGTCACCCTCACGGACCAGGCACTGCTGCGGGTGATCAATGCCGGACCGGTGGTGCCGGTGGCCGTCCTGCAGAACCTGACCGAACGTTTCGTGCGCGGCCAGAGCGAAACCAGTGGGTCGGGATTGGGCTTGGCGATCGTCAAGACGATTGTGCAGGGGATCAATGGACGAATCGAATTGTTGTCCCCGGCAAAAGACCGACAGGAGGGGTTCGAGGTGCAGGTCCGGCTACCGCTTGCCACTGTTGCCGCCGGCCATTCGTCAGCCAGCTAACCTGCGCATTCTTGACAAGCAATCGACCTTGAGCAAATACTCTCGTGCACATTCATATATATGACTAGATAATAAGGTGAATAAGGTCAATGAAATCTCTCTCCAGTGATGTCCGCCTGCCGCTGTATCAACGTTTACGCGACCAATTGGCTGAACAGATCGCCAATAACCGTTGGCGTCCGGGGGAGGCGATTCCTACTGAAGCGGTACTCTCGGCCGAATACCAGTTGTCTACCGGCACGGTGCGCAAGGCCATCGATGCGCTGGTCAGCGAGGGCGTCCTGGAGCGCCAGCAGGGGCGCGGCACCTTCATTCGCCGGCCGCAATTCCAGTCGTCGCTGTTCCGGTTTTTCCGCTTTCAAAGCGCTTCAGGCGAACGCCGGGTTCCCGAGAGCCGGATCCTGTCCGTGGAGCCGGTGGCCGCGCCTTCGGCGGTGGCCCAGGCGCTGGGGTTGCCGGCGGATGCGTCGGTGATTCGCATCGTGCGGGTGCGTCTGCTGGATGTGGCGCCGGTGCTCGCCGAAGAAATCTGGCTGCCCCGCGACCGTTTCCAACCCTTGCTCGAGATCGACCTGAGTCAAAAGGGACCGCTGCTTTATCCCATCTATGAAGAAACCTGCGGCCAGGTGGTCGCCTCTGCCGAAGAAACCCTCACCGCTGAATCGGTGAATGAGGTGTACGCGCGGCTGCTGCAGGTGCCGGTCAACAGTCCGGTGGTGGTGATCGAGCGTCTGGCGCGGGACTACGCCGGCAATCCCCTGGAGTGGCGACGCTCGCGCGGGCATGCCGAGCACTTCCGCTACAGCGTGGAAATCCGCTGACCCTACCGGGTTAGCGGCGAGTCGGTCGCCGCAGCCCTTATCGTTTTGTTTGCCCTGACTGGCCCTGTAGCGGCGCGGTTCGCTCTCGGCTGCCTTTCGTTCCACTTACAAGGATAAGAATCATGTTCAGCTGGTATCGCCAAGTCACTGCGCGGGAGCGCAAAACGTTTTGGGCCTGTTTCGGCGGATGGTCGCTCGACGCGCTGGAAGTACAGATGTTCGGCCTGGCGATACCGGCGTTGATCGCCGCGTTCGCCCTGACCAAGGGCGATGCCGGGCTGGTCAGCGGCGTGACCTTGGTCACTTCGGCCATTGGCGGTTGGGTTGGCGGGACGCTGTCGGACCGTTACGGACGGGTGCGCACGCTGCAATGGATGATCCTGTGGTTTTCGTTCTTTACCTTCCTGTCGGCGTTCGTTACCGGCTTCCACTCGTTGTTGATCGTCAAGGCGCTGCAGGGCTTCGGCATCGGCGGTGAATGGGCCGCCGGTGCGGTATTGATGGCCGAGACCATCAACCCCAAGTACCGCGGCAAGGTCATGGGCACGGTACAAAGCGCCTGGGCGGTGGGTTGGGGGCTGGCGGTCGGTGTCTTCACGCTGATCTACTCCCTTGTGCCGCAAGACATGGCCTGGCGGGTGATGTTCATCGTGGGACTCCTGCCGTCGTTCCTGATCATCTGGGTACGGCGCAACGTTGAAGAACCCGACAGTTTCCAGCGCCTGCAAAAAGCCAACGTCATCCCGCAAAGTTTCTTCAAATCCCTGAGCGGTATCTTTCGTCCTGAGCTGATCCGCGTGACCTTGTTTGGCGGGCTGTTGGGGCTGGGGGCGCACGGCGGTTACCACGCGGTGATGACGTGGCTGCCAACCTTCCTCAAGACCGAGCGCAACCTGTCGGTGCTCAACTCCGGCGGCTACCTGGCGGTGATCATCTTCGCCTTCTGGTGCGGCTGCGTGGTCAGTGGCCTGTTGATCGATCGCATCGGGCGTCGCAAGAACATCGTGCTGTTCGCGCTGTGCTGCGTGGTGACCGTGCAGTGTTATGTGTTCCTGCCGTTGAGCAACACCCAGATGCTGTTCCTGGGCTTCCCGCTCGGCTTCTTCGCGGCAGGTATTCCGGCGAGCCTCGGGGCGTTTTTCAACGAGTTGTACCCGGCGGATGTCCGCGGCGCCGGCGTGGGGTTCTGCTACAACTTCGGCCGGGTGCTCTCGGCGGTGTTCCCGTTCCTGGTCGGTCACATGAGCGACTCCATGTCCTTGGGCTCGGCCATTGGCATCGACGCCGGGATTGCCTACGGCGTGGCGGTGATCGCGGCGCTTTGCCTGCCGGAAACCCGCGGTCGCAGCCTGGAAGCCACTGCTGCATCGGTGCCTGCGGTGGAGAGTGACGGCCAGGGCGCCCGAGCCTGATTTCCCTTATTTTCGATAGATGAAACCCATGGTTGATACCCGCACTACGCCGATCACCGGCATTGACTGTCACGCCCACGTATTCAGCAGCGAACTGGAACTGGCGGCTGTCCGGCGCTACACACCTGACTATGACTCCACGCTCGCCCAGTACCTGGGCCATCTGCACGCTCACGGCTTGAGCCATGGCGTGTTGGTGCAGCCAAGTTTTCTCGGCACGGATAACCGCTACTTGCTGGCCGCGCTACGGCAAGCGCCAGAGCAATTGCGTGGGGTCGTGGTAGTGGCGCGAGACGTCAGTCGATCCGAGCTGGACGACATGGCCCGGTTGGGCGTGGTCGGTGTTCGCTTGAACCTGATGGGCCAAGCTCTACCTGATTTTCGCGACCCCACCTGGAAAGGCTTTCTGGACCACATCGCAGAGCTGGATTGGCATGTCGAGTTGCATGCCGACCTGGTGGACTTGCCGGGATTGATGGGACAGCTGTTGCCATTGGGCATCAAACTGGTGGTCGATCACTTCGGCCGTCCGGATGCGCGTTTGGGGCTGGACCAACCTGGCTTTGCCCAATTGATGGAACTGGGGCAGGGCGGGCAGGTGTGGATCAAGGTGTCTGGCATCTATCGATTGGGCGCAACGGCGCCGCGGAATCTTGAATTCGCCCGAGCCTCGTTGACATTGCTGGAACACAGCTTTGGCCCCGAGCGCCTGGTATGGGGCAGCGACTGGCCGCACACGCAGCATGAAGAACATGTCGGTTTCGAAACGGTGATGGAGCAGTTGTGCGCATTGGAATGTTCGGGGCCACTTATGCGGGCGTTAATGGTCCAGGCACCCCAGGTACTGTTCAAGTTTTGAGGCACGAGGCTTGTGACGTTGAGTTTTCCTGAACTCGCCCGATGAATAGGGATCTAGACTCCATTGATGCCCTGTGAAAGGTTTCAGCCAGGCGGTTTGAGGATGACGGATGTCGAACATTGAAGAGCTATCCAGGGAAACCCGTGCGCCAAGCGAGTACGAGAGCTTGATCTCGATGGGGACGAGCGCACTCGATGCCATTCCTGGTGCGGTGTACCTGTGCGATCGCCAGGGGTGGCTTGTCAGGTACAACAGTGAGGCGGCCGAGCTGTGGGGAAGGGCGCCGGCACTTGGAGAGAACGGTGACCGTTTCTGCGGCGCCCATCGACTGTTCCAGACTGACGGTACACCGCTGGCGTTCGAACACTGCCCGACAGCCTCGGCACTCAATACCGGCATTGCCTCGCGTAATCAGGAAGTGCTCATCGAGCGCCCGGATGGCTCGCGGTTCGTGGCGCTGATGAACATCCGCGCCCTCAGGGATCGGCAGGGGGGCGTCCAAGGAGTGATCAACTGCTTCCAGGACGTCTCGGCGCACCACGCCATGGCCGAGGAGCTTCGGCGCAAGAGCGCCGACCTCGAAGACTTTTTCGAAAACAGCGCGGTGGGCCTGCATATCGTCAGCGGCGAAGGCATTATCCTGCGAGCCAACAAGGCGGAGCTGACGCTACTGGGCTATTCGGCCGACGAATACATCGGCCGCCACATCACCGAATTTCACCTCGACGAGCCGGTCATTGGCGACATCCTAACCAAGCTGGGCAGCGGCGACTGCCTGGAAAGCTATCCGGCGCGACTGAGGGCAAAGGACGGCTCGATCAAGCATGTCATGATCACTTCCAATGGCCGGTTCGAAGACGGAAAACTCTTCAATACGCGCTGCTTCACCATCGACAGGAGTTGTGTCCATGCGGCCGAGGCGGCGCGCCAGGACAGCGATGACCGGCTTTCGGCGACCTACGAGGCGGCGACCATCGGTATTGCCGAGGCCGGCGTCGACGGTCGCTTGCTGCGCGTCAACGATGCCCTGTGCAACATGCTGGGTCGCTCGCGCGAAGAGCTCCTGTCGATGACATTCCTGGACTATACCCACCCCGATTGCATCCCGCAGGACGCGGGGTTGTACGCCCGCCAGGTGGCCGGTGAACTTGATAACTACGTGCTTCGCAAACGCGCCGTGAAGCCCGATGGCGAGGTCGTTTACCTCGACATCCACAGTTCTTCGGTGAGGGACGCCAGCGGTACGTTTCGTTATGGCGTGCGAGTGCTGCAGGACGTCACGCTGGCGCGGCGGATGGAAAACCAGGTCCGCGAGAGCGAACGGCACATGCGCAATCTTCTCGAGGCGTTGCCTGCCGCGGTGTACACCACCGACGCCGATGGCCGCATCACCTTCTACAATCGCGCCGCTGTCGAACTGTCCGGGCGCACACCTCGGCTGGGCGACCAGTGGTGCGTGACCTGGAAACTGTTCAACACGGACGGCAGTTTCCTGCCCCACGACCAATGCCCGATGGCGGTGGCCCTGAAGGAAAACCGGCCGATTCGCGGCGTCGAGGCAATTGCAGAGCGGCCGGATGGTAGCCGCGTTCCGTTCACGCCTTTTCCCACGCCTTTGCATGATGCCGATGGAAACCTGGTGGGCGCCATCAACATGCTGGTGGATATCTCCGAGCGAAAGCAGGCGGAAAACCGGCAGAAGACGCTGATCGATGAGCTCAATCACCGGGTCAAGAACACCCTGGCCACGGTGCAATCGCTGGCAGCCCAGACGGCACGCAACGCAGAGGATGCGAAAGACGGCTACAGGCGTTTCGAGGCAAGGCTCCTGGCGTTGTCACGGGCACACGATCTCTTGACGAAACGGCATTGGGGGCAGACGCCGCTCGACACCCTGGCCCCCGAGGTGCTGATGCCGGTGTTTGGGCATGAACCTGGTCGTTTCGTGATTGAAGGCCCTTCTGTGGACGTCGGCACTCGCGTGGCGCTCAACCTAACGATGACCCTCAATGAATTGGCGATCAACGCGTTGAAATATGGCTCGATGTCGGTCGAGAGCGGGACGCTTGCAGTTACCTGGCACCTGCAAACCCGGGCGGACGGAACGTTGCTGACCCTCGACTGGCGCGAACAAGGAGGGCCACCCGTGTCACCGCCGGAACGGGAAGGGCTGGGTTCGCGCTTGATGAGGCGCTGCATCGAGCGCGACCTGGCCGGCAAGTTCGACCTCACCTACGCTCCAGAAGGCGTTTGCTGCCGCTTTTCGTTCCTGATTGGGATGACCGGGGCATGACCCCATTTGTTGGCGTCAGGGTGCTGGTCGTCGAGGACGAAGGCGCGGTCGCCCTGTTGATCGAGGACATGCTGGAGGAGTTCGGATGCGAAGTGGTGGCCTCAGTCGCCCGGCTCGCTGCAGCACGTGACATGGCCGGCTCGGTGCAGGTTGATCTGGCGATCCTAGACGTCAACCTGGCTGGCGAGCGGGTTTTTCCGGTGGCCGAAATCCTTCGAGGTCGCCATATTCCCTTCCTGTTCAGCACCGGATACGGCGCCAGTGGACTTCCAGCCGAATACGCCGAGTGCCCGGTCCTGCACAAGCCGTTTTCGCAAAGTGAGTTGCAGCAGAAAATTGCCGTTATGCTGAGCGGGGCTCGCGAAAGCGGCTTGGCTGCCAGCACCGATGTCGACTGACCCGCCGCCTTCGCGAGCAAGCTCGCTCCCACCTGGGATTTGCGGTGGTCACTCAATCAAGCTCCACCGCTGATCCAATGTGGGAGCGAGCTTGCTCGCGATAACGGTGGCACAGGCAATCTCATCGCCAACGAATACAACACCGTCGCGAGCAAGCCCAGCCCTTGGCTTCAAGTAGGCCTCTGACTGTGCTAAATCTCTTACCGGTAACCAACCTCCCCAAACTCCAAGGAGTGATCATGAGTCTCCACGGTCATTACGATCCGCAGAACATCTTTGCGCTGATCATTCGCGGCGATGCGCCGTGCTACAAGATTTACGAAGATGCCGATGTGTTGGCCTTCCTGGATCTTTTCCCCCAATCGCGCGGCCATGTCCTGGTCATCCCCAAAGCCTCCCAGGCGCGAAATATCCTTGAGGTCGAGCCCGTCGTCCTGGGGGCGATGATGTCTGCCGTGCAGCGCCTGACGCGGATCATCGTGGACGAATTGCAGCCGGACGGGGTTCAGGTCGCGCAGTTCAATGGTACCGTGGCCGGGCAAACGGTCTACCACATTCACATGCACATCATTCCTCGTTGGGACGGTGAAGCACCCGGTATACATGGCAGGGGCAAGGCCGATCCCGAGGAGCTGGAAGCACTCCAGGCGCGTCTGGTCGAGCGCATTCGCTCAGAAGCCTGATGCTGGGCAAGCACTCATAAGGGGCAACGGCGCATCAGTTCCCGTGGCCCTGGCTGTTGCGAATCAACTCATATGCCCGGCGTACCAATGGGTTGACGGTATTCGGCCGAATCCACAGGTGATAAGTCACGTCCGGCAACCGCGGTAAACCATCGTTTTCGCCCAATACCCGCATGTCCGGACCGAGCATTTCCATGCTGCGGGGTGTGACACCCAAGCCCGCCCGGGTCGCGGCCTTGATGCCGATCAAGTTCGAGGCCAGGTAGGCCTGGCGCCAGGGAATATTGGCGCGTTCGAGCGCCTCGAGGGCATAGCGGCGATAGATGCTGGGCTCGTCCACCAGGATCAGCGGAAGCGGCTCGCCGGGGTTGTGAAGGTACTGGGCCGAACAGATCCACCACACCGGCGAGGTGCGCAAGGCGAAGCCTTCAAGGCTCGGGTCCTGGCGGGTGGAAATGATCATGTCGACCTTGCCGCGATGCAGGTCGTCCATCAGGAACGGGCTGCGCCCGACATCTATTTCCAGGCGCAGGCGCGGGGCCGAGCGGGCGATGTGGCTGAGGATCGGCGGCAGGATGGTGTCGGCGATGTCGTGGGGCGAACCGATGCGCAGCACGCCGCTGAGGCTGCTTTCACGCAGGGAATTGAGAACGTCATCGTTGAGCGACAGCATCTGCCGCGCATGCCGCAGTAATTGCTGGCCCGCTTCCGTCAGTTGTTTTTGTCGCCCGCGCTTTTCGAACAGGCTCACCCCTACCTGCTGCTCCAGGCGTTGCATGTGCTGGGTTACCGACGATTGCGTGCGGGACAGTTGGGCACCTGCTTCGGCAAAACTATGGTGATCGACCACGGTGATGAAGGTGCGCAGCAATTCGAGATCGAGGGTCGACATTTGGGGTGGCTTCATATCAAGGGTGCAAACCTAAACATTACAGATTTTTATGGATTGAGGGGAGGCCTACGACTCATGGTTTGCTATAGGCCCTTAAAACAGCGGTTATACGTTTTTTGCCTGGAAACAGAACCTTGAGAGTTATAACGATATTAGATATTTGAATTTCCTTTGCCTCTAAGCGCTACCTAGGATGCCCACTCATCAGGCCGGGGGACGCCGGCCATCCATGAGGGGAAATCCATGTTGCTCGAGCGCTCACCCGTAAAACGATTGCTGCCTGTCATGCTGGGCGCTTTGATCTCATTGTCGGCCGTCAATATCGCCCGGGCCGATGCCACCCTGGACAAGATCGAGCAACGCCACGAACTGGTGGTCGGAGTGCTGCTGTCCGGTGGCCCGTTTGGCGGCATCGACCCCGCCAGCCAAGAACCGCGCGGGTTTAACGTCGACCTCGCCCGGGAATTGGGCCGGCAACTGGGCGCCGAGGTGCAACTGGTACCGGTATTGCCCGCCAACCGCGTGCAGTTCCTGCAGCAGGGCAAAGTCGATGTGCTGATTGCCAATATGGAATGGACCGCCGAGCGCGGTGAAATCCTCGGGTTCGTGCCCACGCCGTTCTACCGCGTCGGTGGCACCGCAGCGGTACTCAAGGACAGCACGATCAGCCGCTGGGAAGACCTGAAGAATCAACCGGTGTGCACCTCCCAGGGCAGCAGCTACATCAAGCCGCTCACCGAGTTGGGCGTCCAGATCAAGGCCTTCAAGAGCTCCTCGGAATCACTCCTGGCACTGCGTGGCAATAACTGCGTCGCTGCGGTACACGACGCCACGCTGATCAATCCGCTGATTGCCGACAACGCCGAATGGCAGGGCTACCGCGCGCTGAGCCCGGAGCTGAACCCGGCACCCTCGGTGGTCTGGACGCGCAAGGGTGAAAGCGATACCCAGGCCAGGTTCGACCCGATTATCAAGCAATTACATCGCAGTGGCTGGCTGATTGACGCCCAGACCCGCAACCGCATCACCCCGGCGTCGCCGGCTCTGGTGGAGTTGCAGAAACAGTTCCAGGCCAGCGGCGCCTGAGCGGCGTCACGCCTGCCTTTTCTCCCAACGACCGACGCTCAAGGTAATCGCCCATGACTTCATTTTTCGCCCCACGAACCCTGGTGAGCCTGTGCCTGGCGTGGTCTGTCGGCTGCGTTGCCAGCCTGGCCCAGGCCGATGCCACGCTGGACCGGATCGAGCAACGCCACGCCATCAGCGTCGGGGTGATGCTCAGTGGTGCGCCGTTCGGCACCATCGACCCCAAGACCGGCGAGCACCTGGGCTACAACGTCGAGTTGGCCCAGGGCATCGGCAAGGCGCTGGGCGTGGAAACCCGGACGGTGTCGGTGCTGGCGCCGAACCGCGTGCAATTCCTGCAACAGGGCAAAGTCGACATCCTGATCGCCAACATGCAGTTCACTGAAGAGCGTGGCGAGATTCTCGATTACGTGCCGACGCCTTATGAAGAGGTCGGTGGCGCGGCGTTGATTCGCAAAGGC
Source organism: Pseudomonas sp. A-RE-22 (assembly GCF_019956035.1). Lineage (NCBI taxonomy): Bacteria > Pseudomonadati > Pseudomonadota > Gammaproteobacteria > Pseudomonadales > Pseudomonadaceae > Pseudomonas > Pseudomonas sp. A-RE-22. The sequence goes on from NZ_JAHBCZ010000022.1 coordinate 301,880, forward strand.
TCAGGCATCAGCCAGTGGGCCGATCTAAAAGGCAAATCGGTGTGCGTGTCCCAGGGCAGCAACTTCATCAAGCCCCTGCAGGAAACCTACGGCGCGCAGATCAAGGCGTTTCGCAGCCAGTCCGAGTCGCTGTTGTCGTTGCGCGGCAATGGCTGCGTGGCAGCGGTGCACGTGAGCCCGACCCTGCATGCGCTGTTGAGCGAAGCTGAATGGGCAGGCTATGAAATCCCGCTGTCGGGGGATCTGATTCCGTCGAATTCGGTGATCTGGCTGCGAAAAGGCGAGCACGATACCCAGGCAAAACTTGATGCCATCGTGCGCGAGTGGCACCGCAGCGGCTGGCTGATCGAACTGGGCGAGCGCACCGGCATGGCGCCGTCCCAGGCCCTGCGCGACCTGCATGCCAAGTACAGCAATGCCGTCCCCCTGGCCGCGCAACCATGAGTCAGTCGTTGTTTGTGGCGTTGCAGGCACTGGTGGGCGACAGGTATGTGCAGGACGGTGAAGAGGCCGCGCCGTACCTGACCGACAAGCAGGGTCGTTTCGTCGGCCAGGTGATTGCCGCTGTACACCCAGCCAGTACCGAAGAGGTCGCTGCGGTAGTCCGGGCTTGCGCCGCCACCGATACACCCGTGGTGGTGCAGGGCGGCAACACCGGACTGATGGGCGGCGCCACCCCGGACGCCAGCGGCCGCGCCGTGTTGCTGTTGCTCGACCGAATGAATCGGGTTCGCGCCGTGGACACCGACAACGACACCCTGACCGTCGAGGCGGGCTGCATCCTGCAAACCGTCCAGGACGTTGCCCGCGGAGCCGGTCGCCTGTTTCCCTTGAGCCTCGGGGCCGAAGGCAGTTGCACCCTCGGCGGCAACCTGGGCACCAACGCTGGCGGCACCGCGGTGCTGCGCTATGGCAATACCCGCGAACTGACTCTGGGCCTGGAAGTCGTGACTGCCCAAGGTCAAATCTGGAACGGCCTGCGCGGCTTGCGCAAGGACAACACCGGCTACGACCTGCGGGACCTGTTCATTGGCAGCGAAGGTACCCTCGGCATTATCACCGCTGCGACCCTGAAGCTGTTTCCACTGCCCAAGGCCCAGGCTACCGCGCTACTGGCGTTCGACTCGTTGGAGCAGGCAGTGGCCTTGCTATCCCACGCCCGCGCCGGTTTTGGTGCCAGCCTGACGGCGTTCGAGTTGCTCAGTGCCGAGTGCCTTGCGCTATTGCACGAGCAGTTTCCCGACGGGCCCCGACCTTTCCCTGGCACTCGCTGGCCTTGGTTCGCGCTGTTGGAACTGTCCGATAACCACAGCGAAAGCCATGCACGGGAAGTCTTCGAGCAGGTGCTGGGTGAGGCCTTCGAGCAGCAGTTGCTGGCCGATGCGCTGATCGCTGAAAACCTCGTCCAGAGCCAGGCGTTCTGGCAGTTGCGCGAAAACATGAGCGATGCGCAAAAGCGCGCCGGTCGAAACATGAAACATGACATCTCGGTACCGATTTCCCAGATCGTGGCGTTCGTTGCCCATACCGATGCTCTGCTGCAACAGCATTTCCCCGGCGTGCGGCACTACACCTTCGGACACCTGGGCGACGGCAACCTGCATTACAACGTTGCCCATCCGCTGGACTCCACGGTTGATGCGCACATGGCCCATTACGCGGCGCTCAGCCAGTTGGTCCACGACAGCGCCCATGCCCACGGTGGCTCGATCAGCGCCGAACACGGTATCGGCCAGCGCAAGGTGAATGTACTGGGTCGCTACAAAAGTGCGGTGGAACTGGATCTGATGCGTCGAATCAAGCAGGCGTTGGATCCGCGCAACCTGCTCAACCCGGGCAAGGTCCTGGAGGAAACGCGGCCATGACCCTTTACCTGTCCAAGCGCGTGCAACGGGTCTCGTTGTCAGCCAATGCCGCCGCCAAAGCCCGGGCCATGGCCCTGCGTGAGGCCGGTCGCGACGTCCTCGACCTGACCACCGGCGAGCCGGATTTCGATACGCCGGCGCACATCAAACAGGCCGCCTATGCCGCCATTGCCGCTGGCGCCACCAAGTACACGCCGACGCCGGGCGTGAAGGCCTTGCGTGTGTCCGTGCAACGCAAGCTGCGCACGGAAAACCAGTTGGACTATCCGCTGGAGTCCATCGTGATTGCCAGCGGTGCGAAACAGATCATCTTCAATGCCTTCGCCGCCACCCTCGATGACGGCGACGAAGTGTTGGTGCCGACGCCGTACTGGCCGTCCTTCCCGGACAGCGTGCGCTTCAACGGTGGTGAGCCGGTGTTCATCGAATGCGGGTTGGAGCAGGGCTGCAAGCTCACGCCGCAACAGCTTGAGCAACACATCGGCGAGCGCACGCGCTGGCTGATCCTCAACAGCCCCGGCAACCCCAGTGGCGCGGTGTACAACGAGGCCGACCTGCAAGGCTTGGCCCAGGTGTTGCGGCGCTATCCCCACGTGCTGATTCTGCTGGATGAACTCTACGAGCATATTCGTTTCGACGGGCGTGCGGCCCAGAGCCTGCTCAACGTCGCGCCGGATTTGCAAGCACGCTGCCTGCTGGTGGGCGGGGTGTCGAAAACCTATGCCATGACCGGCTGGCGCATCGGTTTCGGTGCCGGGCCGCAGGCGTTGACCGATGCCATGACCGTGGTGCAATCGCAATCCACCTCCGGAGCTTCTTCGGTCGGCCAGGCAGCGGCGTTGGCGGCGTTCGACGGTGGGCTGGATTTTCTTGCGCAGCAGGTCGCGGCCTATCGTCAGCGCCGTGATGTGCTGGTGAATAGCTTGCGCAACATCGAAGGTCTTGAGGTCCTCGAGCCCCAAGGTGGTTTTTTCGTCTTTGTGCGCTGCGCTGGGTTGCTGGGGCGCTATCGCCCGGACGGTCGGCGCCTGGAGCACGATGCCGATGTCGTGGCGTACCTGCTGGACGAAGGTGTCGCTGGCGTTGCGGGCAGTGCTTATGGCTTGTCGCCGTGGTTTCGCCTGTCCATCGCCACGGCGACCGAAACCGTCGTCGAAGCGGGCCGCCGTATTGCCTTCGCCTTTGGGCAATTGAGGGACGAACCATGAGTCATTGGCTGGAGAAATTCGTTCATTGGAGCGCCGGGCTCGGCCTCAACTACAATTTTTTGCTCGATGCCTATCAGCGCGGCACGTTGGAGCAGGGCGCGTTGACCACGGTGCTGTTGTGCCTGCTGACCATTGTCGGCAGCCTGCTGGCGGGCGTCGGTCTGGCGGCGCTGTTGATCTCGGGCAAGCCCTGGCTCGCCAGGCCTGCGCGGGTATTTGTCGAAGTCACCCGCAACACGCCAACCCTGGTGCAGCTGTATTGCGCCTTCCTGGTGCTGAACATGCTGCTGACCGAGGCCGTCGGTGCGGCCAACCCGCTGACACCCTTCGCCTGGGTGGTGATCGTGATCTCGCTGCACAAGGGCGCGTTCCATGCCGAGGCGCTGCGGGCCGGTATCGAGGCGGTTCCCACGGTGACCCTGGAGGCGGCCAGTTCGCTGGCCTTCAACAACCGCCAATTGTTATGGAACGTGCAACTGCCCCTGGCCTTGCGTTTTGCCTTGCCGTCGCTGATCAACAACCTGATCGATCTGGTGAAAATGACCGCCGTGGCCTCGGCCATCGCCGTGGGCGACATCACCTACGCGGCCATCATGATCTGGACCCAGAGCGATAACGTGCTGGAACTGATGATCCTGATCCTGGGTTTTTTCGGCCTGTTGAGTTTCACCGTCAATTGCGTGGGGCGCTACCTCGAAGCGCGCCTGAGGATGCCCGGCTATGGCCATTGATTCGTCTGTCATCGCGCCGCTGGCCTGGCCGCGGCGACATTTCGGCAAGGTGCTGCTGGGGCTGGTGACGTTGTCCTGGCTGGTGTATGTCGCCCCGCACAGCCCGGTGCTCAAGGCGTTACTGCAATGGTCGCCGGCCCTGGCCGCAGGGTTCGGTCAGAACATTCTCATCAGCCTGCTGGCCATCGGGCTGGGTTCTGTCGCGGGGCTGTTGGTCGGCGCGATGGTGCTGTCGCCCCTGCGCCTGCTGCGCTGGCCGGCGCGGATCTGGGTGCAGATATTCCGCAACGCGCCCTGGCTGGTGCTGATCTATTTCACCACGTATGTGTTCCCGTTCGAGATTCGTATCGGCAGTGCCTATGTCGCGTTCCCCGATTGGGTCAAGGTCACCCTCGGCCTGGCCTTGCCGGCCAGCGCCAATGTCGCGGAAATCTTCCGTGGTGCTATCGCCTCGATCCCCAGCACCCAATGGGAGGCAGCGCGGTCCCTGGCGTTCACCCGTGGGCAGATTTTCCGCTCGATCATCCTGCCGCAGTGCTTCAAGCGCATGTTGCCGCCATGGATGAACCTCTACGCGGTGATCACCATGGGCACCGCGCTGGCGTCTCTGGTGGGCGTGCATGACGTGATCGACACCGCGCAGATCGCCAGCAACACCGTGAACCTGACCGGCTTCACCGTGGTGATCTACCTGAGCCTGCTGGTGCTGTTCTTTGCCTATTGCTACCCGATTTCCCGTCTTACCCAATACCTGGAGCGACGTTATGCCTTCTATTGAAACCGTCGCCGAACCCCTGGTCAGCCTGCGCGACCTGCACCTGTCGTTCGGCAGCAACCCGGTGCTCAGGGGCATTGACCTGGATGTACGCCGTGGCGAGGCCGTGTCGATCATCGGCCCGTCCGGCTCGGGCAAGTCGACGATCCTGCGCTGCATCACCGGCCTGTTGCAGCCCCAGCGGGGCAGTATCCGCGTCGGTGCCACCGAGGTTCACGCGCTGGCTCAGGAAGCCCAGCGTATCGAATTGCGCAAGCGCGTCGGGTTTGTGTTCCAGCAGTACAACCTGTTCCCGCATCTGTCGGTCCTGGAGAACCTGGTGATTGCGCCGCGCAAGGTCCTGGGCCGCAATCGGGCCGCCGCCGAAAAAGACGCCCGTGCTTTGCTCGCCAAGGTGCGCATGGAGCACAAGGCTGACGCCTACCCGGGGCAGCTCTCGGGCGGCCAGCAACAACGGGTGGCGATTGCCCGCGCCCTGGCGATGCGTCCGGAGCTGATTCTGTTCGATGAAGTGACCTCGGCCCTGGATCCGGAAACCGTTGGCGAGGTGCTGACGGTGATTCGCGAGCTGACCGAAGAGGGCATGACCTGTGTACTGGTCACCCATGAAATGCGCTTCGCCGAGGAGATCAGCGATGTCGTCTATTTCACCGAAAACGGCGTGATCGTCGAGCACGGTAGCGCCGAGCGGATTTTCCAGCACCCCACCAGCGAGCGCACCCGGGAGTTTCTGCGCCATGCCTTGGGTGACCCGGGGCGACGGCCGCCCATCGCCGATGATCCTTACCTGTTGACCAACCTGAGTCGCTACAGCCTGTCCGTCTGACTTTTTGAAAAAAATGGAGCCCGCCTCATGAGTATTTTCAACCGCCCAGATGTCATCGAAGACTTCCTGCAGAAAGTGCGCGTCATCCACCAGCGCGATGTCGACCGCGCCGCGCTGGCGGAGATCGTCGCCCTGCTGGAAGGCCTGGCCGAGCGCCGCGACTTGTTCAACTTCGACACCTTCCCCGCACCAGTGCCAGGGCAGGGCAGCACTGCGTTTCGCTATCGCCTCAATGACGACGGCGACACCCCGACGCTGTATCTGAACTCGCTGTTGCCGGGCAAAAGCACGCTGCCTCACAACCACGAAACCTGGGCGATCATCAGCGCCGTCGAAGGCCAGGAAATCAACTACGTCTACACCCGCGACGATGAAGGTCGCGAGCCTGGCTACACCACGTTGCACCTGGAAAAAGAAGTGGTGGTGCAGCCCGGTACGTCCATCGCGTTCCTGGGTGACGACCTGCATGGCATTCGGGTCGCAGGCGAACAACCGACCCTGCATTTCCATCTCTATGGCTTGCCACTGGAATCGCTCAACGGCCGTTACGGCGTCGAAGCTGACGGGCGAATCCTCAATTACAACGCCTCGCAAATGGCGCCGTCGATCAAGGCCTACACCCACTGACGCGACTCGCGTTCCAGTCACTCCATTTTTCCAGCGGGACTCCCATGAGCCAGACCCTAACGCCCCAGCAGTTGCAGCAGTGGTTGTTCGACGGGCAGGAAATCGCCCTGTTTGATGTGCGCGAGCACGGCCAGTATGGCGAAGCCCATCTGTTTTTCGGGGTGAACCTGCCCTATAGCCGTTTGGAGTTGGAAGCGCGGCGGCTGGCGCCGAACCTCCAGGTTCGGTTGGTGCTCCATGATCAGGATGGCGCAGGCCTGGCGGCACGTGCGGCGCAACGCCTGCAAGCGTTGGGTTACGCCAATGTGCACATCCTGGAGGGCGGCGCCGATGGTTGGCAGGCCGCCGGCTATCAGCTGTTTGCCGGTGTGCACGTGCCGTCCAAGGCCTTTGGCGAACAGGTGGAGGCAGTCCGGCACACGCCTCACGTCAGCGCGCGCCAACTGGCGCAATGGCAGGCCCAGGGTGAACCGTTGGTGATACTCGACGGCCGTCCGTTGGAGGAGTATCGCAAGATGACCATTCCCGGTTCGATCTGTTGCCCCAATGGCGAGCTGGGCTACCGGGTGCACGACCTGGTGCCGGACGAGCAGACGCCGATCGTGGTCAATTGCGCCGGCCGGACCCGTAGCATCATCGGCGCCCAGACGCTGATCGACCTGGGGTTGAAAAACCCGATCTATGCCTTGGAAAACGGTACGCAAGGCTGGGACCTGGAGGATCTGCAACTGGAGCATGGCAGCGAGCGTCGCTATGCCGACCAGGTGTCAAGCAACGCGCTGCCGGGGCAGCGTTTGGCGGCGACACGACTGGCCGAACGGGCCGGTGTGCCTACGGTCAAGGCTACCCAGGTCGAGCAGTGGGCAGCGGGCACTGGGCGCAGTCTGTTTCTCTGCGACGTGCGCACCGCCGAGGAGTTTGCCGCCGGCACGCTGCCGGGAGCGCAGCACACGCCGGGCGGACAGTTGATTCAATCCACCGACCTGTATATTGGCGTGCGTCAGGCGCGGGTGGTGTTGTTTGACAACGACGGCGTTCGCGCACCGATCATCGCCAGTTGGCTGCGGCAGTTGGGGCATGAGGCTTTTGTATTGTCGGGTGGGTTGAGCAGTGGCTTGGCACTACCGGTTCCAGCAATCGTCGCACCTGAAGAACTGCCGCTGATCAGCGTGCGGGCCTTGGCCGATGCCCTGAAGGATGACGCGGTGGCATTGATCGACCTGCGTTCGAGCAGGGCGTATCGCAAGGGGCATATTGCCGGGGCGCGCTGGTCGATCCGGCCGTTATTGGCCCGTGCGCTGGCGGGGGAGCAGCGGCCGCTGGTGTTGGTGGTCGACGATCCCCGACTCGCGGCCCTGGCGGCCCTGGAGTTGCCTCACGCTGAGGTCCGTTTGCTGGACGGCGGTCCAGATGCCTGGCGCTCGGCGGGCCTGGCGCTGCAAGAAGGCGCCGACACATTGCCGGATGCACAGTGCATCGATTTCCTGTTCTTCACTCACGACCGCCACGCTGGCAACAAGGACGCGGCGCGCCAATACCTTGCGTGGGAAATCGGCCTGCTGGCGCAAATGAACGACGAGGAAATCGCCAGCCTCAAGCCACTGCACGGAACGCTTCAAAGCACTGTCGAGGCGCGACTGCGCACCCGTCTGGTCCATGGCGCGCGCACTGAAAGGGGCGCCGGTGCCAGGGCCGTCAACGTACCGGTCAGCCGCCTGAGCACGGTGCTGTTCGACAACCTGGCACAGATGCGTGACGCCCGCTCCCGGCGCGACAGCGAGCGAGTCCTGAGTTATGGCGCCCGGGGCAATCCGACGGCCTTCGCCCTGGAAGACCTCGTCACTGAGCTGGAAGGTGGCTATCGCACTCGGCTGTTCGGCACCGGGTTGGCTGCCGTGGCGCAAACCTTCCTGGCCTACCTGCGGCCTGGCGATCATGTGCTGATCACCGATGCGGTGTATGCCCCGGTACGGCGTGTGGCCCGGGACTTCATCGAAGCCTTCGGCATACAGGTCGACTACTTCGCCCCCGACGGCAGCGACCTGCCCGGACGGCTGCAAGCCAACACCAAAATGGTCTACACCGAAGTGCCCGGTTCATTGCTGTACGAACTCTGCGACTTGCCAGCTATCGCCGCACTCTGCAAGCCGCGGGGCATCCTGCTGGCAGTGGACAATACCTGGGGTTCGGGCGTGCTGTACCGGCCGCTGACATTGGGCGCCGACATCTCGATCATGGCCCTGACCAAATACCTGAGCGGACACAGCGACGTGGTCATGGGCAGTGTGTGCACTCGGCAGCAGGCTTGGCCGGCACTGGCGGCCATGAGCGACACCTTCGGCAACACCGTCAGCCCCGACGACGCCTACCTGATCCTGCGCGGCGCCCGCACCCTCGCGCCACGCCTGGACACGCATGAGCGCCAGGCACTGGAAATCGCCCATTGGCTGCAGGCGCAGCCGCAGGTGAAACGGGTCTTCCATCCGGCACTGCCCGAGCATCCCGGTCATGCGCTGTGGCAGCGGGATTTCAAGGGTAGCAATGGGTTGCTGTCCTTTGAACTACGCGAAAATGACGACGCCTATCTGGAGCGATTCATCGACGCATTGCAGGTGTTCGGGTTGGGTGCATCCTGGGGTGGGTTCGAGAGTTTGGTGACCGTCGCTGATACCAAGGACCGGCAAAGTGCCGAGGATCGGACGTTGAATCCGGTGGTGCGCTTGCATGTGGGGTTGGAGGATGTCGAGGTATTGGTCGAGGACCTGCAGCGGGGGTTTGCGCAGGCTGCTTCCAGTGCATCGATGGCTTGAAGCTCCGTGGGGGTAAGGCGTCCAACATCGATTGCGAACTGCCCCGGCGCTTTCGCGAGCAAGGTTGTGCACCCCACCACAAAACCTATCAACAATGGGCTACCAAATCCCCGGCCAACCGCTACCATTGCGCGCTGATCTCCCAATACCCCGGACCTCACCTTCATGAAATTGCGCCTGCTGACCGCCGCCTTGTTTTTCACCTGCACCCTGACTCACGCCGCTGAATCGAAACCCGTTCCGAAAGCCCTGGAAGTACAGATCGGGCACTTGGTAGCGCTCATCAAGGACAGCTACGCCACCGGCTACCCCGAAGCAACGCTGGTGCAGACGCTGGACACCGGCGAAGACAGCCAGGTCACCCTCGCGGTCTTCACCGTCGAGGGTTTCGGTATGGGCAACAACTACAGCCAATATCTGGCGGCCTTTACGCCCGAAGAGAACGAGGAGGGCGTGCCGCATTACAGTCTGTTGGACGTGATGCGCATCGGTGGCGACAGCTGGCGTGCCATCGACAAACTGGATGCCAAGCTGGTCAGCGATCCGACCGGTGAGCAGACCCTGATCGACATTCCCGTGATGGAGAATACCGACGAGGACGCGCCGAACTTCCCAAGCAAAGCCGCGGTGATTCACCTGTCGCTGGACGGATCACAGGCAGTGCGGTTGGTTGAGATCAAGTAAGTCGGATTTATGTGATTGCGATATGAGTGCTATGTCATTGGCATGGTTTATCGATTAATGCAGCAAGGTTAATTTGTTTCTCTACGATATCAATCGAGAGGAAAGCCAAATGACTCTGCGTTCAACCGGTAGCCTTTGTTTTGCGCTATGCGCGGCGGCGCCTTTTGTCGACGCCGCCAGTACAGAAAGCACCAGCGCGTCCCGGACTTCGCAACAGATCAGCCGAGCCGGCAGCCAGGCCGCGGTCGCAGGCCCGGCGGACTCTTTCACCGGGCGCGTGCGGGTCGATCCGCTGTTCCCGGCAACCGATGAAATCAATGCCGCCGGCGCCTACGTCAGCTTCGAACCGGGCGCGCGTTCGGCCTGGCATACCCATCCCGCCGGACAACGCTTGGTGGTGATTTCCGGTGTCGGCCTGACGCAGGAATGGGGCAAGCCCGTGCAGCAGATCCTCCCGGGCGACGTGATCGTCTGCCCGCCAGGCGTCAAGCACTGGCATGGCGCCGCGCCGACGAGCGCCATGACCCACCTGGCCGTGACTGGCACGGTGGAGGGCAAAAACGTGGAGTGGCTGGAGAAGGTCAGCGAAGAACAATACAGCGCCGCTGGAGTGTCGACGCCATCGACCAAGCCGGATGCCGTGGCGGTTTCGCAAACCCTATCGACCAAGCAGCAAGCCATCCCGCTGATTGCCGCCGCCATGGCGACGAGCAACATGCCCGGCCTCAATACCGCCTTGAATCAAGGGCTGGATGCCGGCCTCTCCGTCAGTGAGGCGAAGGAAATCCTGGTGCAGCTTTACGCCTACAGTGGCTTTCCCCGCAGCCTCAACGCCCTCGGCGAATTGATGAAAGTGGTGCAGGCGCGCAAGCAACGCGGCGTCCAGGACGACCCGGGGCGCGAGCCCGTTCGCCTGATCCCTACCGGCGATGCGCTGCTGGCGGCGGGCAAGGCCAATCAGACGCGCATTGCCGGTGCGCCCGTCCAGGGACCGTTGTTCGACTTCGTCCCAGTCATCAACCAGTACTTGCAGACGCACCTGTTCGGCGACATTTTCGAGCGTGACAACCTGGACTGGCAAAGCCGTGAGCTGGCGACAGTCGCCGCGCTGGCGGTCACCCCCGGTGTGGAGTCACAACTGCGCTCGCACATGGCCGCCAGCCTGCGCGTCGGCTTGAGCGCCGCGCAACTGCGGCAACTGATCCAGCTACTGGGCGAGCAGGGCGATGCCGCCGCGGCCAAGCGCGCCGCCGAAGCATTGGACACCGTCCAGGCCAGTCAACCCTCGTAGCGCAAGGCTTCGCGCAGCAGCGTGAAGGCCGGTGAACTTTGGCGGCGATTGGGATAGTAGAGGTGGTAGCCGGAAAACGGCTCGCACCAATCTTCCAGCACCCGAATCAACCGGCCTTGCGCGACGGCGTCCTGCACCAGGTCCTCCGGCATGAAGGCCAACCCCAAGCCTTGCAGCGCTGCCTCCAGGCGCATCGCGATGGTGTTGAACACCAACTGGCCTTCCACCCGGACGTTCAATTCCTGCCCCTGTTTCTCGAACTCCCAGACGTAGAGGCCGCCATGGGTCGGCATGCGCAGGTTGATGCAGTTGTGCGCCGTAAGGTCGTCTGGGATGACCGGCTTGGCATGCCGGGCGAAATACGCGGGCGAGCCCACTACCGCCATGCGCATGTCAGGGCCGATGCGCAGGGCAATCATGTCCTTGGCCACCTGCGGACCCAGCCGCACACCGGCATCGAAACCCTCCGCGACGATATCGGTAAAGCCATAGTCGACGATGATTTCGATGTTGAGGTCGGGATGATCAGGTAGCAGCCTGGCGAGAACGGATTGCAGGATCGTGATCGCGGAGTGCTCACCGGCAGTGATGCGCAGCTTACCCGCCGGTTTATCGCGAAACTCACTGAGCATTGCCATCTCGTTATCGATCTCTTCGAACCGCGGCGCGACCACCCGCAGCAGGTGTTCACCGGCTTCGGTCGGGGCGACACTTCGAGTGGTTCGCGACAACAACCTGACCCCCAGCCGCTCCTCCAACTGACGCATCGCCCGGCTCAGCGCCGGTTGCGACATGCCGAGTTTGGCCGCTGCGCGGGTGAAGCTGCGCTCCTGGGCTACGGCGGCGAAGATGGCGAGTTGGTCGTAGCGTTCGGTGGTCATTGATCCGTCTCTGGTATGAGCAGGCTTGGATTATGACATCTATTGTATTAATTGGCTGAGCCATTTGAAGTTGGGATCTGCCTGGAAAATTGACTGCTATAGTCCACTGGCACCCCCTGATGAACTTGTTGTACGTGAGGCGCTAAGCGCTATAAAAAATTATTTAAGTTGGCTAATTGTTATATCGAACAAGGAGAGGGGCGATATGCGTAGGGCCATGGCATTTCTGGTACTGTTGATGAGTGCCTCGAATACACTTTTTGCGAGTCAATTTACAGGAGAGCTGAAGCTACTCCCTGAAGGCTGCCAATTTACCAAGGAGCGAAAGTGTCAGTTAGGATCGATGCTTACGTTCAAATCGCCAAATGGCTTGGTTTGGCAAACCGATATTTGGAAAGCAGGCAATCATGAGTCAGGAACCACGGATGGCGCGTCGATCCCCAAATGGGCGCAACCTATAATAGGCGATGCTTACGACGCGTCTTTCTTGAAAGCGGCAATTGTTCAGGATCATTATTGCTACGAAGAAAATCGGGTCCGGTCGTGGGTTGAAACGCATCGGATGTTTTATTACGCGCTCATCGATCTTGGTATTGATAAAGTCAAGGCGAAAACAATGTATTTTGCCGTCTTTACTTTTGGACCTCACTGGAGGGATGTTGTCGAGGGAGAGAAGTGTGGTGAAAATTGCATCAAGACTTTAGCTCCTTCTGGACTGGTTTCAGAAGAAAGCCAACTCAATTGGGATAATTCAATAACGACGACACAAAACTTCAAGGCGGCTCTTGAGGCGGATCCGAGCATGAGTCTCAATGAAATCGAAGCTTATGCCGAATCGGCCAAGCCAAATGATTTTTACGTTGGCCAGGGGAGTACGTATGTTCCCGAGGGCGTGAATGATCCCAATTTATTACAGAAATATTAGTCGAGTGGAGAGGGCGATCCAAGATCGTTCATTTCCCCTCGCTCCGCAGCTTGCGCCCGCAACCGTCTCCCAATCATATCGCACCCGTCGCGCAGCGCTTCGGTGGGGGAATGGTTGAACGAGCTTGTCGTAGGAATCGACGGAGCGAATATTCCCCATTGACTTGCAGGACATTTCCTAGAAAATTCCAGCCTCTTGCGCCTGCTGATTCCGGTGCCTAGTCTTTGTCCACCGCTGCCAGTTTAGCGGTCGGGTTTAGCAGCTCGGAGTCACGTTAGGCGCATGGCAACTGCCTTCAGTGCGGGCATTTTTATTGCTCGAATTCTTATGGCGGCTGTGCGCAGGGCATCCTCGGGTGCGCCGGTTTCCTAACGTACCGGTCTGCTAACCTGCGCACGGCTGCCACCCACTCGTTTAGCAGCGAACGTGGCGGCTCCCACTTACGTTAGGAGCACTCCATGGACAAACTCATCCCCGACCCACCCGTTCCACCGCTGCACCTGGACATCGCAGCCGACGCCAACGCCGAACGCGTTATCGATTCCTATCTGAACCCCAAGCCCGCCCAGCCTGACAAGAAGCCACCTCCGGAGCAGCTATTCACCGTCGTGGAGGATGTCGATGCTGAAAGCCTGTTGGCCAATCTCAGCGAAACCTTGGCCTCCGCCAATGCCATGGCCGGCGATTTGGCGTTCGACCTGGAGGATTCTCGACGGCATGTTGCACTAGGGTTGCAACAGTTGATCGAGCTGGGTCAGCTATTGGCAAACCGGGCGCTGGATGTCATCGACCCTAGATAGACGTTCGTAACTGGCGTGGGATAGACCCCATTTTTCCAAGATAAATCGGGTCGGAAGCAGAGCAGCTTCCGACCCAAAACACCCGCTTGCAGATCATCCCCAAGCGCTCAGCGCTCATACCTGATCCATGTCCTCCGTCACCCCCCGGTCCTCACCCAGGAATCCGCCACTCTGATGGTGCCACAGCCGCGCATAAATACCGTTCTTGGCGAGCAATTCAGCGTGGGTACCCTGTTCAATGATGCGTCCATCATCCATGACAATCAGTCGATCCATCGCCGCAATCGTCGACAGTCGATGAGCAATGGCGATGACAGTTTTACCCTGCATCATTTCATCGAGGCTTTCCTGGATGGCCACTTCGACTTCCGAATCCAGCGCACTGGTCGCCTCGTCGAGGAGCAGGATCGGGGCGTTCTTGAGCATCACACGAGCAATTGCGATGCGCTGGCGCTGGCCGCCCGAAAGCTTGATGCCGCGCTCGCCCACCAAGGTGTCGTAGCCGCTATGACCCTGGCGGTCGCTCAGTTGGCTGATGAACTCATCGGCCTGGGCATTGGCCGCGGCTCGGCGGATTTGTGCGTCGCTGGCATCGGGTCGGCCATAGGCGATGTTGTCGCGAATGGAGCGGTGCAGCAGGGAGGTATCCTGGGTGACCATGCCGATGGCGCTGCGCAGGCTGTCCTGCGTCACGTGGGCAATGTCTTGCCCGTCAATGCGAATCTGCCCGCTGTCGACATCATAGAAACGCAGCAGCAAGTTGATGAGCGTGGATTTGCCCGCGCCGGAGCGGCCTACCAGGCCGATTTTCTCGCCCGGGCGAATGTTCAGGCTCAAGCCATCGAGCACCTGGCGTTCACCGTTGTAGTTGAAGCTCACCTTGTCGAAGGTGACCGCTCCGCCAGTGGTCGCCAGCACCGCGGCGTCCGGCGCATCCTGCACCTTGGGGCCGCGGGTCAGGGTGGCCATGCCGTCCTGCAAGGTGCCGATGCTCTCGAACAGCGAGGTCATTTGCCACATGATCCAATGCGACATGCCGTTGATACGCAACGCCATGGCGGTAATCGCCGCCACGGCACCGGCGCCGACGTCACCCTGGTGCCACAGCCACAGTGCATAACCGCCTGCAGCCATGATCAACCCCACCACCAACGCTTGGTTGACGATTTCGAATTGGCTGACCAGGCGCATCTGGCGAAAGCCGGTCTGCTTGAAGTCCTCCATGGCCGCGCGCGCGAAGTGCGCTTCACGGTTGGAGTGGGAGAACAGCTTCACGGTGGTGATGTTGGTGTAGGCGTCGGAGATCCGTCCGGTCATCGAGGAGCGCGCATGGGCCTGTTCCTGTCCGACTTTGCCCAAGCGGGGCACGAAGTAGAGCATGGCCAGCCCGAACAACACGATCCAGGCCACGAAAGGCAGCATCAGTTTCAGGGCGAAGCCGCCGGCCAATGCGATGATCGCAATGAAATACACGCCGATGCCGGGTGCGATCTCGATCAGAGTGAACAGCACGTCGCGCACGGCCAGCGCAGTCTGCATCACCTTGGTGGTGACCCGGCCGGAGAACTCATCGGAAAAAAACGACAGGCTTTGGCGCAGCATCAGGCGGTGAAAGTCCCAACGCAGCCGCAACGGCAGATTGATCGCCAATACCTGGTGCTGCACCATGGTCCGCAATGCCACCAGCCCGATGCTCGCCACCATGACGATGCCCATGCCCCATAGCACGCGACTTTCCTGCGCCGCCGCCTCACCACCGGCTTGCCAGGTCGAGAGCAGATCCACGACCTGACCGAGGAAGGAAAACAGCCAGGCTTCGTAGATCGACACACCGGCGCTGAGCAGCGCAAACGCAAGGATATAGCCGCGGGCGCCCCGTGTGCACGCCCACAGAAACCGAGCCAGGCCTTCGGGTGGCGGCGGTACCTCGTCGGGCGGGAAGGGGTCGAGTCTTTGTTCAAATACGCGAAGCATGGGGGTCTCCAAAACGATCAATTAAGGAGATTCTGCCATTTAAAGGTGGCTTTGAGGGTTCTGTGGCGCCGCTGTCGAATTGACTACTCTCAGGGATGGGAACTCATCCGGCCCCGGATCGCCATGCGCAGACAACCCCAGGCGATGAATCCGAGGATCAACACCTCGGCCATGCCCACCAGCAGGTTGAATGAGAAGGTGAGCGGTTGCTCGGCCCAGTAGAAGGTTGTCGTGCCCGTTCGACCGCCGACACGCAGCCGCCCGGCAAACAGAGCGGGCACCAATGCGATGACGCGACTCAGCTCCAATAGTGCCAGGAAAACACCCATTAGAAGGAGCAGGGCGCGTGCGGGCGTGCCGAGTTTTTCGGTGGATTCATGGGAACGCGTGAGCCCCTTGGCTTTGCGCTGCCTGGCTTCCCTCACCGTTTTACCGCTGGTTGGGGCTGGAGCAGGCCTGTAGATTGCCTTCTTCACACCCGCCGCCGAGCCCGCCACGACTTCGGTGGGCACTGCCACGTTCAGGTAGTCGGCCAGCTCACGCAGCCATACGTCGGTGCGTTGACTTCCCGGCACTACCGGAACGTTGTCGGTCGTCAGGCGGTGTTCGCTGCCATCGCGCATCACCAGCCACAGCTGGGTGTAGGCCGGCTCGGCATCTTGGCAGCGGCGAAGTTCGAGGCATTTGGGGGTATCGATTCTAAAGACCGAATGCACACGCTCGCGGCGCCCAAAAAAGTTTCGGGTGCGGCGCTTGCCTTCACCGTCGTGTCGCGATAACAGCAAGGTCTCGTGGATGCCGGTGTACACCATCAGGAGCAGGCCGAGTGCGGGAATCAGCAGCAACCCGAGCACGATCAGCAGTGAGGACAGTGGATCGACGTCAATCAGCGGCGTGCCCCCATCAGCGATCACAAATACGGCGAACGCCACCGGCAAGATGAAGGCAAGCGCGCCTGTCAGCAGCACGAAGGCGCTCTGCACCCGGTTGCGCGAGTGGATGTGCAGGTCATCCTGGGCGGTGCGCTCGAAGCGATGTCCAATCAACATGCAGATCTCCTGGTGCGCCGCTTTTAGATCGATCAAGGGGACGTGACAATCGGTTGCACGTCGCAGGCCTGGATCGTGTTTTACGCCGCGCAGAATACCTCATGCCCAGACATAATCACTCCGCACTCAACTCCCACAACACATCCAGCACATGTTGCGTAGGCCGTTCGATCTCCTGACTGCGGTGGGCGATACCCAGTTGACGCCACAATAAGGGCTTTAGTGGCCGCATGACGATCCTGTTATCGAGCAATGGCGTGGCCGCCTCATGGGGCAACAACGTCGCACCATATCCTGCCGCCACCAGACTTTTGATCGCGTCGTTGTAGTTCAGTTGAATACGCGGCGCAGGCTGTTGCCCATCACTGGCGAACCACTCCGCCGTCAAGCGCGAAAGACGCGTGGTGCCGTCATTCAAAATCAACGGCTGAGCGGCCAGCCAAGCGGGGGTCACAACTTCCGGGGACTCCCAGTGAGCCGGCAGGAACGCCATGACCGGGTCCCGTCGCCACGGCTCGATCCGCAAGCCCTTCACCGGCGGCTGCGGCAGCGCAACCAAGCCAACCTCCAAAGCGCCCTCGGCAAGTTTCTTCAAGGTTTCCTGGGAGGTGAGCACCGCGACTTGTACATCGATCGCGGGGTGGCGTTGGCTCAATGTCTCCAACGCATGCGGCAGCAACTGTGCGATGGCCCCTGTGGAGGCGCCTAACCGCACACGCCCGGCCAACCCTTGAACCTGACGTTCAACGTCTTCAAGCGCCTGCTCTGCGTCCGCCAATAGGCGCCGCGCGCGTTCCACCAATGTGTTCCCTATCGCTGAAGGCTGAACGCGCCCGCGCGTGCGCGACAACAGCTTGCCGCCCACGCGCGCCTCCAGGTCGGCGATATGCAGACTGACGGTGGGTGGTGCAAGGTGCAGCGCACGGGCGGCCTCGGCAAACGACCCCAGGTCGGCAATCGCTACCAAGGTGCGCAGACGGTCGAGGCTGATTTCGCGCATGAGGGATTCCTTGTTCAGAAAAACTGAATTTCATCGTTTATAAATTCAACTTTTCCTATCTTAGAGCCTCGCTGAAGATTGGGCTCCTGATTTCCAATGTCCGAGAGCATTCCATGGCAAGTCCCCTTGTATTCATCGATGGCGACCAAGGCACCACCGGGCTGCAAATCCATCAACGTCTGCGCGAGCGCAGCGATCTGCGGCTTTTCACCCTCAGCCCTGAACATCGCAAGGATCCGCAACGTCGCGCCGAAGCCATCAACCACTGCGACATCGCGATTCTCTGCTTGCCCGACCAAGCCGCACGCGACGCGGTAGCGACCATCGAAAACTCCGCCGTTCGGGTGATCGATGCGAGTTCGGCGCACCGCACCCACGCAGACTGGACCTATGGATTCGCAGAGATGAATCCGCAACAGGCCCAACGCATCGCCGCCGCGCGCCGGGTCAGCAATCCCGGTTGCTACCCAACGGGGGCGATCGGGTTGCTGCGTCCATTGCTGGAGGCCGGATTAGTGCCCAGGGATTACCCGCTGAACATTCATGCTGTGTCGGGTTATTCCGGAAAAGGACGCGTCGGCGTGCAAGAGCATGAGGGCGCAGGCGCAGCACAGGCGTCGGCGTTTCAGGTCTATGGGCTGGGGCTGGCACACAAGCATATTCCGGAGATTCAGCAGCAAAGCGGACTGACGGAGCGGCCGATGTTCGTGCCGGCCTATGGCGCTTTTCGGCAGGGGATCGTGCTGACCATTCCCTTGCAAACCCGATTGCTGGCGCCAGGCGTGAGCGCGGTGCAGTTGCATGGATGTTTGATGCAGCACTACGCCGATGCGCGCCATGTACAGGTGATGTCGATGCAGGAATCCAAGGAGATGACGTCCCTTGATCCTCAAGCGCTTAACGGAACCGATGATTTGCGATTGTCGGTGTTTGAGAATGATGAGACCGGGCAGGTTTTGCTGGCTGCGGTGTTTGACAATCTTGGGAAGGGCGCCGCTGGCGCGGCGGTGCAGAATCTGGACTTGATGCTTGCAGGCGCATGACCGCGCAAATCAGCTCGCTGCCCTGACTTCAATGGGTAGCGGGAATATTCTGTTTGGGCATGAAGAATCGAGCAAAGAGCTCAGATTGTGACTTGATATTTAATTTTGCGTAAATGTTGCGGCGGTGAACTTTTATGGTCTCCGCCGAGAGGGACAGCTTTCCGGCTATCTCTTTATTGGAGAAGCCGCTGAGCAATAAACGGAGTACATCACTCTCGCGTGCTGTTATTTGGGTGCCAAGCTGATTGACCGTTTCCGGCCACAGAGGCGGTTCAGCCGGAGTTTTCTCTACGTCAACTTCATAGCCCATGCGCTGATGCATTAATGCAGTCACCCACGGCTTGATGATGTCAAGCATGGTTATTTGTTCTTGGCTAAAGCGAACTTTGCTGCCGATGGAAATGCACAACGTTCTGTCGGGGTCGAGCTGGACATTGTACTGTGCCTCATCCATGGAAATGTATTGTGCAAAATACTTGTGGTAGTACTCGGTTTCAAGAAAGTATGCCGGTGCAATATCCAATAGATGGAAGAAACCACTCTGTGGATTTTCCCGATTGGCTATATAGAACGGATCCAGCAAGTAAAGACCTTTCACATAGCGATGAATGAATGCGTCGACTTCTTCCGCGTCTGCTATCTCAGGAAGGCTAACGACCTGCACGTGTTGATTGCTGAAAATCAATACAACCCAATTATCGATCTGTACATACTCATTTAATGTGCGAACAAGTGAACTCCAGAAATCTGGACGATTCAGCTGCATGATCAGCTTTCCAATCGATCGATGCCAAGCCAGGCTGTGGAGGTCAAACGGCATTTTCTACCCCTTTAGGGTTAGGGATTCGCAGGTCAAAGGTAAGTATTCGTAGGTATTTACTATTCGGTAACACCCGGTATATTCACTGCCAGGGTTAACGATGGCCATGAGGGCATATCGTCTTGACAAGGATGTTGCATGAGAAAGTCACATTTGCGAACCATTTTTTCCGCCTCGCTTCTCTGTGCAGGGATAAGCACATCAGTAGCGGCTGTAGAGCCCGGGATGTATCTGTATAACTGGTTCGGGTTGCTTGCGCCGGAGACGCCAAAGGAGTTTGAACAGGAAACTGGTACGAGCGTGCATATGGATGCGTTCGACAGCGCCGAAATCATGCAGAGCAAGGTCATGGCTGGGCGCACCGGTTATGACGTGGTTGTGGCGACCTCCAATGTGTTGCCCAGCCTGATCCAGGCGGGAGTCCTTCAGCCGTTGGATCGTAGTCAACTGAGTAACTTTTCACATATTGATCCTGAGCTCTTGGCCCAGCTCGCGGTCAATGACCCTGGTAACCGCTACGCCGTACCTTATCTATGGGGCACTACCGGCATTGGTTATGACGTTGACAAAGTCAGGGTGGCATTGGGTGATAGTGCTCCGGTGAATAGTTGGGACCTGATCTTCAAAGAAGAAAACATTAGCAAGCTCCAGTCATGTGGTGTGGCAATGCTTGACTCTCCAAGTGAGATCATTTCCATTGCCTTGAATTACCTTGGACTCCCTAGCAATAGTAAGAACCCGGAGGATTACCAGAAAGTCCAGGCCTTGCTGTTGAAAATCCGTCCTTATGTCCTATATTTCGACTCATCCAGAATCGACGCCGACCTGGCTGACGGCAATATTTGTGCAGTTGTGGGATGGGCCAATGGTGCCCTTGCGGCACAGGCCATCAACGAGAAGACCAACACGGGGCGCAAGATCGCCTACAGCCTGCCTCGCGAAGGAGCGCTGTCCTGGTCGGAGAATCTGGTTTTGCTGAAAGATGCTCCCCATCCCAAGGAAGGCATGACGTTCATTAATTATATGATGCGACCAGAAGTTATCGCCAAGACCTCAAACCACACGCTATACCCTAACGCCAATAAGGATGCCGCCGAGTTTGTCGAGCAGAAGCTGCGAGACAATCCTTGGATTTATCCAGACAAAAAAACGGTCGCAACACTTATTCCTCTTGAGCCACTGCCATTGAAGTTGGAGCGGATCCGCACGCGGATCTGGACCAAAGTGAAGAGTGGTGTCTGATCTGACTTGATTTGCATGTCTGGAAAGTAAGACGCAAACGCCGATATACAGGGATGCTGGGCGGGTGGGTGAGTAC